>JAZNWC010000017.1:0-9138 GCA_045593145.1 Candidatus Nanosyncoccus sp.
AGCCCACTCCAAGATAAGAATTCCCTAGGAGACTCCAGAAAGAAGATCTGGTTGATAGGCTTTAAGTGGAAGCATGGCAACATGTGGAGCTGAGAAGTACTAATAGGTCCATCGCCTTTTTATGTCTTGGACTTAGCTAGCAACCGACGTTGGATAACGTCGCGCGTCATTAAAATCTTTATTTGGAAACCTTATGGACATCAATAGTAATAATAATGACGTTAAATTATTATTACAGTTTGGTGCCCATAGCGCTGGGGTAATACCTGTTCCCATTCCGAACACAGAAGTCAAGCCCAGTCGCGCCGATTATACTGCTTTGCGGGAAACTAGGAAGGTGCCAAATTATGGAAAAACCACTCGAAAGAGTGGTTTTTTCTATTTGTTTAAGATTTTCTCTCTTGAGACAAAATTAACAGTAGATCCTTTTCCGAGATTTGGGGCAAAACCAAGCATATATTCTGGTTTGATGTGTGCATTTCCGATTTCGTCATAGTTGTAGACTTCTTCCGCTTTGCCAGGAAGGAGTTCGCCGTCTTTATTCACAAATTCGCTTGGGATGGCCACTAATATGGCTCCCGTGGAACCATTCCGACTAGATTTGGTAAAAATAATTGCATCCATAATATTATTACAAAACGATACGGTTTTGCTTGGATCGGCATTATTGCGGATAGAACCACTCATGGAATCACCAAGTACAACGAGGCCATTTTTCATAATACTATGGAGTGTTGCATCTGTTTGATATTTCGCTCCATCTATATCGCTAGAACGATGAATACCAAATTGATAGTTTGGGTCCTTGATGTATTTTTCCATCAGGTTGCCTAGTTCGCTACTCACGTTCACATTTATGTCTTTATCCCAATCTTTGATAAGGTTTTTCCAGGCCTTTTTCTCGGTAGGGTCAAGGTGTTCAGAAAGAAGATAATTCTCGCTAGGTGTTTTTTCGCCAGTGATTTTTTGTTGAATAAGCTCTTTTGCGCGTTTTACATGCTCCACCCAAGTCAAAGGCTCGTCAGCAGTATCAAAACTAGTCTCAGTTTGATTTGATATTTTCTCAGGGTTCATATCTATCATTATAATATGCTTGTGACAATAAAAAAAGAGTGTTGTAATTTTTACAACACTCTTTTTGTTTGGATAAAGATTATTCTTCTTCGGCTTCTTCGATAGCGGAGAGAAGAGAGTCTTCAACGTTTTGTTTTTTCTTTTTGGCTGGAGCTTTAGAGAGTTCGATGTCAATGTCGTAGCCAGTAAGTTTAGAAGCGAGTCGAACGTTTTGGCCTTGCTTGCCAATTGCGATAGATTGTTGGTCTTCGGATACGTAAACTTTGGCTTTTTTGCCGTCGATATCAACTTTGATTACCTCTGCCGGAGAAAGAGCTTCGCGGATGTATTCAGAAGCATTGTCGCTCCAGTTGATAATATCGATTTTTTCGCGATCACCGATTTCGTTCATTACGGCTTGGACGCGGATACCGCGGCCACCTACGAAGGTGCCAACTGGATCTACGCCTGGAACGGTGGACATTACAGCGATTTTAGTGCGGCGACCAGCTTCTCTAGCGATGCCACGGATTTCTACGGTGCCGTTTTCGATTTCTGGAACTTCCTGGCGGAAGAGATATTCGATAAATTCGGCGGAACCACGAGAGAGAATAAGTTGCGCGCCGCGGTCGTTTCTCTCGATACCTTTGATAAGGACTTTGATGCGGCTACCAACGGTGTAATATTCGCCGTCGATTTGTTCGGAGCGTGGCATGATACCATTGGCGCGACCGAGATCTACGCGAACGAGCTTTGGCTCGACGCGAGAAACGGTGCCGGTAACTACAGTGCCGACTTTGTCTTCAAAGGCGGTAAGCACGGCGTCGTTTTCGGCTTCGCGGAGACGTTGAACCACAACTTGCTTAGCAGTCATTGCGGCAACACGGCCAAAAGTAGTGACTTTGAATTTTTCTTCTACAACGTCGCCAATTTTGGCGCCTTTGCCAGCTTCCTTCAATGGAATTTCGGTAGATGGGTTGTAGGCGACATCGTCTTCGATGACTTCGCGAGAGACGAGAACGTCGGCTTCGCCAGTTTTGGTGTTTAAAACGGCACGAACGTTCATGTCGCGGTCGCCGTTATCTTTTCGCCAAGCGGCAGCAATGGCTTGCTCGATAACATCGAGAACGGTTTCTTTTGGTAAGCCTTTTTCTTCGGCAATGATGTCAACCATAGCGGACATTTGTTTTAAGTCTAGGTTTTCCATTTTTTCCTTTCTTCTTAAAATAAAACAGCCGGCCCTGCCGGGTCGGTCAAATGCTGTATATATTAATTATAGCAAAAATGTTGAAAAAGTACAATAGATTTGATATAATTAGATTACTGATTTTTACTTGTAATTAACAAAAAGGAATTTTATGAATATAAAAGAAGAGGAGCGTCGTGCGCGCCTTTTGAAATCAAGAGCAGAGCGTCTGCCGGATATTAAAAAACAATTCGAAGAAGCGCAAAAGCGTAATTTTAACTCGAATTTCGGCCCTGGTGGCAAAGACGAAAAACTAGTGAAGCTAAAAGTAGCTGCAAAGGCTGGCAAAAAAACTGCGAAAACTGCTACGCCAAAGGCCAAACAAAAAGTTGAGGCAGAAAAACGCAAGGTAAATTTGTCTGTAAGTACTAAAAAAGGCGAAATGGTGCATCACCAGAGGATGCTGAGCCAAGACGTAAATGCGCAAGCTACGCAACATATTATTGGTATTCCGGTGAATAAGTCACGCTACAACGGCTACAACGGCGAGCAAATCACTAACGCCAAGTTAAAATCGATGCGCCCAGATCCGGAATCGGTCAAAATTATCCCGATTGGCGGTGTGGGTGAGTTTGGTATTGGTAAAAATATGACCATCATCGAGTACAAGAGCGAAATGATTGTAATAGACATGGGCGTTTTGTTTGCTGGCGAAGATTATCCTGGTGTAAACTACATGATTCCAGATATTAAATATCTAGAAGATAACCGTGAAAAGGTAAAGGCGATTTTGTTTACGCACGCGCACCTAGACCATATTGGAGCATGCAGGCATTTGCTTCCACATTTTAATCCTTTGACGCCGATTTATGGTACGGATTTTACGATTGGCATGATTAAGAAACAAATGTCCGAGCTAGAAGATGTGCCGGAGTTGAACTATCAGGTGGTACAGCCTTTGCAACATCAAAAATATCAAGTAAGCGAGCATTTTAATGTAGAGTTTATCCATACTTTGCACTCGATTCCGGGTAATGCGGCGATTTTGGTGCGTACACCAAATGGCACGATTTATCTTTCTGGTGACTGGCGCCACGAGGAGCACCCAATGGGCATCCAAACGGATTATGAGCGTTTAGACGAAATTGTCAAAACCGAAGGAATTGATTTAATGTTAAACGAATCTACTAACATCGATTCGCCGGGGCGTCATCCACATTCTGAATACGATGTGGGCGAAAACTTGGGTAAAGTGATGGACCATTATGCGAATGGGCGGGTGATTATTTCGTGTTTTTCATCACAAATTTCGCGTATTGAATTAGTTTTGAAAGAGGCGGCAGCGCGTGGGCGCAAAGTAGCGTTTTCGGGATTTTCGATGATAAATAACGTAGAAGTGGCGCTTCGGGCGAAGTCTATCAAAGTGCCAAAAGATACGATTGTAAAAATGGAAGACATAATCAAATTGCCAGACGAAAAAGTTTGTATTGTTTGTACTGGTTCGCAGGGCGAAATGAACGCAGTGCTTAATCGTATGGTGACTGGTGCACATAAATATATTAAGATTAAAGCTACGGATACGATTGTGTTTTCGTCTAACCCGATTCCGGGCAATGAGCCACATGTGGTAGGTACGGTAGATGGGCTGCTTCGTGAAGGTGCGCAGGTGATTCAAAATGGTAAAACACATCTTACTAATATTGGGCCTTTGCATTTGTCTGGCCATGCTTACTTTGAAGATCACGTAGAGTTTGTAACTCGGATGCACCCGACTAATTATATGCCATATCACGGTGAGTTTTATATGCTGGAGCATAATGCCGAGATGGCGGAAAATGTAATTGGTATTCCACGCGAGCGGATTTTGGTGGCGGATGATGGTGATATTGTAGAACTTACGCCAGAAAAGAAAATTAAAAAATGTGGACGTATTCATGTGGGTAACAAACTCTATGATGATGCCGACCAACCGGTGCACGAAGCAGTAGTAAAAGATAGAATTCATATCTCGCGCGAAGGGATTTTTGTGATTGTTCTTACTTTGAATAAAAAGACCGGGCACTTGATGAAAACTCCAGATATTGTGTCGCGTGCATTTATTTATCTTGATAATTCAGAAGAGTTGATTGGTAAGATTCGTCATTATCTTCGTCAAAAGACGGACAAATCGATTTCTACTGACCCAGAAATGAAGGTATTGAAAGAAGAAATCAAGGAAGATATTACGCATATTCTGTTTGATGCGACTGGACACACGCCAATTGTGATTCCGGTAATAAACAAAGTATAATTAGGAGAATGACTATGGGAAGCATATATGATTACAAAATAAAAACTCGTAAAGATGGTGAAAAATCTGTTGCGGACTATAAAGGCAAAGTCTTGTTGATTGTAAATACGGCAACTGGTTGTGGATTTACGCCGCAGTATGAAGGACTCGAAAATCTTTATAAAAAATATCACGAAAAAGGTTTGGAAATTTTGGATTTTCCGTGTAATCAATTTGGCCATCAGGCGCCTGGAGATGACAATGAAATCCACGAATTTTGCACAGCCAAATACAAAACTACTTTTGACCAATTAGCAAAAATTGAAGTAAACGGCGACGAAGCGGAGCCGATTTGGAAGTATTTAAAAGAGCAAATCTCGGATGACCCAGAGCCAAAGGGCATGAAAAATAAACTCGCGATGAAGGCGATTTCTAAAATGCCGGGAGTTGGTAAAGAAAAAGGGTTTATCAAGTGGAATTTTACTAAGTTTTTGGTGAATCGCGATGGTGAGGTGGTGTATCGTTTTGGGCCGACCGACAAGCCAGAGGAATTTGAAGATAAAATAAAGGAGCTTTTGTAATGGAACTTTTAGATTTTTATGCGGATTGGTGTGGGCCGTGTCAAATGATGAAACCGGTGGTGGAGGAGTTTATCTCGAGTCATCCGGAAATAAAAGTTACAGCCATTAATATTGATGATGAAGAAGAGTTGGCGGAAAAATACGAAGTGTCGACAATTCCGTGTTTTGTGGTTTTGAAAGATGGCGTGGAAGTGCGGCGCGAAGTAGGTGTAATTTCGCCGAAAAAACTTGAAAAAATGATGGAGGCATGATGAAATACGACGTGATAATCGTGGGCGCAGGAATTGCCGGGATGACGGCGGCGATTTATGCTTGTAGGGCAGGTAAGACAGTACTTGTTTTGGAAGAACGTATGCAAGGGGGGCAGATTATAAATACAGTTAATATCGAAAACTGGCCGGGGGATTACGGCGTGTCTGGTGCAGATTTGTCACAAAAGATTTTTAAGCAGATGAAAGATTTGGGGGCCGAAGTTGAATATAACAAGGTAGAAAAAATTGAGAAAAAAGATGATGGGTTTGTGGTAAAAACAGATGATGGGGATTTTGAAGCTGGGTCGATAATAATTGCGACTGGTACTGAGCCACGAAAACTTAGCGAAAAACAGGCGGCGGATGCGGGGAAAAGACCAATTTCGTACTGTGCAACTTGTGACGGCGCGCTTTATAAGGGCAAGCCGGTGGTGGTAGTGGGCAGCGGAAATACTGCCAAGCATGAGATTAAATATCTTGAGAATATTGCGGCTAAAGTTTATCATATTCATCACGATGACCCGATTCCGGAGGATGCTGAGGCGGTGTTTGTAGCAATTGGGCGCGTGCCGAATACGAAGTTTGTAAAAGATTTGGTAGAACTTGATAAAGATGGTTACGTAGTGGCTGGCGAAGATTGCAAAACTTCTTGCTCGGGGATTTTTGTGGCGGGGGATTGTAGGACCAAGTCTACACGTCAACTTGTAACCGCAGCGGCAGATGGCGCAGCGGCGGCTTCTTTGCTATAATGAGTTTATGGCAGACGCAGAAACTGAAAAAGAGTGGGCAAAGCTGAAAAAGATTGAAGCCGAAAAAATGAAGGCGGAGCAGGCTTTGGAAAAAGAGCAGTCTAGCAAAGAAAATTTGGCGTTTTTTGATGCTAGAATGTTGAAAAAGCGAGTAAGGGGATTTTCCAAAGATCCGAATTTGATAATCGAGAGTGCAGAAAAATATTCTGAAAAAGGTGTGATTTTTGCGCCAATTGGACTCGCGCTTGATATCATTGGCATGATGGGCGGAATTTTGACGGAAATTGGGAATTTTGGTTTGGGCGGAGTAATTATTTCGGGTATACCGTCCGGGATTGGTATGACGTTAATGTTGGTGGCAGGATTTTTTGCAGTGACGACGTTAGTTTTGACTTTGATTTTTGCCGGTAAAAGTAAGAAGAAAATTATGCATATCATCGTGGCGGATGTTTTTACAATCGTGGTGCTCGTGGCGGCCTATTTCTTGAAATTTATGATATAATTAAAGAGTGGCCGGATGGCGGAATTGGTATACGCGTTCGACTTAAAATCGAATGGGGAAACTCGTACGGGTTCAAGTCCCGTTCCGGCTACCACTTAGGTTGATTATGAATATATTATATTGTGGCGATAAGGGGATTAAAGATGGAGTCTTGGTGTCGATTTTGTCGCTAATAAAAAATAACACAGAGTCACTTAATATTTATATTCTCACAATTAATTATGAAGGCACAGTGGCGTTTACGGAAAAATCCGCGAAGTTTCTAGACAAATTAGTAAAAGAAAAGAATAAAAAAAGTTTTGTAAAATCGATTGACGCGACAGAAGTGTTTGTGGCGAATTTGCCGAAGAAAAACATGGGGTCGTATTTTACGCCGTGTTCTATGCTTCGGCTCTACATTGATAAAGTGCCAGAAATTGCGGCGCTAAACCGGGTACTATATCTAGATTATGATGTGGTTTGTCGCAAAGATATTTCTGAGTTTTATAATACGAATCTTGATGGCGTTGAAGCGGCCGGTGTGCTTGATATGTATGGGCGAAGGTGGTATAAATATCACGGTTTATTTAAAAAGAAAAATGACCCAGCCGTGGTTGATGTACGTGAGAAAAAAGAATTAAGTTTCCTGAAGCAAGATTACATGAATTCGGGCGTGATGTTATTTAATATGCCGGAATGTATTAAAACAAAAATGTTTGAAAAAGCGGCGGCACTATGCGCTAAGAAGTGGATGCTGCTGGCAGACCAAGCGGCGTTAAATAAAATGATTGAAAAACGAAAATTGATGCCAAGAAAATATAATGATCAAGGCGAGAGACCGCGAGAAGATACGGTTTTGCATCATTTTAGTAATAATTTTAAATTCTGGCCGTATTTCCGCGTCCAAAAAGTAAAGCCGTTTGATGTGGCTCGGGTACACTCGGTTTTGAAAATTACTGAATATGATGATATACTAAAAGAGTATCAAAAGCTTAAGGAGAATTTGTGATGGCAAAAGCCGAAATCTTCCAAAAAGATATCCCAAAAGAGAAGAGAGTCTTTTATTACGCTTCCGAGGAAGATGATCCGATTAAGACTGACGAGCAAGAGCAAAAAATAGAAGTGGGTTTGCCGGAAGGATATGAGTTTATTCCAAAAAATCCGTTCGTAAGGATGTATTCGTCGATTTTGTATCATGGTTTTAAGTTGTTTGGGCAATATTACGAACGCGGTTATTGGAAAGCCAAGATTTATGGACGTGAAAAATTGAAAAAGGCGCGTGGTAAAGGTTATCTTATTTATGCTAACCATACCAATCCATTCCATGACGTGTTTGGTCCGGCGATTGCGGCGAACCGTAGGATTTTTACAATTATCAGCCCGGTGAATTTGCTGGTGCCAGGCATTGGCAAGATATTGCCACTGATCGGTGGTATGCCACTTGGCAAGACGAAAGAAGAAAAAGCGGCTTTTCACACGGCGATTGATAAACGCTTAAAACAAAAAAATGTGGTGGTGATTTATCCAGAAGCGCACGTATGGCCGTTTTATACGGGTATCAAAAAATTCCCAGCGGGTGATAGGTCTTTTGTATATGCGACTCGTAATAATTTGCCGATTTTTACGATGACTACCACATATCATAAGCGCAAGAATAAAAAACGCGGTGATTTGCCAAGAATGGATATTTATATTGATGGCCCATTTTGGCCGGATGCTTCAAAAACCGAAGATGAAAATCGTGCCAAACTTGCCAAAGAAGCCTATGATAGCTTGGTGAAAAATAGTAAGCACAGTACTTACGATTATATTAAATATATTAAAAAGTCCGAGAAGAAAAAATGAGTATTTTTAACGCCGGCATAAACCCGTTTAAAATCAAAGAGACAAAAGTCGTGCCAGTTTTTTATACGATTACAGATGATTATGCAAAATATGCGGCGGCGTCGATTAATTCGGTGATGCAGCATGCGAATCCAAATCGCCACTATCGTATTATTATCATGTATGATAAATTGAATTGGGCAAATCGCCTGCGTCTTCGTAATATGGTGACTCGTAACTGTTCAATTGAATTTCATAAAATGAAATATAATCTCTACATGCAAATCATCGTGCGCTACTGTGCGAAGCGTAGCGGGTCTGGCGACTTCTTTGCAAATGCGGTGTATTATTACCGTGCGTTTATTGCGAGGATGTTTTTGCAATACGATAAAGGGATTTATGTTGATAGCGATACGATTTTGATGGATGATATCGGCGAACTGTATGACATTGACCTTGGTGATAATGTGATTGCGGGGCGGGTAGATCCAAAAGTGGCGATGGTGCCAGAATTTGTGAATTATGTAGAAAAAGCTCTCGGCGTGCCGTATACAGAATATATTAATTCTGGTGTGCTTTTGATGGATTTAAAGAAACTGCGTAAGTTGCATTATATTACTAAAATGACTGATTTGATTAAGGAAGACGCAGATTTGGTGGCGCCGGACCAAGATTATCTCAATGTGATTTTGAAGGGCAAAATTATGCATCTAGACAAAGTTTGGAATTTACAACCGGAAGGCG
>JAZNWC010000018.1:0-35682 GCA_045593145.1 Candidatus Nanosyncoccus sp.
CGCTCTAACCAACTGAGCTACGAATCCAGCACATATATATTATATATCAAAGTTATAAGAAAATCAAGGATTACATGCCCGGGATTTTGAAGGCATCTGGAGAATTAGCCTGCGGAGTGTAAACTTGGTCTTGCATGGCCGGTTGCCCACCGAGGTCAACTGGCGAAGGTGTAGCAAAATCGACTGGTGGGGCTGGTGGAGGAGGCAAAACTTCGTCGCCCGGAAGTGGCATATAGTTAATCTCTGGCACACCATTGATTTCTGGAGTAGACGGAACCGGTGGAGCGAGAGAGGCGGCTGGGTTAGATAAAGAGGCTGAGGCTTCTAGAACCTCTGGGGCGGTAACGATTGGCTCAGTAGGGGTAACTGGGGCGCCGCCATCTTCAGAGATAGCATCTTCTAGCATTTGACCGTATTTATTAGTTCCCTCGGCAAGGGACTCTGGGTTGAAATCGGCCGAAGGAGCAATGACTTTTTCGGTTTGATTGGTGTCTAACATTGGGGTAGGCAGAACTGGCGCTGCGATGTCATCAGCTGTAGGTTCCGGGATAGGTTCTGATGCTATGGCAGATTCTGGAGTTAGGGCAGGCTCTGCACTATCATCCAGGCGGATTGGCGTACGAGTAGCTTCTGGGGTGGTTTCTGCACCGGCATTAGCGAGGCTAGCTTCAGCGGCTTTCAAATCATCTAGCAACGTTGACTCTTTTTCGGTAACGGTAGTGTCCACAACTTTGCTTTCGTCTACGCCCTCTTCGTTGCCATGCTCAATGTCTAGTTTGGTTGGGTCGTTGTCGACTTTTTTGGTAGTATTGGCGGCAAAGGAAAATAGTTCGTTTTCGATGTCTGGAGTGATGTTTTTGGAAATAAGTTGCTGATTGGCGCCAGATTCCATCAAGCGAGAGGCGATTTTCATGGTTTCAGAAGTGGTAGAAGCGCTAGAAAAACGATTAGTAGCAGCTACAATGCCAGTGAGGAGGGCGGTGGCTTCTTCTTTTTCGATGGAAGCTTTGCCGCTCATGCCATATAGTAATTTTGCAATCATTTCGGAGACGGAGCTGGCGTTTTTGTCGCTCCATTCGATTTCGCCAAGTTTACCTGGTTTGCCAGTAGTAATATTGACGACTACGGCATCGTGCATAATGCGACCGTGCTCGCGAAGGGCGGTATCCAAATCTATACCATTAGCTACGTCTAGTGCCAAAACAAGATCTACATTGAAATCGCCATAAGAAAATTCCAAATCTTCTTCGGATAAGCGGGCTTTGTATGGGGTGATGTAGATTTTAACGAAATCGCCGTCCAATTTATAACGGAGATGGTCGGCTTTGTCTTTGTTTAATGCGATGACGAAATCTTGAAGGGTATCGGCAGTGCTTTCGAAAGTTTCTTCTGGTTTTAGAAATTCAAGGGCGTTTGGCGTGGAGCCAGAATAGATAGCGGTAGCACGCTTGCCGAGCTTGTCTAGGAAAAGCGAGAGGCCGATGGCGCAGGCCATTTCGTCTACGGAAGGGTCGGAAGAGAGCGCAACCAGAATATTATGGGCCTCGGCGATTTTCTCGGCAACTTCAGCTGGAGCTTCTTCGGAAGCTGGTGCGTCTGAACTAGGGGTATCTGGCAAAATGTCTGGAACAACTATATCTGGCACGGAAGTGTCGGTTGGGGTGTCAGAAACTGGTACCGGAGTAGGCATTACAATAGTATCAGATGTAGTTTGTGTGTTTTCGTCAGGCATTTTTACCTTTCTATTTGGATTTTAGCATAAGCGTAGAGATTTGGCAAGAGTAAAAACCCTTTACATTTCTAGATAAAAGAGTTATAATAACGGGAAGTAATTAATTTTTAATGTAAATAGGAAGAAAATGCCGATTATCAAATCTGCCAAAAAGGCTGCTCGCCAAGCTGAAAAACGCACCGAGCATAATGTAGAAATCAAGAAAGCCATAAAAGCTGCCGTGAAGGCTTTTAAAGCTAAGCCAACCGCAAAGACTCTTTCCGCTGCTCAGTCCGAATACGATAAAGCCGTGAAAAAGGATCTTATCAAGAAGAATACCGCCGCACGTCGCAAGGCTGCGCTCCATGTTTTTGCTAAAAAAGCTGGCGTAAAGCTGGAAAAAGGCGAGGCTAAAAAAGCTGCCCCTAAGACTGCTGCCGCCCAAAAACCAGCTGCCAAAGCTACTACAGCGAAGAAACCTGCAACAAAAAAGACTCAACCAAAAGCCAAGGCTGGCTCGAAGTAGTCTTCATCAAGATATCGGTACGAGAGAGTTCCATGAGGACTCTCTTTTCTTTGGTTCCCTGTTTGGCGGAAAAATCTTTGATAGCCTGGGAGACGAGCAAGCCAAAAAACATCATCGGGTCCTGATCTTGTTCGATTTTTCGGAGCAAGTCTACGGCTTTTTTGCCATCTTTTTTGGCGGTTTTAAAAATGTCAAAAACTAGCGAAAAATTTTGGTTAGTGGGCAGAGTAAATTCGCGAATTTTGATTTTGTCTTTGAGGTCTTTATAAGTAGTGCTGCGCTTGTCTAACTTTGATTCGAAAAGTGCAACTTTGTGAGGAGTGGAGAGGTATTCTGGGAGTTTTTCGAAGACAACTTTATTTGACAAAAAATCGCGAATTAAAATGCTACGCTCCGTAGCAAATAAAGAGGTGCCAAAAAAGAGGCTGGGCAAATCTTCTGGGGTCAAATCTGAACCATCGAAAACTTCGTAATCTTGGCCGAGAAATTTGGCAATTTCGTTTTTGGCGCGGACGCGGTCATCACCGTAAAAAATTTTAATCATTTTTGCTCCTTTGACAATTTGGACAGAGGTGAGTGCCACGGCCGGCAACGCGGATTTTGATGATTTTGGCTTGGCAACGTGGGCAAGGCTTGTCCTCGCAACGGAAGACTTGGGCGAATTTTTCGAGGTAGTCGCCCTTGGTGCCATCGGCTTTGACATAGGTAGCCATAGTGGAGCCACCAGAGGCGATAGAGCGGTCCATGACTTTTTTGGCGGCATTAAGAAGAGCTTCTGCTTCTTTTTTAGTAAGATTGCCAGATTTGGTCTCTGGGTGGATTTTGGCTTCAAATAGAGCCTCGTCCGCATAGATGTTCCCTAGCCCGCAAATAATGGTTTGGTCCAAAATCGTAGCTTTGATGGGCGAGGATTTGTGCCGTTGGAGTTTTTCGTAAAATTCGTTTGGCTCCATAACCCAGGGTTCTTTGGCGAGTTTTTTGATAAAAGCGTCATTTTCTACCTCTTTAGTTTTGATAACTTTGATAAAACCGAATTTACGCTGGTCGTTGAAATAAAGAGTACCACTATCAAAATAAATCACCACGCGAGTCTGTTTGTTGGGAAGATTATCGGTAAAATTGTCGCTGGGGTGGCCGGCAGCGTAGCGTTCTTTACCGTCATAAATCAGTTGACCGGTCATGCGAAGATGAATCATGAGCGACTGACCGTTATCCAAATCGATGATTAAAGCTTTGCCAAAGCGGCGAAGACCGGTGACGGTAGCCGGCGGCGGAGTGCCAATGAAAGATTTTTCACACAAAATGTCGATTTTGGTGATTTTTTTGTGCAAAATGAAGTTTTTTAGGCCTCTTTTGATGGTTTCTACTTCTGGCAACTCTGGCATAAACCTATTATAACATATTTCGCGATTTTTCCACATTTAGTGTAAAAAGTGCTTGACAAGCGCTATATGTGGGGTTTATAATCAAAAACATAAAGGTAATACTAATAACATTAACAGGCAGAGCCAGAAAATAGTGGGCAAAAGCCAAAAGAGGAAAACCATGAAGAAAATTATCTACCGCAACGAAAACGACGCCGAAAATTTCGATATGAAGCGATTTTTGAAATCCCTTAGCAAATATGCAAAAGTATCCGAAAAAGAAGCCGACGAGGCACTTGCGGATTTTGACCAATACGAAACGATGCATGTTTCCTGCTTGGTGGAGGTAGGCATGAAGTTGATCGGTGAAAAAGCCGACGAAAAAGCCGTGAAAGAGTATTTTGATGAGCACGCTGAGTACTTTGACGAGGGCAAGTTTGAAAGACTTCGCCGGATTACTGGCTACCTCGTAGGTACTCTCGACCGTTGGAATGATGCCAAAAAAGCTGAGGAGTCTGCTCGCGTGAAACACTCTGTAAACTCCGCAATCGACGATGCTGCGCGCATGGCTGCACTCGAAACTCAAGCGATGGAGCACAATATCGCTTACGCGACACGCTAGATATGGCACACCAGATGTAGCGTGCTAGATATAGCGCTAATTCTCTAGCAATTTGCAGATGAGGGCCGTAAGGAGGCCCTTTTCTGATGGGTTTGACTCGGCAATCAGAAGTGCAAGGGCGGTCAGAGCGCGGTCTGATATTTTGGTTTCGCCGTCTTCGGTGAGATGATAATCGTTAACGGTGAGAAAAATTACAAAAAGCAGGGCGCCGATACGTTTGTTGCCATCGTAAAAGGGGTGGTCTTTGATGATAAGATAGAGGAGGTTGGCGGCTTTTTCGGAAATGGATGGATAGACGTCTTTGTTGTCGAAAGTTTGGGAGATAGCGCCAAGGCTAGAAGAAAAAGCATCACCACGAGGCTTGCCAAAAAGTTCGTCGCCTTTTACATTTTTCTTGAGAGAGGCGATGATAGAAAAACATTCTCCCTCTGGGAGGAGTTTGATAGCACGTTTCTTGCCTTTGGTGAAGGAAATGTGGCCTTCGTCGAACTCCTTCAGAGCTTTGAAACTCGGACTATATTTGGTGATAACTTCGAGCACGCCGCTAGCCTCGTCGGCAGAGAGGTCGGAGGCCGCTACGAGGCGCTTGACGATGCCAAGCGCGCCTTCGATTTCGTGGAGTTTTTTGCTGTCAAGCTCCTTTAGGCGGTGTTCGTTTACAGCGACGCCATCCACCACGTAATGATGGAGAACTTTGGTGGCCCAGATACGAAAATCGGTGGCTTTTTTGGAATTGACACGGTAGCCGACAGAGATGATGGCGTCGAGATTGTACATTTTGACTTTACGTCGGACGTCGCGATTACCCTCTTTTCGAACTACGAAAATTTCTTTCGCGGTTCGTTTTTCTTCTAATTCGCCGTCTCTATAAATATTGTTTAAGTGGATTTCTATGCTACGCCTAGTAACGTCAAAAAGTTTTGAAATCTGATTTATTGAGGTCCAAATGGTATCTTCTGATTTATCAACATTAAAAACAACTTCACCTTTTACTGCTTTGTAGATCTCAATTCCCTTTTCCATATCTATCACAGTTCGCCCCAGTTTTTGCCGATGGAGACTTCGACGGCAAGTTTGATTTGGAGTTCTGGCGCTACAGACTCCATTTCGCGTTTTAAGATTTCGCTGACTTCTTTGGCTTTTTCTTCATCACACTCAACGATGAGCGAATCGTGAACCTGCATAATGAGCTCGGCGCCATCTGGGAGCGCTTTGTCTACATTAATCATGGCGCGTTTCATGAGGTCGGCTTCGGTGCCCTGGATTGGCATATTGGCAGCGGCACGCTCGGCGGCTTGACGAATGAGGAAATTTGGCGATTTGACATCTGGAGTAGGGCGGCGGCGACCATAGAATGTCTCGACGAAGCCCTCTTCTTTGGCCTGACGTAAGATATCCTCTAACTTTTGTTTGATAGGGGCGCGCAATTTGAAATAATCGTCGATGAAAACTTTGGCCTCTGATACGGACATACCGGTAGCATCAGCGAGGCCTTTGACACTCATGCCGTAAATGATACCAAAATTAATGACCTTGGCGGCACGGCGCTGGTCTTTGGTGACTTTGTCAATCGGCACATGAAAAGCTTCGGAGGCAGTTTTGGTATGGATATCGATGTCGTTATTAAAATCGTCAATCAGGGCTTGGTCGCCAGACAAAATCGCGGCGAGGCGAAGCTCGAACTGCGAATAATCGGCCGAAACCAAAACTTTGCCTTTATCTGCGATGAAACCAGTGCGAATACGTTTGCCCTCGCCGGTGCGAACTGGGATATTTTGGAGATTTGGATTAATGGAACTGAGGCGCCCAGTGGCAGTAACGTTTTGTGTGAAGGTAGTGTGGATGCGGCCGCTATCATCGGCGAGATCTGACATCGGCGTGATATAGGTAGAAAGCAATTTGGCGGCTTCGCGGTACTCGATGATTTTTGGAATAATTAGATGCAAATCTTTTAATTTGTCTAGTTCTTTGGCGCCGGTAGAATAGCCGCGGGCGGTTTTTTTGATGCCTTTGGTGGGTAGCTCAAGGTCGGTAAACAAAACTTCAGAAAGCTGAATCGGTGAATTGAGATTAAACTCTTTGCCGGCTAGAGCGTAAACTTCTTGTTCAAGTTTATCTACGATGCCGGTATATTCTTCTTTTAGCGCTGAGAAATATTCGCGGTCTATCAACATACCCTTCTCTTCCATTTTGTAGAGGACTGGGATAAGTGGGAGATCAAAATCGGTGTATACTTGGTAGAGTCTAGGGATTTCGAGTAGTTCCCTTTGCTGAGTCTGGAAGGCATAGGTAAAATCCATCGGATCATAATGATCTGATTGGCCACGTTCGAGAGGGTTCAAGAGAAATTCGGCTTGACCAAGATCCCAAAATGGCTCGCCGGCCAAAATCTTTTTGGCTTTCGCTGCATCATCGTGCATCAGAGATTTGATGTTCCAGTCGATAATTGAAGGCGTAAACAAATCTGAAATTGGTGCTGCTCGAGGGCTTTTCGCAGGCTCGGCCGAGAATGAGCGCGCCGACCCTGTGACGACAGGCGTCGGCGACGCGTCCCGAGAGAGCACTGATTCAGATTTGTTTGTATCCTCAGCATTGCCTGCAGTAGCAAATTTACGGATAAGGGAGTTGAAACGGAGCTTTTGGAGGCCGGCGATTACGCGGTCTTTGTCAAAGCGAAAGTCTGGGATTTTGGCAAGGTCGACGGGAGCGTTAAACATAATTTCGGCAAGTTCACGCGACAAATAAGCGGAGCCCTTACCTGCTTCTAGCTTGGTTTTGGTTGAACCAGAAATTTGTTCAATATTTTTGTACACACCATCTAGGGTGCCGAAGTCATTTAATAATTTGGCGGCAGTTTTTTCGCCAATGCCAGGCACACCCGGAATATTATCTGAAGCATCGCCTTTTAGGGCCTTCAAATCCAGAAATTGGGATTTTTTAATGCCGTATTTTTCTTCTAATTCTGGGACATTTATTTGTTCAATATTAGAAAAGCCCTTCAAAATGCGCCACATGTGAGTGTTGTCATCTACGATTTGGAGCATATCGAGGTCGGAAGAGATAATAAAAGTTTCGTATTCGCAAAAACCATCCGGGCCAAGAGTTTCGTCAGCTTCGCGGCTCAAAGTGCCGATGATGTCGTCGGCTTCATAATTATCAAGCTCGACAAAAGCCCAGCCGAGGTCGGAAATCAGCTCTTTTAAAAGCGGGATTTGAGCGTAAAAATCTTCGCCTGGTTTGACACGGCCGGCTTTGTACTCTGGATAAATCTCACGGCGGCGAGAGACGGAAGTTTTGGAATCCCAAGCTACTACTACTTTGGTAGGGTTCAGTTTTTTGACAATTTCCATAGCGATGGCAGCAAAGCCGTAAACACCGCCGGTGGGTGTGCCGTCTGGAAGACTAAGTGCACCCATGGCATAGTAACCACGATAAAAGACTGATTTTCCGTCAATTAGAACTAAGCGTTTCATATTAATACCTTACATATTCGCGCCCGATTTTGCGCGAAATTAATTTTTTGATAACGGCGAGGACTTTGGGTTGTTCTTTGCAAGCGCCCAACTCGCAAAGTTCGGCGGTATCATCGCCATCATACTCTAGATTAGAGGTAGAAACTCCATCGTAAACCATCAAGACGCGGTTGACACCGTTGTCGTCAAAGCTTTCGTCTTCTGCAATAATTTTGCCGTCATAAACATAATAAGTGGTTTTTACTTTGTCGCTATTATTATAACGATCGGTAATGGAGAATTTATAACCTTCTGGCACAGCGGCAACGCCGTCGCTATGCATAATGCCTAAGAGATTGATTATAAGCACGGCAATACAGATGGCGGCAAAGCCCCAGAGAGTGTAGCGCATCCAGTTGCCTTTTTTGTAGGCTACAGCAGTGAGCTCGGTGCCGCTCAAAATTCAATCTCCTTTAAGATTTCGTCTAGGCGCGTAGTCATATCTTCTACGGTGCTGTTATTGAGAACATAATAATCGGCGGCGACGATTGGACCGCCTTTTTCGAGGTTTTCGATTTCGCTGCGGTCGCGCTCGCGGATGGCAGCAGTATCAAAAGAGCGCCCCGGGCGATTGGCCACACGCTCGTAGCGGAGTTTTTTGTCTACCACGATAGCTACGAAAGTCAGGCATTTTGGAAATTCGTGTTTTAGGGTTTTGTACTCGGTCCAGGAATAAACGCCATCTAGCACAATGCGTTTTTGGCCGGCGGCAATTAAATCTTTGGTTTCGGCGATGACTTGGCGCACAACCCAATCTTTGCCTTCGGTTTCGCGAATCATTTCGCGAAAATGTTTTTCGGATTCGCCATCTTCGGTACGCTCGATGCCGCGTTTTTCCATTTCTTTGTAAATCATGCCACCAAAGTAAACCTTTGGGTAGCCTTTGTCGGTAAGATAGTCCACCGCGACAGACTTGCCGCTGCCGCTCATGCCCACAATAGCAAGAATTTTTACGTTATCCATGTAGTTATTATAGCATACTATTGCGTTTGGGATAGCGCTCTAGGGCGCTAGCCCAAGGTTACTATCCCAAACACAATGTATGCTATAATGATTGCATGAGTATCTTTTTTACCGAGGACGAGCCGCTAGATCGGATTATTGCCGAGACGTTTCCGGATAAGAAAATTGAGAATACAAAGCATATTCTGACGGGTTGGACGAATATTGTAATAGAAGTTTCTACTGATGATGGCGCGTATTTTTTTCGTTTCCCGAGGAATCCGTTTTGGTCTAAAATGATTGTAAAAGATGCTACGGTATGCAATTTTGTAGATGGCAAAACTAGTTTTTATACTCCGCAAATGAAACTTTGCTACGATTCTAAAAATCGCCCGTTTTCGGTCCACCAAAAAATCGAGGGTTATACTTTGGGAGATAGGATTTATCATTTGTCTCATACTGCGCTTACTGGTGCAGCTTATGATGTGGCGAAATTCATCAAGGAGTTGTCTAAAATAGACTTGTCCAAAGCACCAGAAAAAGTAAAATACCCATTGTCTGATTTTTTACAAGAATTAGATGATAAACATTATGAAAAACACCTAAATGAGGACCACAAATTTATCCGCGAAACCGAGCGAGATAATTTAGTACATGGGGATTTAAATCTTGGTAATATATTGCTAGACAAAAATGACAAAGTGATTGGGGTGATTGACTTTTGTTTCGCGGGAACTGGCAACCCAGAGATGGACGTGGCTAGAATTTTGTCCAGGCCGGTGCCGAAGGAATTTGAAGAGGCGTTTCTTGCACAATTTGCTAATACGGCCGATGTGGCAAGAATGAAAACTGCTTGGCATAATATTGATGCAGGATATGCTGATCATATCCGTACGCATTTCCCTGAAATTACATTGCCAGAATTGTAATTATTCTTTAGTGAGATTGTAACTCAGGCGAACAAGGTCGTCTATTTCGCTATCTTCGAGTTGGCCGGCGAGGACAATTTCGATACCACCACGGCCAAAATAGCGAGATTCCATTACAGATTCGTATTTTTCGGCTAAAAGCTTGGCGAGTTTGTCGTCGGTGCGAATTTCGATGGTATTTTTGTTCTCCACGAGAAAAGCTTTGTCACCCTTATTATAGATAGTGCGGTCTTTTTCTGATTTTTTGGTGTATTCACCGATACCGGTTACTTTAGAAAGGTCAAATACCATTTGAGCTCCTCTATGCTACCATTAATGTCGTCTAGCGCACGGTGTGCGTCGCGCTTGGTAAATTTTTTGTCCAAAGCGTTTTCGAAATAAATTTTCCAGGCGGAAACATCGAGCATGCGATAATGTAAGCGCTTGTTTAGCTCGGGCATTTCGCGTTCAATGAATTTGCGGTCTTGATGAATGGAATTACCGGCGAGATAGATTTCTTTTCCGAAATTATCGTCTAGAAATTTGATTAGTTCCCTCTCGACTTCTGCTACTGGGCGGCCGTCTTTGTTTTGGGCCACAAGTGCATCGTAGGATTCTTTGTTTCTCTCCCAGAATTCGCCAACCATGCGTTCTTTGATAAGCGCATCATCTACTTTTACTACGGCTTCGTAAGTGGCGATCTCGTTTAAATCCATGTCTGTTGCGATAGCGGCAACTTCCAAAATCTTATCTTTTGCTGGGTCGAGACCAGTCATTTCTAAATCAATCCAAAGTAGTTTGGCTTTTTTCATTACATTTCCTCCGGGATTTCGATTCCCAAAATATTAAGACCATGGGCAATGGTATCTAGGTAGGTTTTTACAAGTTTGGCGCGAGTGGCTTCTTTGGCAGAACCGGCAACTGGACAATTCTCGTAAAAACGTGAAAAATCTTGGGCGAGCTCGTAGAGATAATTTGCCACTTTGTGTGGGGCCATTTCGGCAACCGCGTCGTCTAATACAGCCTTGTACTCTAAGATTTTCTTCACGAGCGCGCGTTCGCTTGGCTGGAGCTCTCTCGACCTCGTTCCCTCACGCCCGCCGTCGCGGGGTTCGGTCACTTCGCTCGGGTCGTAACCCTCGCGGGACACGGTCTCGCGACCTCCACCAAGCTCACCCACGTTCGCGAGAATTTTCTTGGCGCGGACGGCGGAGTAGAGGAGGTACGGGCCGGAGTTGCCGGTCATTTTGACGGATTCTTTTGGATCGAAAATGATGTTACCGCCCATGCGATATTTGAGGAAAGCGTATTTAGTAGCGGCGAGGGCGACCTTTTCGTCTTCTGAATTATACTCGGTCTTTAGTTCGTCTTTTACCATGTTCAAAACATCGACGGCTTTTAAGAAATTGCCCTTTCTGGAAGACATTTTGACGTTGCCTGGAAGTTTAACAAGACCGTGAGTAAGGTGGGAAGTTTTTTCTACTAGCTCTGGAGCGTACTGTTCTACAGATTTCAAAACGACTTTCATGTATTCGAGTTGTTCGCTGCCAGTGATAACGACGGATTTGTCAAAATGAAAATCGTTGTATTTGGTGAAGATAAGGCCGACATCCTTGGCTTCGTAGGTAGGGACGCCTTCTTTGTTAATAAAGACGCGGGTGTGAAGACCAAATTTGTCGCCGTTGAAAATCACGGCACCGTCACTCATTTCGTAAACACCCTTTTCTAATTCTTCTCTCACTTTGGCGAGGCCGAGTACGGCGACGGTAGATTCCGGATAATATTTATCGAATTTTACGCCGATAGAAGCATAGAACTTTTTGAAATATTCATAAGATAATTCCCTGCCTTTCCAGTAAAGATCGGCGAGGTCGGTGCCGTGAATATCTTCGGTGTTGATTTTGTAAATTTCTTTATTAAGTGCGGTAATTTTGACTTTTGCAGATTCATTATCTTCATAGGCGGCAGTACCTTCTACGTAACACTTGGCGATATCTTCAATGGTAAGATTTGAAGTGTCTTTCTGTTTTAAAACATACATAGTCTTGGCTACGTGAAGACCAACGTCGCCACCAAAATTAGCACGAACAACATTAGCGCCGGCATATTCAAAGAGACGAGAGATAGAGTCGCCAACGATAGAAGTATAAAGATGCCCAACATGCAAAACTTTAAACGGATTCGGGTCGCTAAATTCACAAACAACAGTCTTGCCAGCGAAGACATCGGAGCCGAGTTTGTAATTCTCTAGTGCATCTTTTAGATAATCTTCAGATAAAGTAAAATTAATGAAGCCTGGGGTACTAAGGCTAATTTGGAAGTTTCCAAATCTAGCCTCAATCTCGCTAGCTATCTCCATTGGAGCTTTGTGAAGTTCTTTAGCAAGCTTCAATGGAACGTTAGAGGAATAGTCTGCGTCGATGTTTTCTGGCGCCGGAGAAATTTCTGGTTCAAAATCAAGGTTGTATAAATTTTTGATGGCTTGTTTTAACTGATTTTGAATCTCTTGCATAAAAATATTATACCATATTATAGAGATATGGTATAATAAGAGAAGCTGCGGGTATCGTATAGCGGCTATTATGTATCCTTCCCAAGGATGAGATGACGGTTCGATTCCGTCTACCCGCACCAACCCCAGAAAGGGGTATTTTTATTGTTCGGAAGATGGGCTTGGATTGATAAATTCGGCGATTTTGTCCTCGGCTCTGAGAGCATTGAAGTGAGTGCTAAATTCGGTGAATGGGACTTTAATAGAGACGAAGTTTACTTCGCTGTCGGTTTTTTTGATAAGTTTAACAAAATAGTAGCCATCTCCATTCATGGAAACAAAGCGGCCGCTTTGCTGGCCCGGCTCTAACTTCATAGCTTCGGCCGCACGGCCGCCATCGATGTTTTGGCTAGAAACAAAACCGCCAGTTTCCTCGTAAATGATACTAGAGCCAAGAGATTCGGCCACGGCGGTATAATCTCCGCCGTTTTCGGCTAGCATTTTTTCTACCTTGGCGGCAATCTTGTTAGCTTTTTCGTCAATTTCCATTTCTACTTTACTTTTCACAAGCGAAAGATAAAGTACACGTTCGTATTCACCTTTGTTTAAACCAAAGTTGTCGGAAACTATTTTGAGAAAACTTTCTTCGCTGCGGTCTGCTCCGCCAATACTAAGATGACGTGCAAATTCGCTAGCGACCTCTTCATTCGTAACGGCAATTCCCTGTTCTCTTGCTAGTTTGGTGGCGTAAGCAAACTTTTCGGCTTCGGTAAGGGCATCGCGGCGATATTGTGCACGAAGATCATCCAGGGAGCTGCCGACTTCGTGCTGGCTAGATTGACGTTCTACCGAAATGATACTACTACGATAAAGCATCAAATAATCTGAAAAAAGCACTTTTTCGCTATCTACCTCGGCGACTGGGACAGGCAAAATCTTGGTGACGCGAAAAAGCATTTCGTCGGTCATGTTAAAGCGATAAAGCGCGAGCCAACCACTGGTGATAATAATGCCGATGACTACTACGGCAATCAAAACTGTGTTAATGACGACGCGATGCTTGGTCCACTGGAGAGGATATTTGAATTTGCGACCTTTGGCGAGAACTTCTTCGCGGCGCTCCTCGACCTTTTCTTGCTCAGTTTTCTTATCGTCTTTTCTCTTGAGTAATTTCATGATACAATTATAGCATATATTTATATATGTGCTTGGCCCGGTGGCTCAATGGATAGAGCAATTCCGTCCTAAGGAAGAGGTTGTGCGTTCGACTCGCACCCGGGTCACCAAGCGGAACTAAAGGAGAAAAAATGAAAGTATTGTGTGTCAACGCCGGATCATCATCTTTGAAATTCCAGCTTTACGAAATGCCTGCAGAAATTTCCGTGATCGGTGGTTATGTAGAAAAAATTGGGGCAAAAGATAGTTTTTATACTATCAAATTTGAGGGCAAAAAGACCGAGACCAAAAAAGAAATCAAAGACCACACCGATGCTGTAGCGGTAATGCTAGAAGAGCTAGTAAATTATGGCGCAGTAAAAGATTTGTCCGAAATCCGTGGCGTTGGGCACCGCGTAGTACATGGTGGCGAAAAATACGCTAATTCTGTAATTATCACCGACGAAGTGATGAAAGATATCAAAGAGTTCACTAAATTTGCGCCACTACATCACCCAGGCAATATCGCTGGGATTAAAGCGATGCAAAAAGCCTTGCCGGAGGCTGTACAAGTAGCAGTATTTGACACTGCCTTCCACCAGACGATTCCAAAAGTACAGTATATGTACCCTGTACCGATGAAATGGTACGAAAAATACGGCGTAAGAAAATACGGTTTTCATGGTACCAGCCACAAGTACATCACCGAAGTGATGCAGCAAAAACTTGGCAAAGAAGATATTAATCTTATCGTTTGCCATGTTGGCTCTGGTGCCAGTATTACCGCCGTAAAAGATGGAAAAAGCTATGACACCACGATGGGCCTTACTCCACTTGATGGTCTGATGATGGGTACCCGCTCTGGCTCGATTGACCCATCCATCATTAAATATATGATTGACGAAGCCGGGATGAAATACGACGAAATCGATGATGCACTCAATAAAAAGTCTGGTCTTCTGGGTATTTGTGGCGCGAATGACAACCGCGACGTAGAAAAAGCTATTGAGGGTGGCGACGAAAACGCGCGTCTCGCGCTTGATATGTATGTGGACCGTATCGTTCGCTACATCGCTGAGTACTACTTGGAGCTAGGGGGCGAAGTAGATGCGATTGTGTTTACCGCTGGTGTACTTGAAAACGGTGCCGAAACTCGCGAATCTATCGTAAATGGCCTTGCGCCGCTAGGAATTAAACTAAATAAAGAAGTAAATGATGCTATTGCGAGCTTCAAAGAAATCACCAGTGGCATCATTACAGCAGAAGATTCGACTGTACCAGTATATGTAGAACCAACCAACGAGGAAGTCATGATTATCCGTGACGCCTACAAGTACTGCAAATAAATCGTGCTATAATTAGGTTATGTATATCTCTGATCTGATTGAGGATTTTTTGGAACACCTGGAGATTGAGGCGGGGCGGAGTAAGCGGACGATAGAAAATTACCGGCTGTATCTAGAGCGGTTTTTGGAAATTTGCCAAGAGATTACCGGAAAAGACGACATTAAGGCTTCTGATATTGATAGGGAGATGCTACGCAAATACCGCCTAAAGTTAAACCGCTATGGTTCGACGCACGATAGCGAGGACCTAAAAGTCTTGACGCAGGCATATCATCTGATAGCGCTAAGAGGATTTTTGAAATATCTGACCAAGCGCGACATAAGATCACTTGATCCTTCCCTAGTGGAACTACCAAAAATGGTGCGAAAGCAGGTAACATTTTTGCATTTTGATGAAGTGGAAAGTATGCTTGAGCAAATAGACACCTCTAACGAAACTGGGCTGCGCGACCGAGCAATTATAGAGCTTTTGTATTCTGGCGGGCTACGTGTGTCTGAATTAGTGGGGTTAAACAGAGATTCCATTAACCTTGGTCGGCGCGAATTTATGGTGCGTGGCAAAGGTAGCAAAGACCGGCCGATATTTATCAGTCAGTCTGCGGCGGATAGAGTGCAAGATTATCTAGATGCAAGGACCGATTCCCTGCCGGCGTTGTTTCTAAACAATAGCAAGAATTTGCAAACGGTGGATACGTCTGGTAATTATCGCCGGATTACGGCGCGGAGCGTGGAGAGGATTGTAGAAAAGTATGCGCGAATGGCCGGGATTACAAAGCACGTATCGCCACATACTTTGAGACACTCGTTTGCAACAGATTTATTAATGAATGGGGCGGATATCCGCGCGGTGCAGTCGATGCTGGGGCACGCCGACATTTCTACGACACAAATCTACACCCACGTGACGGACGCACATCTAAAGGAAATTCACGATAAATTTCATTCGGAAACTAAATAACTAGTCTGGCAAAGCGTCTGGGTCGTAAAGACGGATCACCGTAGAAATAGTGGATGGGCGATCTGCGCCTGGACCATACCAACAAGAGCGAATATAAAAATCGTAGTAGGCGGAAATACGTTGAGAATGATTTTCGTCAATTACAATGTTGGTGGAACTATTGTCTTTGACCGCAATAACAAAGAGCCCTTCTGCCATGGTGAGGGCAGTTTTTTCGCTGTCGTCCAAAAGATCATCGCCACTTTCTTTGTAAACGAGGCGCGGATAGGTAGAGGCCGGCACAAAAACTTTTTGATTATTGACGGCCGAAACGACGTTGAGATGATTGATGTCTATGATAAAACCTTTTTGGGTGAAAATGCTGTTTTCTCCAGAATAAAGTTCGTTACAGGTGCTAGGATTATATTCAAGCACCCCAGCGTTAGATGAATTAGCATTTTCAACAACAGCATGCCAAAGGTCGATATATTCTTTGTCGCTAGATTTACCGTCGCGACTAGAGACATAAGAATCGTGAATAAACCGAATCGCTTCGGCCTGAGAGTCGATTTGTTCGCGCGTAACGGTGGTTTCAAGAGCAATTTGAGCATTAGAAGTGCTGCCGCTCACTACCGACACCACGGCAACTGCCACCATTGAAAAAATACCAACTGCTAGCGTTACTTCTATCAAAGTATCACCAATTTTTGAGTGCCCACAAAACAATTTCATAATCTTATGATACCATACTTTCTAGGAAACCGCTAAGGCTTACTGTAACGATATAGGCGATGACAAGAAATGGACCAAAGTGTATATGATGATTTTTGGATTTTTTGGCAGACGGTAACATGACAATGCAGGCAATAGTGTTGGAAAAGAACAAAACGATAAGTGCCAACCATGGGCTACCAAGAGCAATGCCAATAGCAAGACCAAGCAGCCAATCGCCATCCCCCACCCATTTGCCTTTGGATATAAGGTATAAAATAAGATAAAGCCCGCCCAAAATTAAGGCGGAGCCTAGAGGTTTTAAGATGATTTCTAGCGTAAATGCCGAAACAGAAAGTAAAGCCCACAAATGTAGGGATAATACTATTATAGCACAGAATATGGAAAAAGTCAAGCATAGGGTTGGTAGCTGCCCATAGATGCCATCGTAAATAGCTAAAAAGCTTAAGGTAAGAATAAGCACAAGCGTAGAGATAAAGATACCCCACTCCAAAGCCGTAGCTACAAACGGGTTAAAGCTTGTGCTAAAAATAAGCATGGCTAGACCTACGCCAAGTTCGGAAAGGATTTCGGCGCAGCCAATTTTGGCGCCACATTTAGTGCACTTCCCTCTTTGGAAAAGCCAAGAAAAAACCGGGATGTTTTCGTACCACTTAAGCGTTTTTTTGCAATTCATACAGACTGAGCGTTTGTTTAGGGATTTGCTACTACTGGCTCGGTAATGCAAGCGGCGTGCTTGGCAACACAAAAACGAACCAAAAACAGCCCCTAGTACAAACATTAAGATGTAAAACCCTATCATCATGCTCTTATTTTACCATAAGAACCTTGAAATTTTGCATATTTAATTTATACTAGAAGTATGGAAAAGAAAAAAAGTGGGTTTTCGGTGATTGAGGTGGCGCTAGTTTTAGCAATTGCCGGGATGATATTTTTGATGGTGTTTATTGCCCTGCCATCACTTAGACGATCGCAACGCGACACTAGCCGCCGCGAAGACGTGATAGAACTGATTAGTGAAATCAAAAACTACCAAACCAACAACGGGCGCGGAAATTTGCCAGGGGCAAGCGAAACGATCCCGCAAAATGGTAAATTAGTAACAACTAGCGCATCTGGCGGTAGCACAACTTGGGCTGGTTTTTACCGTGATTTTCTAGGTGAAAAATTCGTAGACCCCGATGGCGAAAATTACCAACTAATGATTGTAAACTGTGGTACTACCACGCCGGACAAAGAATGCTCTGCCACGCCGCTTAGCTCTTTGTATTCTAATGATTTCCCAAACAATTATAGGATATATGTAGTGCTAGGCTCTACTTGTTATGGCGATAAAGCCGTGGCAACGAGTAACCAGCGTAGGGTGTCCGCATTGTATAAGTTGGAAGGCTCTGGCGTTTATTGTAGCAATACATAAAAAATACTCAAAAAAATACTTCCCCTTCGGGAAGTATTTTTGTTTTTGGGCGATTCTACTGATCGTCGATGCAGTAAGTACCAGCACCTTCTAGGCGGTAGAGTATCGCAAAATGGCGTTTTTGAGATTTTTCGACTTTCTCACCGTTACAACGAGCACCTGGAACGATGTATACGATGTGCATCGAGAATGGATTCTCGCCACCGATGGTGTAAGACTGGCCACTATCGCTAGAGATAAGCTTGGAGCTAGAGGAACCTTCGGAGTAGGTGCCGCTACCAGACAAAGCAGTATCTACGAGAGCCCAGTTTGGAGTGATGACCATGCTATATGGCACACCATCTGGATCTTGGAACTCATTAGCCTTGGCATTTTCGGCGGAACCAGAGTTCATGTAATCGCGTACAAATTGACAAGCGATGTTACAGCTTTGGCTGCCGGATGGCAAGGTATCGGTACCCTTCCAGTAAACAGCTTTGGTGCCGGCATCTGGGAGGTTATTGCTCTTGGTGTTGTTGTTCGTCTGGTATTGTACCAGAGAAGTATCCACGCGCGACATATCATTACGACGTGAGGTGTCACGTTGTGAACGCTGGAGCGCTGGGAGAGCGATAAAGACCATGAGGAAGATAAGACCCGCGATAGCAAGCACGAGCACGACCTCGATGATCGTAAAGCCTTCTTTAGAGTTGATATTTTTGCTAGCCATTTATAAATCCTTTCTAGATTTTTATGCTTAAGCTTATCATAACTTAAAATAACATAAAAATCAAGGGGTTTTATGGCATTATGTAGCGACGGAATTAACGAGAGAGTAGATCGGGAGCAGAGTACCGCCTACTACAATACCAATAAGCCCTGCCATTAGTACCATGAGGATTGGTTCAATCATAGTGGAAATGCCATTGATTTGCTCATCGAGCTCGGTTTCGTAAACTTGGGCAGCCTTGCCGAGCATTTCATCAATTTTACCGGACTCTTCCCCAATAGAAGCCATCTGCGGAACAAGCGGGAGCATGTAGTTTTTGTCTTTAATCGCTTCGGAAAGTGGCTTGCCGCCTTTGATGGTTTCTAGGGCACCACTATATTCGGCTTCTACGACAGTATTGTTGACGGCGCCAATGGCAATTTTAATGGAATCCAGCATTGGCACGCCGGTAGCAAGCATCATTTCGGAAGTACGAGCAAAACGCGAAACGTAAAGTTTGCGGAAAAGTCCGCCAAAGATAGGGACGTGAATTTTAAAGCTATCAGCAAAATGCCGGCCAGCGCGGGTACGTTTGATGAAATAATAAGTACCGCCGACGATGGCGCCGAGAATTAGCAACACTAGCCACCAAAACTCTGCAAAGAAATTGGTAATATTAACAAGGAACTGGGTGAGACCTGGGAGCTCTTCGCCCATATCTTCATAAAGATCGCGAACTTGCGGTACCACCATAATCATCATGAAGGCAAGCACGGCGATAATTACCACCAAAATAATTGCTGGATAAACAAGTGCGCCTTTGATTTTGCTCATCATGGCGGCGTCTTTTTCTTCTTGGTCGGCGAGTCGTTTGAGCGCCAAATCCAAAGTACCAGACATTTCGCCAGCACGAATAAGCGCTAAATATACACCGTTAAATACATCTGGGTAGGCAGAAAAAGAGTCATAAAGAGTTTTACCGGATTCTACGGAAGCAATAATTTCCTCGGCAATAGCTTTCATGCCTTTGGCTTGAGTTTGCTCGGCTACAGTGCGAAGGCTAGCAGAAAGTGGCAAACCGGCGCCAATAAGAGTGGCGAGCTGACGAGTAAACATAATACGATCTTTGTTGGTGATGCGATTTTGGAATTTGGAAAGCGGATTGTCTGCGCCCTCTTCTACTACGGAGATTGGGACATATCCTTGGTCCACCAAAAGGCGGCCGGCAATTTGTTCATTTTCGGCCTGAATATTGCCTTTAATAACCTTGTTGGTCCCCTTTTCTTTGGCTTTATAATTAAATCGTTTCATTTTAGCCCTTTACTAAACGATTTAATTCGGCGATATCTACAGCATAATCGCGAGCGGCATCATAAGTAATCACGCCGGTTTGAACGAGTTTGGCAAGTGTGCGGTCCATAGTTTGCATGCCTTGGTCGGCACCAGTTTGGATGGCGTTGTCGATTTGGTGGGTTTTGCCTTCACGGATGAGGGAGCGCACGGCGGCATTGGCTACCAAAATCTCGGCAGCTACTACGCGTCCACCGCCGATGGCTGGGACTAGACGCTGTGCACAAATAGCCATCAACATATTAGAAAGTTGCGAGCGTACTTGTGGCTGTTGATGAGCTGGAAAAACATCAATCATACGGTCGATAGATTGGGCGGCAGAGTTGGTGTGAAGTGTAGCAAAGACCAAGTGGCCAGTTTCGGCAATGGTGATGGCGGACTGGATAGTCTCGAGGTCGCGCATCTCGCCGATAAGTACTACGTCTGGGTCTTCGCGAAGAACCGAACGGAGCGCGGCGGAAAAACTAAAAGTATCGTAGTGAACTTCGCGTTGGACAATAACCGAGCGCTGAGATTTGTGTGTAAATTCAATTGGGTCTTCGATGGTGACAATATGAACGGATTTTTCGCGATTAATTTTGTCTACTAGTGCGGCAAGGGTGGTAGATTTACCAGAGCCGGTAGGTCCGGTAACAAGCACGAGCCCGCGTGGGAAGTTAGCAAAAGTCTCGACGATTGGTGGCATGCCAAGATCATTGATAGAGCGGATGTGATTTGGAATCAAACGGAAGGCAGCGGCCATTTTGCCACGCTCGTGAAAAGCGTTGACACGGAAACGAGCGATGTCGCCAAAGGAAAAAGAATAATCGAACTCTTTGTCTTTGAGATAAATTTTACCTTGGTCTTCGTCCAAAGTGGCAAAAATTAAATCCTTTAGCATGGCCTCGTTTAAATTTGGCGCACCATTTACTGGTGCCAAGGCACCGTCAATACGCAAGATTGGTGGCAAGCCATACTGAAGATGCAAATCCGAGGCATTGCGACGGATACACTCTTCGAGTAAAGATTCGATTTTGACCGATGATGTTGTTTGCCCACTACTTTCCATAATTTTATTATACCATAAACGTTACGACAAATCACTCGCAACGCGGTTTACCTCCTCTATCGATGTAATGCCAGACAGTACTTTTAGCATACCGTCTTGACGCATCGTGACTGTGCCCTTGCTTTTGGCAAGACGCATGATTTCGTTAGCGGTAGCATGGGAAATAATTAACTTTTGGATTTCTTCGTCAACTTCGATAGTTTCGTAAAGGCCAGCACGGCCGGCGTAGCCACCTGGAGTTTCTTTACTATCTATACCTTTGGCGAGCATATAAAAATCACCATTTTTGACTGGCAAACCAGGATAACCGAGGTCTTCGCTGACGGCGGCGACATCTTCTTTGGTGGCTGGAAGCAATTCACCAATAATGGAATTAATACCGTCGGTCTCGAGTTCGGAAGATTTGTACATTTCGCGTTTTTCGGTGATACGGCGAACCAAGCGCTGGCCGATCACGACGTTCAAAGTAGAGGCTAGGAGAAACGGCTCGATGCCCATATCAAGAAGACGAGGCAAAATACCAGCAGCAGAGTTGGTGTGGAGCGTAGAAAACACCAAGTGGCCAGTGAGGGCCGCCTGGACAGCGAGGCCAGCAGTTTCGGAATCGCGAATCTCACCTACCATTACTACGTCTGGGTCTTGACGCAAAATAGAGCGAAGCCCAGATGCGAAAGTAAGTCCCGCGTCGACATTGACTTGGATTTGGTTAATACCGTCCATTTTATACTCAACTGGGTCTTCTAGAGTGACAATATTGATTTTTTCGGATTTGATTTGCTGAATCAAGGCATAGAGTGTAGTAGACTTACCAGAACCAGTAGGGCCAGAGGTCAAAATCATGCCATTTGGTTTTTGAATCCCGGCCATAACAGCACGAAGCGCACGGCCACTCATACCCATTTTTTCGATGTCCATACTAGTGCCAGTTTTATCAAGAAGACGGATTACAACTTGCTCACCCCAAGTGACTGGAGAAATTGCGATACGAAGATCAATTTCTTTATCGTCAACCAAAACCGTAAACTGGCCATCTTGTGGGATACGGTGTTCATCAATTTTTAGATTTGAAAGAATTTTAATACGAGAGACTAGAGCTGGAGCGACAGTTTTTGGAAGTTCCATAATGCGGCGGAGAACGCCATCCACGCGGCAACGAATAATCAAGGAATTTTCAAGTGGTTCAATATGAATATCTGAGGCTTTGGTTTTGGCAGCATAGCTTAAAATAGTAGTGAGGGCCTTGGAAATCGGCGAATCCTGAACGATGGTTTTGACATTAGATTTAGCCTCTTCAGCCTCGGCGTCAGTTTCGCGAACAGCTTCTTTGACGCCAGAAAAATCGCCGTGGTATTGTTCCAAAATTTCATCAATTCCCCGCTCACTAGACATCCAGACACGAATTGGTTGGTTGACGAGATTGGAAAGATAGTCGGTAGCTTGGACGTTGGTAACGTCGACCATGGCAACATTTAAAAGCCCGTCTTTTTCGCCGAGAGGAACAGCTTTGACGCGGACAGAAGCTTCTTGCGGAATTCTAGATAAAATATCTTGGTCAATGGTGATATTTTTAAGCTCTACGTATGGTACGCCGATAATCGCGGCTGTGGCGCGCGCAATCATGTCTGGGCTAATAATTTTTTGTTCAACTAGTTTATCTAATACGCGTTCGCCGCTAGCGTCTGCGGTAGTTTTGATATTAAAAACCAACTGGCTGTCGGCCAAACCCTCAGTGATAAGAAGATTTACAATGCGTTCTTCGGCCTCTCTAGTCAGTTGTGCCATTTTCGGTCTCCTCGGTTTCCTCCGTGTCTTCAGTATCCTCAGTGTCTTCTACGATATCTTCGAGTTCTTCTTCAGTTTGATCTTCGATTTCGTCGTAATCAAGACAATTGCCGTTAGCATCGTATTCAGTACAATCGCCTACATAAACTTCTACTGTAGGATTGATGGCGCGATAATTAAATACATCGACATTTGGCTCGCTGAGAGTGTAGTCATTTTCGCCTTCCAAAGTCGGGAAGCTAACGTCTTCAAGACCTGGCAAAAACATACCGCAAATAAAATACGCAACCGTAGCAGAAAGTATTGCAGCGACAATAGCGGTAATTAGATCACTTTTCATTATTTTTTACCCTCCGCGGTTACAGTTTGAGTTGTTTCGGTAAGAGTAGATTTATCTACATAATAAGCGTTGGCTTGGGCTTGTAAGCTAAGCCCGTTGTCGTCCCATTCGATAGTAGCCATAGTAATATTAAAATCACGAATTGAGCGCTCAATATTATTGAGCACATTCATGGTAACGGAAGAGTTAGCCTCAACCATAAGTTGAACAGAAAAGGTATTGAGGTTGGTACCATAATTTAGAATCTCGCCGCTGCCACCTGGATTTAAAGATTCTGGCTCCCAGCCGGAGATGTTAAAAATTTTGTTCAAGCTAGAAAGTAGGGCCTCTTCATTTTTGTAGGCAGGGAGAGCGTCTGGGATAACACGCAAGGCCGAGCAACTACGAAGAAGCGTACTGGCTGAGGCGATTTCCTCGTTTGTAACAGCGTTGTTGTATAATTTGGTAAGTTCGGCATAGGTATAATTTTTGTTGGTGCTAGGGTTAATGCAGGAAGAATTATCTTCTTTTGGAACGGAATTTAGAGCGTTACTTGCAGCTAAGTTTTCTACGATATTGGCGCGGAGAGTGCCTTGTACTGAAGATATACTAACGGTATTCGGATCGCATTTTTTGAGTTCATCAATGGAATAAACTGAACCTTTTGGCGCGGCGCAAATACCAATGTCACGAATAGCATTGGAATAGTTAGCAATAGATTTGTCTGCCTCGGAAATAACTTTGGCATTAAAAGAAATTTTACCAATAAAGTTTACGACCAGCGCCAAAGCTACGCCTAGGAAAATGGCAGTGCCAGAAACTGCTAACAACATATATTGTTGAGCTTGGGAGATTTTAGCACGTTTGCCAATTGCTACTTCTTTAGCCATTTAGTTCCCTCCTCCATTATTAGCGCTATTACAAGTTACATCATCTTCGGCACAATCGTCTGCACGTTTTTCAAACATATTTTGAATCTGAACGTAAGAATCTGTAACATTGTGACGGCCAGATGGTGGAATTGCAATCACATGTTTGTTATTGAAGCTAAAGACTTCGGAGCTAAGTGTAATCATGGCTTCAAACCGAAGCACTAATTCGTCTGAAGAATCACGGCCGTTGGAAGAAGATGAAACCTCAATACCATTAACGCCATCTGGCACAAGCATACAATCATTAGATTCGGACCAAGTAGGTTTATTACCAGAGCCAAGTGTTCCAGTATAAGTAATACATTCGCTATTAAAATGTTCGACACCGGAAATTTGACCGTCTAAGCCCATGTATGGTTGGCCTTCTTTTTCTTCGGCTTTATACCAATTTTCGTATTGTGGCGTGCGCCAAATGCGAACTACGGTTTGGTCTTCGTAAGTTTCGGTGGTGTAATTTTTTGCGGTAAGAGCATCGTCGCCTTCGGAAGACGGATTACAGCCTTCCCCATTGATTAACCAAAAGGCATAGCGACCTCTAGCGCTGTCATAAAACGATGCACCGTCGGTGCCATTTTCGATAATGCAATAAGCTGGAATATCGTTGCCATTTTTATCTACATAAGTGCCGTAATCGTAGCGCATATAGTCCATACTTTTCTTGAAAGAATCTAGCACATTATAATCAATAAATGGTTCCTTGCCGGCGTTGGCTTGTGCTTCAAATGAAAAGACTGGCTCGACTTCTTCTAGATTGACGGTGAGTTCTGAAATGGTAATAGTATCGGCGCCGGTAGGGAGTAAAGCTGATAATACACCAAAACTACGCGAAAGCAGTTTTTTGTTTTCATAAATAGATGTAAGATTACCAAGTTGATCTTTGATGGTAAGAAAATCGGACAAATCGCCGTAAGATTTGATTTTGGTGGATAGTTCATTGATGGTATTAATTTTGCCGTCTGCAATAGCTTGTTGCCCGCCGGTGATAGAAGCAAAAACTAGAATTACTGCAAGACTAGCAGAGGCCACCACAATACAAAGGAAGAAGATAAAGTTGCGGAGCTTTAGAGCTTTGATCATTTCGCCCTTGACGTCTGGAACTAGATTGATTTCGCGTGCCATTAGTCATTACTCCTTTCTGACAGCCCCACTACTACGGCAAATTCACTAGCAACTGGAGCTAAAGCCTGTTGCTGCTCTTTGGTGGTGCGGACTAATTGCCAAGGATTACCGCGCATTGTTGGGACATTGGTACGGGCTTCGATGTATTCTGAGAAAAGTGGAATCATGCCGGCATAACCAGACAATACAATGCCACCAACTTTGCCATTTAGATATTTAGTTTGGAAGAAACGGACGGATTTGGTAAGCTCTGAAGCGTAATTGTCTAGTGGACCACTCAAAATTTTGAAAACTTGGCCTTCGACTTTGTCTTCGGCAAGACCAAATTTAAGAATAAATTGACGAGCCTGGTCTTCACGAACATTGAGCCCACCAGCAACAGATTTGACTAAAGTGCCAAAACCGCCTGGGATTGTGCGCACCAAACGCGGTTGGTTACGATAGATAATAACGAGGTCGGTAGATTTTTCACCAAAATCTACCACCATGGTAGCATCCATAGCGCCTGGAATTGCGAGAGAACGTGCCATCGCAAGTGGCTCTGGCTCCATGGCAATTATATTGAGTCCGGTTTTTTCAATCATCTCCATGATGGATTCGGCGTAATCTTTAGCAATGGAAGAAACTAAAATTTCAGTTTTGGCGGGGTCATTTGGGCTAGGCCCAAGAATGACATAATCGGCCTTGGCTTCGCTCATAGGCATCGGAACATATTTGTCTATTTCATACTTAAAAGATTTGGCTAATTCTTTTTCTGGGAGAGTGGCAGTTTCGACGATAGAAGTAAAAGTTTTGCCGGCTGGCAGACCAATAGCAACATTTTTGGTCTTGATGCCAGCTTGGTTGACAGCACCCATAATGGCCTCGCCGAGGCGCTTTTTACCTAAATCTGAAGTGTCCTGTGTAAGACGAGGGTCAATTGGCACGTAAGCATATTTTGAGAGTGTCCAACCATGATTTTGATTGCCAAAAAGCTGTACGATTCGCATCGAATTCGTCCCAATGTCTAGGGAGAAAAAGTCGCCCACGCCATGCAATAAGTTCATATCTTATATTATATGCTTATGTTTTTTAAAATGCAAGTAACAATTTTTATTCGCGGTTCGCTGCACGTCCGTTTCTCAATGCTCATAAAAACTGTTACTTGCATTTTTTAATAAATAAAAGCGTTCAATATTTCCATGACGGCCTTGCAGGGCGTTGTCACGTTTTTTGATGATGATGAAGCCGTTTTGTTTTAGCCACTGTTCAAAATTTTTAATGATTTCGCGACGGATTTTTTCGTTTTTGACAATGCCTTTTGTCAGTTGGTCTTCCCTGGCCTCAAATTGAGGCTTTAACATCATGAGAAAATCGGCATTTTTGTTTGGCAAATTGTCTTTGAGATAAGCAAGAACTTTAGTGAGCGACAAGAATGAGACGTCGGCAACAACGACGTCAATTTCTTTTGGCAATTTAAAATCAAAAATGTCGGTTTTTTCGTGAAGTTCGATGCGCGGGTCGAAGCAGAGAGGGGCTTTCATTTGGCGAGAGCCTTTCTCTACTGCGATAACTTTTTTCGCGCCATGGTCGAGAGCATACTGGGTGAAGCCACCGGTGGAAGAACCGATGTCGAGGACGGTCTTGCCTCGGAAGTCAAAACGAAACGCATCGCATGCGTTGGATAATTTAATGTAGCCCCGGACGGGTCCATCGTCGGGAGCAAAAATCTTTTCTTCGGGCTGCGTTCGCCCGGCCCGTCGCCACGGGCGGGCGCCGCTCATCCTCGCCTTGCCAGGCTCCGGAGGCCCTTCAGAAAAGATTTTCTGCTCCACTTTATTTACGTCCACGGTATTCATAAGTTTCGGTGTCTACCGAGACGATGTCGCCTTCTTTGATGAAGGCTGGGACTTTTACTACTACGCCAGTTTCGAGAGTGGCGTCTTTCATGACCGAGCTAGTAGTATCGCCCTTGACAGCAGTTTCGGTGTAAGTAACAGCGAGCCAGATATTTTTTGGCAATTGCAAATTGATTGGAGTACCGTTGTAAAATTGGATTTCCATTTCGTCGCCATCACGCATAAAATCTTGCATGTCGCCAACCATATCTTTTACGAGCTCGTACTGTTCAAAACTTTCTGGGTCCATGAAGTAGAACTTTTCGTCATCTTTATAAAGATATTGCACTTTGCGGGTGGTAACTTCGGCTGGCTCAATTTTTTCTTGACCTTTGAAAGTCTTTGGCAAAAGTGCACCGGTGATAAGGTTTTTTACTTTGACGTTTACAATGGAACCACCGCGGCCCATCACTTTTTGGGAATACTCCACCACTTTATACGGCTGGCCCTCTAAAGTAATGAGAGTATTTTTCTTTAGATCTGTTGGTCCGTACATATTTACTCCTTAAGCTTGTGAAACAAATGGCAAAAGTGCTAGATGACGAGCACGTTTGACAGCAACGGCGAGCTGACGCTGTTGTTTGGCGGAAAGACCAGTTTTGGAAATTGGTTCAATCCGACCATATACGTCGATATAGCGTTGCAAAGTTTTTACATCGCGATAATCGAAGTATAAATTTGGGTCATTCTTTAATTTTCTCATTTTTTCCTTCTTCGTTTGTTAAATTTGATAATTAAAATGGCACTTCACTGAGATCAATTTCTTCTGGAATGTCATTTGGAATATCTGCTGGCGCAGCCTGATTGTCTGTAGTAGCAGAATTATTAGTGCTGGCACCATCGCCTCTATTGCCGCTGGTGGTAAAGTTAAAATCTTCGACGATGATTTCTACACGTGAGCGCTTATTACCGTCTTTGTCTTCCCAGCTGTGTTGGCTAAGACGACCGGATACTAAAACACCGGTACCTTTTTTGGCGTATTGGTTAATGACTTCACCGAGTTTGCCCCAAGCGGAACAGTCGATAAAAGAGACATCTTCCTTTTGCTCGCCACTATTGTCGCGATATGTGCGGTTTACTGCAACTGAAAACGAGCAGACACTCGCACCATTAGGCGTGCTACGTAGTTCTGGATCGCGGGTAAGATTACCTACGATAATTGCTTTGCTAAATCCGCGCATAATTATTCTCCTTTTTCTTCGCTTTCTTCTTTAGTATCTTTAGCTACCTTAGCTCTCTTTTCGTCTGCACGAACGAGCAGATAACGCAAAACCTCGTCGGTAATGTTGAGAGTGGTAGAAATCTTCCCCGGAGCATCAGCTGGAAGAGAAAGATTAATATAGTAGTAGACCGCAAAATTTTGGCCTTTCAAAGAGTAACTCGTACGTTTTTTACCGTCGTTCTCTTCTTTTGTAATTTTGCCGCCATTTTGCTCGATAATTTTTTTGACCTTATCGAGGGCTGGGTCTAGGTTCATCTCCAAATCGGGATGAAATAGGATAGAAAGTTCGTATTCTTTCATTTGACTCCTTTGGTTAAAGCAAACACAGAAAAACTTGTTTGCTGAGCTAATATTATTTTGATTATACTACAAGTTGGCCAATTTGTCTAGTTGCTTAGCTGGTCAAACTCTTCCATGGAAGTGATGAGGAGGTCGCGTGGTTTGTTGCCGTTTTGTGGGCCAATGACGCCGATTTCTTCGAACCAGATGGCGAGACCAGAAACAAAACCGTGGCCTTTGCCGAGGTAAGTTTGGAGCATAGCGGTAGAAAATTTACCCTTAGAAAGGGAGATTTCGACGGCTTTTCTCACGACTGGGTCTTGCGGGTCGAAACGACGGCCGAGGCCATCCATGCCACCAATATCACCGCCACCCATCCCTTTGATGGCGACGGTCTGAGCGATGACTTCATCATTATACTGAGGTGGGCGCTGAGCACGGAGAAAATCGGTAACTTTACTGATATCTTCGTCTGAAGCAAAGGCACCCTGCAGGCGGCGAGGTTTGCCCATCATCTCGGTGGTGAGGAGAAGCATATCGCCTTTACCAAGGAGCTTTTCGGCACCACCTTGGTCTAGCATGATACGGGAGTCCATTTGAGAACCTACGGCGAAGGCAATACGGCCCGGAATGTTGGCCTTGATAAGGCCGGTGATAACTTTTACCTCTGGACGCTGGGTAGCTAGTACGAGGTGGATACCGGCGGCACGACCTTTTTGGGCGATACGGACGATGAGCATCTCGAGGTCTTTCCCTGCCATCATCATAAGGTCTGCCATCTCGTCGATAATAATGACGATGTATGGCATTTTGCCTTCTTTTTCGGGATTTTCCTCGGCAGATTTAGCCATTTTAGCATTGTAGTCAGCAATGTTTTTGACTTTTTCTTCGGCCATTAAGGTATAGCGACGTTCCATTTCGCCAACGGCCCATTTCATAGCGGAGAGGGCTTTGTCTGTTTGGGTAATAATAGGGGTGAGAAGATGCGGAATATCTTGGTATTGGGCCATTTCTACCTGTTTCGGATCGACGATAATGAGCTTCATGTCGGATGGAGCGTTGCGATAAAGAAGCGAGCTAATGAGGGTGTTGGTCATGACGGACTTACCAGAACCAGTGGTACCGGCGATGAGAAGGTGAGGCATTTTGGCAAGATTAGCCACGACGGCACGGCCAGAGATGTCTTTGCCGACGGCAAAAGTGAGAGGGTCGGAAGATTTTTTCCATTCACTAGATTCGAGTACGCCACGAAGGCGGACGTCAGCAGAACGAGCGTTTGGAATTTCTACACCCACACTACGGGTGCCTGGAATCGGGGCCTCAATACGGATTTTGTCTACGGCGAGGTTCAAAGCAAGCTCTTTGTCGCGGGCGAGAATTTTAGAAAGGTTGACGCCAGCCGGTGGCTTCATGGTGTACTGAGTAACGCGCGGGCCAACATTGGCGCCCTCCATCTCTACTTCGATGCCAAATTCGGCAAGGGTAGATTTAATAATATAGGCGTTTTGTTGGATATTGCCGGCGTCGGCTGGGGATTGTTTTTTCTCAAGAAGGTCAGTGGTAGGCATTTTCCAATCTGGGTCAGAAACAGCGACGAGAGCCTTTTCTTCTTTGACTGGCTCTGGAGCAGCTGGGCGTTTTTCTGGGATTTTATGCATTAATTTACCCGATGCCGGAGCTGGCTCCATGGTGCCAAGGCCAGAATTGACTTTGATTTCGAGGGAACCGAGCTTTTTGTCGTCTTTTTCTTCTTTTGGTTGACGTTTGCCGCCAGATTTGACGAGATTTTTGGTACCCTTAAAGAAAGTGATCGGCGAAAGCTGCAGGATAAACATGGTAGTGATAAAAATGAGAACAATATAAATAAAGATGACAACGGCTTGGTCTAGAACTTTTAGCATGAGGTCGTTTAGCCAGGTACCGACGGTGCCACCGTTTTGCCAGATGGCGGAGGCGCCGGAAACCCAGAGTAGCATTAAGATGCTAGCGAGATAAACTGGGATGGCAACACGATTGTTTTCGCTACGAAAGACGCGGACGGCAAGATAAACTAAGAGAAGTGGGATAAAATAAGTAGCAAAACCGATGGAACTGAGCATGAATTTGTGAACTGTATTCAAAACAGAGCCACCGTGGCCGAACCAAGTGACAACAAGAAATAGCGACAACGCCAACATGAGAACGGCGATAATTTGGCGCCAAAAACCACCGGGGAGTTCGTGCTCTAATGGAGCTTCTTTCTTGCTCCGTTTGACGGTGTGTTTGCGTGTGGGTTTTCGTTTTTTAGCCATATACCTTAATTATATCACACTTTTGAGATAAACACAAGGGGTTTGCTTGGATAGAGAGTCTGTGCTATATTTGGGGTATGAAAAACCATGAGATGATGAGCGAGGAGACGTCAAAAGAAGAGATACACGAAAAGAAGATTGTGGGGTATCTCCTTAGCGGTGGTAATATTGACTACATTTCTGAGGTAAACGGTGCAGATTGGTCTGAAATAAGTCTGAAAGATGAGGATGCAGTTTTTGAGAAAATGTACGAAGACGGCGATGAGGTAAAAAAGCTGGAAAATCAGTTACTTAGACAGATCGCGATGCCTAGTAATAAAAAACCGATGGGAGAAATTTTTGCCAGTGTAGATGATAAACATAGCAAAAGAATTTTGACATATATGACGGGCGGTGAGTGGGAAAATTATGCCAATGCTGGGCCCGGCGAGCTGAACGCATTTCTCACAAAATATCCTACACCAATGGAATTTGAAGATGATGCGGTAAAATTTTTAACCATGATACGCGAAGCAAACGGAGATGACAAATCTCGTGAATATAATAATGCAATGGGGGAATTTTGCCAAAAGGTTTATGGGAAAAGATATGAATATTACAAGGCAATGAAGCGATTGGATAGGGATGCGGAAGAACACAATATGATGTTTCATCGCGAGACAGCAGGCGAAGCGCAAGAGACCCTAAAAGTAGAGGCTGGCGGATATTCTTTGAATAAGGCATATACAATCGATCCGGGAGCCGTGAATGTTGAACGCTCAAATAAAGATGCGATGTATGTCAATGAAGAAAAGGGGATTTTTGGAGTGTTTGATGGCGCTGGCGAAGCTGATGGGGCTGGCATAGCATCTGATACTGCGGCAAGGGTAGTAGGATCTCTTGCCGAAACTCTCGATGTGAATACGACTGATGGAATTAGAAACATGCTGATTTTTGCAAATGATGAAATTAACCAAACAGCTGGAGCTGGTTGCTCTACAGCTGTGGTCGGAAAAATTATCAAAGAAAAAGGGCAAAAGAAGCTAATTTTTGGTTGCGTTGGAGACTCACGTATTTATGTGATTAGAAATGGCGATGCCTATCAAATTACGCAAGATGAAGGTGTAGGGAATCTTCTTGCCAATGCTCTAGGGAGGCGAGACATAGATTCTACCAAAATAGTGCAACAAGTTGGCGAAGTGCAGCTTTTGAATGGGGACCAATTGGTGTTTTGCTCTGATGGAATTACTGGGGACAAACCAGAAGATTTTATCCCGACTAAAGAAATGGCTCTCGCTGTGATGAGCGCAACTAGCCCGAGCGAAGCGGCAAAAGCTCTAACTAGGCGAGCTACTAAAAAAGATGACCGTACGGCCGTAGTGGTAAGGGTTTAGGTTTGCGAGAATTTGAATTTTGTGCTAAAATGAATAGGTATTGGACCGTCGCCAAGCGGTAAGGCACTGGGTTTTGGTCCCAGCATTCGCAGGTTCGAATCCTGCCGGTCCAGCCAAGTAGAAAAAATAGCGAGCTTGCTCGGTATTTTTTGTTCTTGCGACCGGTCTTGGATAAATATCCTGCCGGTCCAGTTAGACTATTTCACCCCTGTTGGGCGTTTTTTATGCAGAAAAATTGCGCCCCACGTGGGGGGCGCATGCGGTGAGAGGAAGTCAGTCATTGTAGGCTTTGTATTTAGGGTCATACTCAGGTTTGCCTACGTGGGGCTTGTTGTTATTTAAGCGGCAATCATTTTCGTCGTCATCAGCCCGATGAATGATTATTTGGTCTTTTACGGCCATTTTCGTCACATTGATTTTTTCTGTATTTTTCACTTTTTTCACCTCTTTCCTATATTCCTGTAAAGTGCGTGTGACATTTCGTATCTGATTATATCATATGTTATAATTTTTGTATGATAAAAATTATGGCAGGGGGCAAGAAAAATGCGGGGGCGTTTTTAGAAATTATCAATGAATATGAAAAACGCCTGAGAAAACCATTTGATGTGGAATGGAAATTTTTGGATGAAGAGAAGCTGGCGCGAAAACTAACAGATTGGCCATTCGATGGGCGCGACTATGTGATTTGCTGTGATGAACGTGGGGAAAATATATCATCAAATGAATTTTCCCAGAGGTTAGAAAAGGCGTTTGTGGGTGGAAAAAATGTAGTAATGTTGATTGGCGGAGCATATGGGTTTGATGAGGCTGTAAGAGAAAGCGCAGATTTTGTATGGAGCTTTTCGCGATTAGTGTTTCCGCATGAATTATTCCGGACAATGGCGGTAGAACAGATATACCGCGCACAAGAAATTAGCAAGGGTGGAAAATATCATCACGAATAATATGCATGGTGTGATATAATATAGCTATGAAAATTTTGGGGATAGAGACAAGTTGTGATGAAACGGCGGCTGCCGTAGTTTGTGATGGGCGGGAGATTCTGTCTAATGTGGTGGTGTCCCAGATTGATATTTTTGCAGAATATGGGGGTGTGATACCAGAGGTAGCGGCAAGAAGCCACTTAGAGGTGATGATGCCGGTGGTGAATAAGGCGCTGTCTGATGCGGGGTGCACCTGGGATGATATTGATGCGATTGCAGTAACGTATGCGCCGGGGTTGCTCGGTTCCCTGCTGGTGGGGACTTTAACGGCACGGACACTCGCAATTCTTCATGATAAGCCACTTTATGCTGTACACCATCTAAAATCACATGTGTATGCGAATTGGATAGAAGGCAATGCTCACGCTCAATCTCGGGTCGCGTCGCCTCAAGAGCATGTAGACCGAATGCTACTAGGTGGCCAGAACAGTATCTCTCGGGACCGGACGTCCTCGCGCCCGTCTTTACGGGGCTCGGCGTCCTGCGCTCTCGGCAGCAGCCTCCGAGAGCTCCCTCGAGATACTATTCCTGACCACCCATCTTTCCCTATCATCGCACTCGTGGTGTCTGGTGGACATACGCAGATACTGTACATGCCGGGGCATAATCAGTTTGAGATTATTGGGACGACGCATGACGATGCTGTGGGGGAGTGCTTTGACAAGGTGGCGAAGATTTTGGGGTTGCCATATCCGGGCGGGCCCTCGATTGCAAAAGCCGCCGAAAAAGGTGATGCATTTAGATATAAGTTGCCTCATCCGAAAGTGGAGGGGCTAGATTTTTCGTTTTCGGGGCTAAAAACTGCGGTGCTGCGGGCTGTGCAAAAAGAGGTGGGAGTGCCGATTTCTTATCCGTCGCACAAACTAAAGGAGCTCTTGGCTGAACAACAAGTTGCAGATTTCGCGGCGTCATTTCAAAAAACTGCGGTGGATATTTTGGTGGAAAAATTACAGATGGCCCTAGAACAACATCCAGAGGTGCGGTCGATGCTGCTAGCTGGCGGCGTATCCGCAAATAAGGTGCTTAGAGAGGAAGTAGAAAGAGCCTTTTCGAGAGAGCGCTCCGAGCCGCTAGGCCAAGTCTTACTCTCTCAAAAAGGCTTTTCTACTTCTTTTCCTGAGATTAGCTTGTCTGGGGATAATGGGGCGATGGTAGCAGCAGCGGCATATTACGAAATACAGTCTGGGGTGGAGCCGGTAGACCCGTATAAACTCAATATTTACCCGAGAATTTCGATTGAAAATTAGACATTTTTGAGGATGCGGTCGGCGAAGCGGCGCATTAAGCGGCGCATAATTTCAAAGATGACGAGGCCGCCAGCGATGATGGTAACCATTACGATGATATTGCTTGGGGTGAGAAAGACAAATTCGAAGAAATCACGGATGAGCGGAATGAGGAAGGCGGCAGCCATGATACCAATGATGCCAATGAGCAAACTTCTACGGAGAAGGTTGAGTGGACGAGAAATCCAGTAGATGAGAACCAAATCGATAGTGAAGGTGACAAATACAGAGATGGTAGTGAGCTCTGGGCGGGAGAAACCTTGTAAGTGAGAGACAAAAGAGAGGGTAGCCATACAGAAAGAGACGGTGAGGCCAATTGGGAAAGAATAGGTAAGAATATTTCTGGTGAAATTGTTTTTGATGCGGTCGGTGTTGTGCTCGAGGGAGAGAACGAGGCCCGGAAAACCGATACAGGCGAAGTTTAGAAGCGACATTTCTACTGGGGTGAATGGGTAGCTAAGTGGGAGAATAACAAAGAGGACGGCAAGGATAGAGGCGTAGACAGTTTTGGCAAGAAATAGCGCCGTGGAGCGCTCCAAGTTGTTGATAGATTGGCGGCCTTCGTCGATAATGGATGGTACAGAGGCGAAATCGGAGCCAAGGAGCACGAGTTTGGCGGAACGGCGAGCGGCGTCGGAACCTTCGCCGATGGCGATGGAACAATCGGCCTCTTTCATGGCGAGAATATCATTGACGCCATCGCCGGTCATGGCGACGGTTTTGCCAGATTTTTTAAGGGCTTCGATGAGATCTTTTTTCTCGGCGGGTTTGACGCGAGTAAAAATGTTATATTCTTTGACTAATTTTTTGTAATTTGGATTTTTGACAGTAGACAAATCTACGCCGTGGGCGTTTTTGACACCCACAACAGAGGCGATATTCTCTACCGTGGCAAGGTCATCGCCAGAGATGATGCGGATGTCGACGTCGTTATGATAGAAATAATCGATAATCTCAGTGGCGTCGGAGCGGATCTCATCTTCTAGGCGTACGAAACCAAGGAGTTTCTCGCTTTTCATCACGGCTAACACTCTATAGATGCCCTTGAGCTTCTTTCCCTGCCTCAAATAGTCTTTGCTATTGGTCATGAAGTCGAGAGCGCCGATTAGGTATTCGGTTTTGCCGATGCGGACGCCAGAATATTTGCGGTCGGAAGAAAATGGGATAAGCTCAAAATCGCCTGTGGCGCGATTTTTGGCACTTCTCGCAAACTTTTCGTGAAGAGCCTTACTTGTAGCGTTATCGGCCGGTAAATGGGCTAAAATAAGCTCTAGCGCATTAATAACGGCATTCTCGTCGCTACCTTCTGCCGGAATAATGTCTTTTACCTTCATATTGCCGGTAGTAAGGGTACCGGTTTTATCAAGACAGATACAATCAACGCGGGCGAGCGTCTCAATAGAGTAGAGGTCCTGAACGAGGACTTTTTTCTTGCTCAGGCGAATGGTGGCGAGGGCGAGAACGGTA
>JAZNWC010000019.1:0-7868 GCA_045593145.1 Candidatus Nanosyncoccus sp.
GATAAAGGTGCAAAATTTGAAATTATTAAATTTGAATCCGAAAAATATGATGAAGAAATAAAACCATTGGTAGAAAAAGATTTTAAAAAAGATTTTCCAGCCAAAGAAACAGTACTGACTTTTGCACAAACTGGTGTAACGGCAATGAGTCGTGGTATGAATCGCAAACTTTATGAAGTGGGCGATGCGACATTTTTTGCGACATATATCAAAGATTATCTTTCTAGTTTTGACATAACTCATACATCGAACGAATCTTCGTTTTCGGATTATGCAACTGGCAGTAATATTTGCTCGGACCGGAGATTTATTGATACTCTGACAGCGATTGGCTTAGATGTGGTGGAATTGACTGGTAATCATAATCAAGATTGTGGCGACGAAGCGGCGGCCGAAACGATAGATATATATAACAATGGTGGAATTAAAGTGGTAGGTGGTGGGAAAATGGCTACAGAGGCAGCAACGCCGCTAAATTTAAACGAAAAAGGTACTGGAATTACGATGCTGGCATATAACCTTTCGACTGGTGGCGCTACGCTCGATAACACGCCTGGCGCAAATCAATATTATGAAGAGAATGCAATAAATGAAATCGGAGCAGCCAAAGCGCGCGGTGATAAAGTGATTGTAGATATCCAATATTATGAATGTAGCGCCTATGATGTCGAATATGAGAGCACAGCTTGCGATTATGCAAATTCTTCGGCAGGGGATCAAGTTGGATTTTTCCGGCATCTGATTGACCTTGGCGCTGACGTAGTGGTGGGTACCAGTGCACATCAGCCCCAGACCTATGAATTATACGGTAACGGCGCAATCTATTATGGTTTAGGGAATCTCTTTTTTGACCAGATTTGGTGGCCGGGTACTACCAGAAGTTTGATCCTTGCGCACTATTTTTATAACGGTAAACTACTTCAGACTAAGGTGGTGCCAACGGCGTATGATAGTAATATGCAAACTCGATTAATGGATGATGAAACCGCTGTTTGGTATTTGGATAGATTAAAATCGGTAAGACCTTAGTAGGTGCTAAAATATTGTGACCAATGTGTTTTGTAAGTAGAATCTAAATCAAAAACAAAACCAACCGCTAATTTGGTAAAAGTAGGATTTAAAATATTTTCGCGGTGGCTATCCGAGCCCATCCAGAGCATAACGGTGGTAACTGGAGAAACGGCGGCGTTGCCAACGGCTAAGTTTTCGCCACTGGTACCGCCACTATCCGGTGCTGGACAGGCAGATGACCAGCTACGACCATCCGGGCGGGTATGGTCGTAGCGGGTGGTTATCTCCTGAGCACGGATATTGGCGGCTTCTTCACAAGTGGACCCCCAGGCAAGAGGATCTAAATTATTATTAGCGCGGATATTGTTGACAAAACTGAGAACTTCGCGCTTCCATTGCTCGGCAGGTGGAGCAAGGACAGTAACAGTGATACTATCTTTGCGTTTGCCATCATAAGTGCCAGCGGTAATCGTAGTGGTGCCGATGCCGGTAACAACTGGGTAACGGCAGGTGTCGCTATTATAACCTAGCCAGGTACGGGCAGAATCATAAAAACCAGAAATCACATTGGGATTAGAAGTCTGCCAGTACATTTCACCAAGATCTGACAAACCGCCGCCGACACAGATATCAATATCTGGCGTGGCATACATGGTGAGGGAAGTTTCGTTCCAAATTTCACCATCTGGCACTGCGCTATCGCTATATTCGTAGCTAGGTTGAGCAGTATAGGTATAGCCACCGAGACTACCATCGTAAGCTACGGGTGTAGATTCGGTGTCGGAGACTGATTCCAGAAGTTCCATTTCGCCCATGTCGTCTGCGACGATATCAGAACGTTCGCCGACCAAACGAAAATTAATACCACCATTAAACCAGATAGCACTCGCAATTAGAATACCAGCAATAAAAATAGCTGCCGCATTGATAGATAGCAGAATTGTCATTCTGGATTTTTTTTGCGTTTCGGATATCATTAATCTTCCTTTTTGTCGTTTTTAGAATCTGACTTGCCGGACACAAGGGAACGAATATGCATGGTAATGTTGCTGATGGCAGGCATCAAGATAATCACGATAAAAATCATAATGAAGTTCAGAATGATAACTTCGGTGCTAGGCGTGGCGCCGCGGAACATACCGGCGAATACAAGCGAAAAGATAATCATGTAGATAATAGATAATGAAGCGGTAATAACGATATAGGAAAAGATTTTGAGCCAAATGGAATTAAGGTCGAGTGAGCGGTAACGCAAAATCGTATAATAGACTGCAATAATAGTGATAGCGAGAGCAAGTGGACCAACCCAAACCATATCCCAGCGCCCAAGCAGAGGCATCACTACGTCAAATATTACCGTGAGTACGCTAGAGATGCCGAAACTCACCATGGTGACGATATCACCGCCGCGTTTACGCTCGGACTTAGTTTTGCTGTATTGGAGCAAAAGATTGGTAACAATGACTGGCAGAATCAAGGCAAAAAAGGCAATATACGTAACATAGAGTGGCCCAATGACAATATCAATAGTATTGCCAGTTGGGGCAAAATTTACGTTGGAGTAGAGAAGATTTGGCGCTGTAAAAATTAATGCAGAAATAACTGCCGCAAAAACGACAAAAGCGATTGTGAGAACTTTGCCGTATTTTGCCTGCCAGGCAACATAACCAAGAAAAGTAGCGTCAAGGAGAAGCGCGCTAGCAAAAATCCAATTAATGTGCCAACTGACGACGTCTGCGCGGCTAGCATCGGCAATAAGAAAAGCCGAAATGGCCACCATCCAAACGGTAGCAAAAATTGCGGCGGCAAAATACCAGCCAGAGCGGATGCGATTGCCTTTAGTGGACCCAAAGAATACTATGGCGCCGGACAAGAATGTCAGAATAGACACTGTCACAAGCAAGATAATAATTAGTTGCACTAGACCTCCTTTTCTACATTATAGCATAAGTCTAATAAATTAGCGACGAAAATCGTTTGGGTCACCTGGATTGCCGTATCCATTGGTGCGGCTACCAACTACTGTAGTAATGCCAGTGATTGTAAATTGAGTATATTCTGCACCATCTATATATATAATATATGTGTCTCCAGTGATAAAGTCATTACTTGCCGCCGCAATGTGTGAGAAGGATTTTGCAGAAGTATGACTAAAAACAGTATCTCCATCTATGTTTTTGATTTCTACCAAAGTACCTGCTTTTTGAGTATTAGAAAGGTACACACTGATATTATTGACGCTAGATTTACTGCCGAAGTTTTCGGCCATGCCATTAGAACCTACCGCGATAGCTTTGCCACTACTGACAATAAAACCTAGCCCGGCGTCTAGAGCGCCGTTACCATTGTTGGTTGGGCCATCTACTACCACATTGCCGCCGTTGATATATACATAACCATTACTATCGATACCGTCACCGTTGGCATTGACGTAGACATCGCCGTCATTGATAGTAAGCACGCAGTCTTCGTCGGCATCCATCATACCACCTGGGCGCGGAGTGTTGGACTCGCTAGTACCACCGCCGGCGTTGATGCCATCATCAGAAGCAACAACACCAATGTTGCCACCGTTGATGGTGATTTTTACGCCCTCTAGACCTTCGTAACTTTTTTCGATATTAATTTCGCCACCATCGATTACGAGATAATTTTCGGCGTGGATACCGTCGTCGCCGGCCGAAATATTGAGCGTGCCACCAGTAACATAGACAAAACCTTTGCTCGCTAAAGTATTATTGGTGGATTTAATGCCATCTTCAGCCGCGGCAATATTGAGCGTGCCACCAGTTATGTAGACACTATCTTTGCCGCGAATTGCATCATCCACAGCGGCAATATTGTAAGTGCCGCTACGAATAGTAAGGTCGTCTTTGCCAACAATAGCATCTTTATAATTAGAAGTTATGGTAACGGCGCCGGTGCCACTTAGCGATAAATCGGCCTTGGAGTAAATTACACCCTCGACATCTTCATCTAGTGAGCTATTATAAGCGCTGCCGTCGGTAAGATAATTTTCGCCATTGAACTCAATAACCAAATCATCGGCTTCGTAGCAGGCGATAGCTGGTCCATAATAATTAGCAATAGACACGTCATTCAAAATAATTTTGACTGAACTTTTGTCATCTACATCAACGATAATGCCGCCATTATTTAATGCACCAGAAAAACTATAAACACCAGCTTTGGTGATAGTATAGCTTTCCTCCAAAACGATTTCATTAGTTTCTAGAACGTCCCAGTTGGTGTTGATGTCGCCATTGTAGGTATCCAAAATATCCGAATCTTTTTGAGCGGTGCCAACAATATTATTAATAATGATGCCGGCCACTATAAGTATTACAACGAACCCACCAAATATAAACCATTTGGTTTTTTCCTTCATTAAATTTCCTCCTCTAGTACAGGTTGGCTAAGCAAAACTTTGAGATTGCAATTTTTGACGCGGATTTCATCTAGGAAAGCCTTTTCTTTGACGCCGTGTTTTAATTTGATATCATAGGTGAGGTCGTAGAGGCTGCCCATATTGACGGTTTTCATGCGGACAAGTTTGGTGCGAGAAGTATATTTTTTGAAAATATCGCTGAATACATCGTCGTAATCCAAATCTTCCGGAATGGTAATTCTGAGTACGCGTTCATGTGCGTCTGGCTCCAACAAGCGGGTGGAAGAGAAAAAGATGATAGCGACAATTCCAATCGCCGTGATGACTACCGCGAACAAGACATGCCCCATACCAAGTGCGAGACCAATCATCATGGCAAAGAAAATACTGAGCAAATCTTTGGCGCGACTCTGAATCGAACGGAAACGAATTAGCGAGAAAGCACCGAGAATGGCAATAGAAGTGCCGAGGTTGCCGTTAATCATAATCATTACGGCCATCACGAGTAGCGGCAAGACCGCAAGAGTGACCAAAAAACCTTTGGTGGTCTGCGAAGTCTGGCGATGAGCAATCGCAATTGCTACGCCAAGCGTCAAGGCCACACCGGCGCAAATTAAAGCCGTGGTAACGCTAAGACCGACGGTGCTGGTGTCAAATATACTGTTAAACATTGTTCTCCTTTCTTAATTGTTCATATATTTTACCAATTTTCGAAAAACTTGTAGGGAACGCTCTGGCGCCAGATAACGCTTTGGAAAGCCAAAGTGGCAATGCGCCCCCAGCTTTAATTTCCATTATAATATTTTTCTCGTTATTAAAATAGTGGTTATCTTTCGCATTTTTAGTAAATTTTAAGTTTTTGTTGCGATATTTTAAGTTTTCATCAAAGGTAATACGAACTTTATCTTCGCTTTTGTAACTGACGCGATCATAATAAACTAGAATCTTCGGTTTTAAATCAAAATGCTTGATAAGATAATCAATTTCTTTGGCAATTTGGAGATCATTTTCTGTTTCGATCTTTTGTTTGGCTAGTTCCACGATGGTTTTTTTACCGGCGACAAATTTGTCATAATCTTTGTGGGTAATTAACACACGACGTTTATAACCAACATTAACTTCCTTGCCTTTTAGCTTGGTTTTGATTTCCAAAAAGACTTTATCGAAGCCGCCGTAACTACGCGCACGTAACTTTTCTTTAAATTCTGGTTTTTCGATGGATTTGATAATTAAATCATAATTGTCGGTATCAAAATAAATATTCATGACTTTGGATTTGTGATATTGATCGTGTTTCATTTTGCGAGAAATTACTTTAAGAAGCTGCTTTTTTTGAGCCGCATCAATGATATATTTTTTTTCTACACGGTCAAATATTTTTTCGTCCATATGCTTATTATAATATTAAATCATTAAAAAAATCTTAAATTATTTTTAAGTTTTTTATTATAAAATTGAGGTATGAGAATATTATATGTAGAAGATGAAAAATTTTTGGCCGAGGCAGTCATTCACATATTAAAGAAAAATAAAATCGATGTGGATTACGCGGCAGATGGTGAAGAGGGTTTAGAACTGGCATTAAAACCCAATTATGATTGTATTGTGCTAGATATTATGTTGCCAAAAATGTCGGGACTGGAAATTTTAAAAATTGCACGCTCGCACGAAATTAAAACGCCAATCATTATACTTTCGGCGTTGAACGAAGTAGAGGATAAAATCCGTGGGTTAGAAACTGGCGCGGATGATTATCTTGCTAAACCATTCAAAACTGCCGAGCTAATCGCCAGAATTAATGCGCTCACGCGCCGCCCACCACTGGCAGAGAAAAAGGTGGCAAAGTTTGGTGATCTGAAATACGATATTACAAATAGAACTTTGAATGGCGTAGAACTTACAGACAAAGAAGCTGGTATTTTTGAAATGCTTATTAAAAATCCGAATATAGCAGTGACCAAAGCGCAAATTTTGGCACACGTGTGGGGCGCAGATTCAGAATTTGATGAAAATTACGTAGAGGTTTATATGAGTTATCTTCGCCGCAAAATCAAAGATTTGAAATCGAATGTAAAAATTAAAACAATTAGGAGTTTGGGCTACAAGTTATGTTTAGAAAATTAAGAAATAAGTTAATTTTGATAAATCTAGGTGTAACAACGATTGTAATCGTGGGCATTTTCTCGCTTATATATATAGTATCGACACACTCGGCTAATAATCGCCCGCCGATTCCAAAAGACGCTCCGCGCATGAACGAAGAGGTGGAAGATTTTATGGAGGATGTTATCCGCGAAGAAAAAGACACAGCGGCACGGCAGCTTTTGATTACTTTAACTGCGGCGGGTTTGGCAATCGAAATTGTAGTGGCGCTAGTTTCTTACTATCTGGCTGAACAAGCAATTAAGCCGATTCGTGAAACTTACGATGCCCAGAAAGTTTTTATCGCTAATGCCTCGCACGAAATCAAAACTCCACTAGCGGCGATTGCGGCGAATCTAGAAGCGGCGAATATTAAAGGCAACAAGTGGATTAAAAACATCGAGAGAGAAACCACTAAATTAACGAATTTGAATAATGAGCTTTTGACTTTGGCGCGAGCGGATTTGACGAAGGCTAGTGAAAAGAAAATGACAAACGTAAAAGATTTGCTTACAAAAATAGCAAGCGAATTTGAGCCGCGATTAAAAAATATCGATTTTACATATTATTATAATGGTAGCAGTAATACAAAAATAAATGCTGAAGATTTGACACAGATTTTGAATATTTTGATGGACAATGCGATAAAATATTGCAACAGGATGGTAAAACTACGTGTGATAAATAATGAGATTTTGGTGATAAACGATGGTGCCACGATAGACGACAAAGATTTGCCACACATTTTTGACAGATTTTATCAGGCGGATAAAAGTGCCGGTGGTGTGGGGCTAGGGCTTTCGATTGCAAAGGCAGTAGCAGAAAGAAATCATTGGAATTTGATAGCTAGTTCAACAAAAAACACAACCACATTTAAACTTGTGATATAATTATATTAATGCTTGAGTTAAAGGGTGTAACCAAAGTCTATGTTGTTGGTGGCGTAAAACAGAAAGTTTTAAAAAACATCAACCTTAATTTTCGTGAAAATGAATTTGCGGCGATTTTGGGGCCGTCTGGTTCTGGCAAGACTACGTTACTTAATATTATTGGCGGGCTTGATAGGTATACTTCTGGCGATTTAATTATTAATGAAAAAAGTACTAAAAAATTTCGCGACAAGGATTGGGATTCGTATCGCAATCACCGGGTGGGGTTTGTATTCCAAAGTTATAATTTGATTCCGCATCAAACGATTTTGCAAAATGTGCGACTAGCACTAACTCTGTCCGGTATTTCTAAACGCGAGGGCATCCAGCGTGCCAAAAAAGCTCTGAAGGACGTGGGGCTAGAAGACCACATGGATAAACGCCCAAATCAACTATCT
>JAZNWC010000020.1:0-19008 GCA_045593145.1 Candidatus Nanosyncoccus sp.
AGAGTCTTGTGGAAGGCCTCAATACCAGTCACGACAGATTTCTGAGTGTCGCGCAGACCGACGATTTCAACTTCATCGTTCAACTTGACTACGCCCTGCTCGATACGACCAGTAGCCACAGTACCACGGCCTTTGATAGAAAAGACGTCTTCGATTGGCATTAGGAATGGTTTGTCGAGATCGTGTTCTGGAATATCAAAGTATTCGTCCATAGCGTGAACGAGTTCCATGATGGCATCTTCGTTTTCTTTGTCGCCTTCAAGAGCCTTAGTAGCAGAACCCTTGATGATTGGAGCGTTGTCACCATCGAAACCATATTTGTTTAGAAGGTCACGAACATCCATCTCTACGAGCTCTACGAGTTCTGGATCGGCGAGGTCCATTTTGTTTAGGAAAACGATGATTTTTGGTACGTTTACCTGGTGAGCCAAGAGTACGTGCTCACGAGTTTGTGGCAATGGACCATCGTTCGCAGCAACTACGAGGATAGCACCATCAACCTGTGCAGCACCGGTAATCATGTTTTTAATGTAGTCTGCGTGGCCTGGCATATCTACGTGTGCGTAGTGGCGCTTTTCAGACTCATACTCCTGGTGGGAAGTAGCGATGGTGATACCACGAGCCTTTTCCTCTGGAGCGTTATCGATTTGATCATAAGCGACTGCCTTGTTTACATCTGAAGGAAGGCGCTTTGCGAGAACGTTAGTAATCGCAGCAGTAAGAGTGGTCTTACCATGGTCAACGTGACCCATAGTACCCACGTTAATGTGTGGTTTGGAACGGTCAAAATTTGCCATTCATTCTCCTTTTATATTTATTACGTTTGGAGCGCTAATAAAAACCAGCTCCAAAGCTCTACAATACTATTTTAGACTATTTTTATCAAATTGTAAAGAGTAAAGTTAGAAAAAATCTCCGCCACATCTAGACAAGATAAGCATTTTGTGGTATAATTAAAGATGTAACTATTGTTTTGCAATAGAGTAGCTTAAAAAGGAGGGTTATGCTATGTTGCAGATTATTAGACCAGGCTATGATCAGGTGGCGGCTATCGAAAACGAAATTATGACTACAATGGCAGTAATCATGTTGGCCATTGTTGGCATTTGGCTCTTATCTATGTTCATAGATAAGAAAAATCAAATTTATGCCAGATTTGGCATAGTAATGACTTTGGAAGGACTAACGTTCTCCATATTCATGTTTGTTTTAGTGCGGCCGGCAGTAGCTTTTGTTATTTTTCTTATCTCGGCCATCTTTGGTGTCATTACGACGCTAATCTCGGTCAAAATTGACGAGATATTTGATGAAGAATACGAAGAAGAAGTGCGCTATCGTCGTGCTGCTGCCATTAAAAAATTTTTGCGTGAAAGGGGGGATACGCCATGAATAGTATTATCTATAGTGTTCAGATGATTCTATTTGAATTAACATTTTTCATCGGAGTCATTGCAATGTTTTTACATAAAAAAATTCCGTGCCCTTTTTTTATCATACCAGCAGCTTGGCTGCTGCTCCTGGCTCTTCAGATTGTTTTCATGATAATTTTTACCAAAATCGAGCCGGATGAAGATGAGGATGAAATATAATCTTCTCATGATCACCTCCACAAAAAAGCCCGCCAGTTACATCGGCGGGCTTTTTCATTGACTAAAAATACTATATATTATATAATAGCAAAATGTACTTTAATAATTAGGCAAAGGAGGGGCAAAAATGAATTGTCGGAAAAAAGAAGAGTTTCATTCAGAGGAGCTAATCTCAGACATTGAAAAAACTACTAAATTATCGAAGGAAGAGCGGATTCTACTCAAGTTCTTCAAAAGAACTGACGAGAATACACTCGTTGATAATGCTAGGGATATCTATTATCATAGGATCCCTGAAGAATATGATGCCTATGCAGGCGAACTCGAAGCACGGGTTTTCTGGGAATACATTAAAGACGCCGCCGTAGACAATGCGTATTTAGGCAAAATCAAGCTTACTCCAGATGATAAAGAGGCTCTGGAGGATGCCTACAAAGGTATCATCGGTATAGGACTCTATGTAAGAATCATGGATTGGTTTTTTAAACACGGTTTTATTAGAAGTGACATCACTATCTATAATTGCCGAATGTTTAGATTTCTCGATGCATACCTTATGACCGAGAAAAGCATCGTCATGGGCGTGTTTGATCACTACGAGGATATCAGAGATATCAACAAAATCCATAAAGAAGTGATGGTGTATCTCGGAAAGAATATCCCGAGTCGGTTTCTTCGGATTCTGGAGAAAACAATCAAGTATACTCTTGGCGAGACAGAACTTAGTGAACAAGAAAAAAGTCTCATAGAACTAACTAGTTATTGTCTAAGACCATACGCTGAGAACATTTATAAAATCATTTTTAATGAGGCCTAACAAAAACCCGGGCAGACGCCCGGGATTTTTGATGCGGTTTTATTTAGAGTTACGCTTCTCGATGATTTCTTGAGCTACGTTAGGTGGTACTTCCTCGTAAGCGAAGAGCTCCATCGAAGAAGCTGCACGACCTTGGGTCATACCACGAAGGTCACCAGTATAACCAAACAAGTTTGCGAGTGGACAGAAAGCTTTGATGAGCTTAGCGCCACCGTTGAGGTCTTCCATCTCATCGATGCGGCCTCGTCTAGAGTTGATATCACCAATTACGTCACCCATGAATTCTTCTGGGGTGGTAATTTCAAGCTTCATCACAGGCTCAAGGAGCACTGGGTTTGCTTTCTTGATACCTTCGCGAGTTGCAAGCGCACCGGCGAGGGTGAAGGCGAGCTCGGAGGAGTCGACATCGTGGTAGCTACCATCATAGAGGGTAGCCTTGATGTCTACTACTGGGTAGCCAGCGATAACACCACCAGCGAGGGTGTCTTCCACACCTTTTTGTACTGGTTTGCGGTATTCCTGAGGAACCACACCACCTTTAATTTGATCGATAAATTCAAAGCCTTTGCCTGGTTCGTTTGGCTCAAACTTGATCCATACGTCACCATATTGACCACGACCGCCAGATTGCTTGATGTGCTTACCTTGTGCTTCAGCGGTAGAGCGAATAGTTTCGCGATATGCTACTTGTGGAGCACCGGTATTTGCTTCTACGCCGTGCTCACGTTTGAGACGGTCGATAATAATCTCGAGGTGAAGCTCACCCATACCAGAAATAATGGTCTGGCCGGTTTCTTCGTCGGTGTGCACGCGGAAGGTTGGATCTTCTTCAGCCATCTTCGAGAGGCCGATACCCATTTTCTCTTGGTCTGCTTTGGTCTTTGGCTCAACAGCAATAGATACTGGAGGATCTGGGAACTCGATAGACTCTAGGTGAATTGGATGTGCTGGATCACAGATAGTAGTACCAGTAGTTACATTCTTTAGGCCTACTACTGCAGCGATATCACCCGCACCAATTTCAGAAATATCTTTACGATCATTAGCATGCATACGTACTAGGCGGCCGATACGTTCCTTATCACCAGTAGATGCGTTAAGCACGGTATCACCAGATTTGAGCTTACCAGCGTAAACGCGGATAAAGATAAGCTTACCTACGAATGGGTCGGTAGCAATCTTGAATGCGAGAGCGGTAAGAGGTTCTTTATTGTCGGCTTTGCGGACGATTTGGTCGCCGGTCTTTGGATCGGTACCAACGGTTTGGCCTTGGTCACGATCAAGTGGAGATGGGAGATAATCGGTCATGAGGTCGAGAACTTTTTCTACGATCACGCCACGACCATCACCACCGGTGACTAAGAAGAAGTCGCCATCGAGCACGCGCTTTCTAAGTGCGGCTTTTAGTTCTTCGGTAGTGATGGAATCTTCACCCTCAGAGAAGAATTTGTCCATAAGGGCTTCGTCGGCTTGGACAGCCTCCTCGATAAGCATCGAGCGAGCATTTTTGGCTTTTTCTACCATGTCTGCTGGGATTTCACCAACGGTAAGTTCGTGATCAGCATAATCTTTGTAGGTGTAAGCCTTCATATCGATAAGGTCTACTACACCGCAGATATCTTTTTCAAAACCAATTGGAAGGTGAATAGCCACAGCGTTCTTAGAAAGACGTTTGTGGATAGAGTCTAGAGATTTGTAGAAATCACCACCGATTTGGTTAATTTTGTTTACGAAACAAATACGTGGTACGCCGTACTTGGTAGCTTGGCGCCATACAGTTTCGGACTGAGCTTCTACACCCATCTTGCCGTCGAATACTACTACCGCACCATCGAGTACACGGAGAGAACGCTCCACCTCAGCGGTAAAGTCGATGTGGCCCGGGGTATCGATAATGTTGATTTGATGATTTTTCCAGTAAACGGTTACAGCAGCGGAAGTAATGGTAATACCACGTTCCTTTTCCTGCTCCATCCAGTCGGTGTCAGCACCACCGGTGCCGCCCTTTACTAGGTCGATTTTGTGTTTGAGACCAGTACGGTAAAGAATCGCCTCGCTGGTCGTAGTCTTGCCTGCATCAATGTGCGCAATGATACCAATGTTGCGTAGCATTGAGAGGTCTTTGATTTCGTTAGCCATATGCTCCTTTATTATTAATTATTTAATTGTCATTCTGAGTTTCCACACTACAAAAAAGACACAATTTTCATTATTATACCATAAAAATATCTAAAACAAGAAAAAACCCCGATTAAAATCGAGGCATTTCTTTTTTCACGAAGACATTGCCACCTGCTGGTGACTTTTGTGCAGTGTTTCAAGTGTGCGCCGAATGAATTTTACAATTTCTTCGTAAGCGAGTGACTGCTCTTTTTCATTCATGCCGGTCCACTCTTCCATCACCGTTGCTGGAGCATAATAACCGCCCTTATAAAAGAGTAAAAACTCTCCAAGCGGCATAGTACAACGCTCGCTCGCTAAGAAAATCTTAGGCGAAAGTTCGGTGGCACCGCGTGCCAGTCCAGCTGGCAAACTTGCCGTTTTCGACACGTAGATAATATCTCTACCACCATACTCGGCCAAAATTCGCTGAATTTCGCCACGCATCGACTGTATCATCGTTTTGTTGAGTGCAATCTGCATCGCGACGATGTAAGGCTGAATGCAGAGGTAAACATCTTCTACTAACGCATTTTCGACAGTAGATTTTGTCAATTCCCTCTTTTCAGGCGGCAATTCAAAAAATTTAGCTTTTTCGCTCCATGAGTTTTTATTCCACCAATTTCCCAAGCGGATGTCTTCATTAATAAAATACTTTCTTGCAAAACACATTTTGTCTATCCCCCTTATATAAGTATTTCTTTTTTTGCAAAAACAGTTACGATTATAGCACACTTCTCAATAAAAATCAACCCTAATTATAAGGTTAAGGTTGACTTTTTTGCAATTTTGTGCTATAATAGAAATATATAGGCCTGTTTAGGCTAATTTTTTTCTCAAAATTTCTTGCACGGCAGAAGGATTTGCTTTGCCGTGAGATTCTTTCATTACCTGCCCTACCAAAAATCCAATCACTTTCATTTCCCCGTTTTTGTAATCTTCTTGGGCTTTCTTGGTTTCTGGCTTGGCAAGTACGGTATCTACAATCGCCTCTAGCGCACCAAGGTCATTCTCTTGAATAAGACCAAGTTCTTTGGCAATGTTTTTGGCACCACGGCCTTTCATTTGTGGATCAAATAATCGGAGAAATACCTCTTTAGTGGCAGTAGAACTCAGCTCCTTTTTCTCGTTCATTTCACAAAGTTCACAAAGTTCCGCCGCCGTTGGCAAATCATTGAGATATTCCGCAGACTTCTCCTCGGCTAGCAGTACTGATGTAAACAAGTTGGAAACATTTTTAGCATATTTTTCGTTAATTTCCCCGAGTTTTTTCATCAGTGCTGGATAATCTAACAAAACTTCCAGGGTATCATCGGCAATTACTTTGCCAAATTTTTCACGATAATCTTTTGGCATGAGCGGCAATTTTGCGGATTCCGTATCAATAAACTCTTGCGACAAAATAATCGGCGGCAAATCTGGCTCCGGCATATAACGATAATCTTTGGCCTCTTCCTTGCTACGTTGCCCAGTAGTCTCGCCAGTAGCATCGCTCCAGCCACGAGTTTCCTGGATGACTTTTTCGCCATTATCCAACAATTTGCTTTGACGCTTGATTTCATATTCTACAGCGCGCTCTACACTTCTAAACGAGTTGAGGTTCTTTACCTCCGCACGAGTACCAAGTTTGTCAGACCCCTCCGGCGCGATAGATACATTTACGTCAAAACGCATATTACCATTATAGAGGTCGCCATTGGTTACACCAGCAAAACACATCAACCGCCAAAGTTCTTTACAATAATCGTGCGCGTCTTTTGCCGAATGAATATCTGGCATGGACACAATTTCAATTAGCGGCGTATCTACACGGTTTAAATCCACCAAAGAATATGTATCAAAATGCGTCAGCTTGCCTGCATCGCCCTCAAGGTGTGCGTGCTCAATCCGCACACGATTGCCGCTCGGCAAATCTACATAGCCTTCACCAATAATCGGATGATAAAATTGTGTAATCTGGTAACCTTTTGGCGAATCTGGATAAAAATAATGTTTGCGATCAAAACGAGAAGAAGCATTAATTTCGCAATTCATCGCCCGGCCAGCGAGAATCGCCAAGCGAATTGCCTCGCCGTTTAGCCTTGGCAACATTCCCGGAAGTGCGTAATCCACTGGCGACACGCAAGAATTTGGCTCTTTGCCACGTGCATCATTATCCACTTCGGAAAACAATTTTGTTTTGGTACAAAGTTGTACATGACATTCAATACCAATCGTCGGAAAATATTTCATTAGATTGCTCCCAAATCTTTTAATGCTTGTTTATAAATACTAAGGGCAGTCGTAGCTTGTTTGTAGCCAATCTCAAGGTCTGTTTCGTGTGCGATAGCGTTGCGCAATTTATGCACTCGCCATACCGCATTGATATCCGCAAATCTATCGCCGGATTTTTTTAATCTATCGCCCATGGTTTTGCCAGCCACGCCCATCTCATTTAGAGCTTTGTCTAACAATTTGTCTGCCTCAATTATCACCAAACTATAACTTGCCACGTTATCTTTTTGTAATTTGTTTTCAATCGCCAAAAATTTCGCCTGGTAGGCTTCCATATTGAAATGATAGCCACGTTTGCCCGTGAGCAAAATCGCAATAAACACAAAAACTGCAACAATCAGTATTGCGATAATAAAAATTACTACTCCACCGTCCATTACATTAACTCCTTCGAAAATTCAATCAAGGATTTGTCGCTTCTGCGTGGGCCTACGAGTTGTAAGCCAATTGGCAGACCGGCTTTAGTTTCTCCGGCCGGAATAGCAAGTCCCGGTACGCCAGCAAGGTTCAGAGGCACACTCATTACGTCTTCTAAATACATCGAGACTGGGTCATTTACCTTTTCACCAAGTTTAAAAGCCGGATTTGGCGCTACTGGTGTCAGAATAAAATCACATTTAGAAAACGCTTTTTCGTATTCTTTTACAATCAAAGTACGGGCTTTAGCTGCTTTCAAGAAGTATGCATCATAAAAACCGGACGACAAAACGAAGTTGCCTATCATAATCCGGCGTTTGTTTTCTGGCATAAAGCCTTCGCTCCTGGTATTCAAATAAAGCGCGTCGAGATTTGCCGAATCTTTTGCGCGGAATCCATAACGCACACCATCGTAGCGAGATAAGTTGGAAGCAATCTCGGCTGGCACTATAATATAATATGCCGCAAGTGCGTATTTTAGTGCTGGCATCTCCAATTCCACAATCTCGTAGCCTTTCTTCTTTAATCCCTCACATTTCTCTTCAAGGCATTTTTGGATTTCACTATCTTTTAGATAGAAATCTTTAATAATACCTACTTTGGTAGATTTTTTGATTTCACTATTATAATAGTCAGGTAAAGTTGTCAAATCTTTGCTATCTTGGCCCGAAGTAATGGACATTAGAAGGTCCATGTCATCTGGAGTTTTGGTAAAAAAGCCAATACAGTCGGTAGAAGACGCCATCGCTACTACGCCATAGCGTGATACCGAGCCGTAAGTCGGCTTAAGTCCATACACGCCGTTAAATGACGCTGGTTGGCGAATTGAACCACCAGTATCGGTGCCAGTCGCGAATTCTACAATATCTAGCGCCACCGCTACAGCCGAGCCACCACTCGAGCCGCCCGCTACTCGCTCACGGTCGTAAGCATTTAGAGTTGGGCCAAAATAAGAACTTTCGGTAGAAGACCCATGCGCAAATGCGTCCATATTGGTACGGCCAACCATAATCGCGCCCTCATCTTCTAACTTTTTCACAGCGGTAGCCGTAATTGGCGAAGTAAATCCTTCCAAAATATGCGCCGAGGCAGTGCTCTCTCCCTCCGGGCTTAAGAAATTATCCTTGAGCGCATAAGGCACGCCAGCGAGCCGCCCGACTTTTTCGCCACGAGCAATTTTTGCATCAATTTCGGCGGCTTTTTTGAGCGCCCCTTCTTCATTGATAAAAGTAAAAATATTATAATCTGCAAAATGTTTAGCTTTTTCTAGAGCATCTTTTACGAGTCTTGTAGCGGTTACAGTTTTGTTTGCAATTTTCATTATAATACCTTCGGTACCTTTATTTGGTTATCTTTTTCTTCTTTGGTTAGCGCAAGCAATTGTTCGCGCGTAGCATCTTGTGGCAAAATTTCGTCATCACGCCAGACATTTTCCATCTCAAAAACTTGATAAGTTGGCTCTACATTATCCGTGTCTAATTCATCCAATTGTGAAATATATTTGATAATTCCCTGCAAATCTCCGCCAAGTTTCTCCACTTCTTGTTCGGACAGCGAAAAATCAGACAAATCCGCCAAATGCAAAATATCCTCGCGTTTTATTTCCATAACTTAAATTATACCAGTTATTTGGCGTTTTTGAAGAGGATTTTTTTGACGTAATTTATAATTGGCTCGGCTTCTTCTAGATTTAAGAAGAAGCTAGCAACTACGTATGCAATTAAAGAGACTAGTGAGATTAGCAAGAATTTCGGGATGGTGCTCACTAAAGAGTTGTCGGTAATAAGCAGTGGGAAAAATTTTGTCATCGAAAAAGCTACGCAGCCAGTAATGACTGTTGCAATAATCATCCTAGACATTGCATGCCAGTAACTTTTATTAAGCAATGCAAATTTAGAACGTCGTTGCAGAATAAATAACAATATAATAATTTCAAAAATTGCACCAAGCGATTGTGCCAAGCCTAAGCCATCTACGCCCCAGCCCAAAAAGAAGAACCATACTGATAGCAAAATCGTTAAACCGATTGCGAAAATAGATACGATAAACGGCGTCTTAGTGTCTTGATAGGCGTAAAATCCGCGCGACGCAATATGAAAAACCGACCTAGCAAAAATTGCAATACAAAGTGTACCGAGAATGGATGCGATAGTACCGTTGCTATCATTGTTGCCAACGTTAGAGATAAAGCTCACCACGTAGCCGCGGGCAAAGAATGCAATTACCGATATAGGCAAAGCGATCCAGGTGATTGTGCGCAGCGCCTGCCTAAATGTATTATAAAATTCGTTTTTGTCTCCCTGACCTAGTTCTTCGGTAAGTTTTGGGAAGAAAGCCGTAGAAATTGCCACGCCGATTAAATTTACCGGCATTTGATGGAGTGAAGAAGCTTGGTTAAACGACCTTACCGCACCGGCCCCCATGCGCGATGACAAGTTGGTGTTTACGATTGAGTTTACATAGTCTATCCCTTGGTCCAAAGAGCGTGGCGGCAAAAGTTTCAGTATTGTGCGAAAACCTTGGTTTTTCCAATTTATTTTGAAATTATAATCAAAACCTAGCCCAAACAGTCCAATGAGAGATACGATAAGTTGCAAAATCGCACCCAAGATTACGCCCAACGCTACGCCCATAATGCCACCTTCAAAGATTTGCACGCCAAATAGATTAATGCCATTAGTAAACCAGGTGATACCGATAATAATGCCTATATTATATATAGCAGGCGCGAATGCATAAAACACGAACCTTCCTACCGCTTGTTGGATAGACGTAATAACCGTGGCAATACTAAACAAAAACGGGTTGATTGCAATTACGCGCGTCATGTTAATTGCCAAAATCATACCAGACTCATCTAACCCAGGGCTTACTACATAGCGGATCAGCGGGTCCGCAAAAATCATAATTAACACACTGGTTATAAGTGTGAGTAGTGCGAGCAGGTTTAGCAAACTAGAAGATAGTTCCCACGCCGATTTTTTATTTCCAACTGCTAAACGTTGGTTAAAAACTGGAATAAATGACACAGACAAGGCGCCCGAAGTCAAAATAAAGAACATAAAGTCTGGAATTGTAAAAGCTGCGGTGTAGGCATCAATGCCAGTCGGATAGGTACCAAGATAATACGAGTTTAGAAGCCGGTCGCGGAATAGTCCAAGCAAGGCGGATACGAGTGCGGAACTCGCTAGCACTATGGCGGCGGATTTTATAGAGAGCCGCATATTGGCTAGTTGTACTACCGACTTAAAACGTATTTTTTTCATATTTATTATTATAGCACGTGTTATAATATACATATGATTAAAAAGAAATCAGAAATCATTTTGCCGTCAAAAAAGGCTAAAAAAGCCGAAAAAGAACAGCTTAAAAAACAGCCAAAAAAGACGTCAAAGAAAAAAATGAGTTTATACAGTAGCCTCAGCTACAAACATCAAGCCAAAAAAGAAGCTAATGCGCGCCGTCGCGCCGAAGATTTGGCTACGCTGCCAAAAGAACCAGTCAAAAGATTTTTTGCCAGGCTCCACCCGAAGCGTGTTTTTAAATGGTGGTTTTCTTGGCGTGGCCAAAAAGCCATTTTGAAGTTTTGCGCTGCTTGTATTTTGTTATTTATCATCTTTATTGGTGGTTTGTTCTTGTATTACAAAAAAGATCTCGACCAAATTCGTCTCGACGAAATGAACATTTCCGAAACTGTCAATACTTACCTAGATCGCAACGGCGAAGTTCTATGGAAAGATACTGGCAATGATAACTACCGCCTTGTAGTAGATGCAGAAGATATCTCGCCATATATGTACCAGGCTACTATCGCTATCGAAGACCGCAACTTTTATAATCATATCGGAGTTGATTTTGCCGCTTTGATTCGCGCAACCTTCTCTACCCTCACTGGGCACGGTGTTCAGGGCGGTTCTACCCTTACCCAACAGCTTATCAAGCAGGTATATTTCTCGGATGAAGCTCAAAGCGAAGACCGCGGTGGTCTTTCGCGCAAAATCAAAGAGTTGATTTTGTCTATTGAGCTAGAGCGTATGTACTCCAAAGACCAAATTATCACAATGTATTTAAACCAATCCCCTTACGGTGGGCGTCGTAATGGTGTGGAGTCTGCCGCGCAAACTTATTTTGGCAAATCTGCTAAAGACCTCACTCTAGCCGAATCTGCCTTACTTGCCGCTATTCCAAACAACCCAGGCGTATTGAATCCATATAATACTTATGGTAACGACATGCTAATCGAGCGTCAGCACAAAGTTTTGGACGACATGGTTTCCATGGGCTATATCAGCGAAGATGAGGCAGCGGAAGCCAAAGAGGTTGCTATTCTGGACAAAATCAAGCCAGAATCTAGCCAGTATGAAGGCATCAAGGCCCCGCATTTTGTACTAGCGGTCAAGGAACAACTGGAGGAAAAATACGGTATTTCTACCATGCGCGCTGGCGGTTGGACTATCAAAACCACACTTGATCTTCGCGCACAACAAGCCGCCGAAGCGGCCGTTGCTACTGGTGCCAGCCTCTTTTATTTAAATGGCTCAGACAATATCGCTCTCGCTTCTATAGATGTAGAAACTTCACAGATAATCGCTATGGTTGGTTCGGTTGATTTTACCAACCCAGTTTATGGTTCTTATAATGCCGCTAATGCTCTTTTGGAGCCAGGTTCTACCATTAAGCCAGTTCTGGATTACACACCGCTCTTTATGCAACGCGAGGGTATTAATTATGGTCCAGGCACAGTTTTGAAGGATGAAAACATCGATGCTATTTATTGTAATGGTAACGTCGGCGCTTGTAGATTGCGTAACTATACCGGGGCATTCTACGGAAGCATCACGATTCGTCAGGCGCTTTCCAACTCCCTAAACATTCCAGCGGTTAAGGCGCTTTATATTAATGGCATAGATAATTCGCTTAATATTCTTCATGCTCTTGGCGATAAATCTTACTGCGAAGAGCCTGGTAATTATGGTTTATCTATCGCAATTGGTTCCGGTTGTAACGTTAGACTGATTGAACACGCCAACGCCTACGCTTCCCTCGCCCGTGGCGGCTCATACAAAGACATCACCTATGTTCTAGAAGTCAAAAACGATTCCGGCGACGTAATTGAAAGTTGGACCGATACTGCTGGCGAAAGAGTTGTGGACCCACAAGTTGCTTACATGATTTGGGATATTCTTCATGACCCTGTAGCGCGTGCATCGCTAGTATGGGGCGCCCAATCGTACGCCTATGGTTTCGTCATTCCAGGTGTAGAAACTGCGTCTAAAACTGGTACTACTACCACTTCAAATTCCCAAGAAACCAAGGATTCGTTGATGATTAGTTACTCACCAGCCATTTCTACTGTAGTCTGGAACGGTAAGCACGATGGTTCTGGTCTTTGGAATTCAGACAACTCAATCGTTCGTCGAGTCGTAAACGATTACATGTCGGCAGTTCACCTTAATATTTATGCTCCAGAAGGCAAATGGGCTCCAGGTGCACAAGTTACTCAACCAGCCGGCATGCAGAGATTGACCGTCAATGGTAGAACCGATATTTGGCCAAGCTGGTTTAATGCTAGCAAAAACTCTGGTGTCGCCAAAGAAACCATGACCTTCAACCGCTACAATCATTTGCTGGCTAGCTCTTGTACCAACGAAAACTATAAAATCGAAATTGAAGTCACCAAGGTTACCGACCCAATGACTGGCAACGAAAACGTCGAAGTCCCTTCACCATACAACAAAGATGCTTCTGATACTTGTGATTATGTTCCACCATCGGTTTCACTTTCGGTTAGCGGCGATAACCTTGTAGCTGCAATTACCAAGGGCACCTACGATATTTCCGGTTATACTTTATATGTGGATGGCGTAGACAAAGGAAGTGTTACTGTTGGTAGCAATGGCATTGTAAATGGTTATACTGTTAATGGCACCGAAAAAACCATTAAACTTACAATTTCCGATACCGCTGGCTATTACGCATCTTCAGAAGTTACTTTGTCTTCTTAGCTAGTTTAGCAAAAATTATTCTACCAGCTGAAGTTTCGTGGATTTTATTAAACTCCACGGTTATTTCTTTTCCGATTTTATTTGCGGCATTATCTACCACCACCATCATGCCATTGTTCAAATGTCCTACGCCCTGCCCATGCCCAGAGCCTTTATCGGTAATCAAGATATTGGCTTTTTCGCCCGGCAAAAACTCTGTGCGTACTGCCAGTGCCAAATCATTTATATTTAAAGTCTCAATTTTTTCAGCTTCGGCTACTTTGATCAAATTATAATCCAGCGTCAAAATTGCACCTTTATTTTCTTTGGCATATTTTAATAATTCTTCATCAACTTTTTTGTATCCATCACCATCGTCTACGATGTCTACATTAATATTAATTACGCGTTCTAGCTCGGATACGGTTTCCAGCCCAGCTCGTGCCCGGTTCCGCTTTTCGGTATCTTTGCCATCCGCAAGCAATTGTAGCTCACGCAACACGCTTTTTAATACAATGAAATCGCCATCCACAAAACCGCTTCTTGCAATGTTTAAAATTCTGCCGTCAATCAGCGCAGAAGTATCTACATAAATTTTGCGGCGATTACTTAGACTTGGTTTGTACTTGCGTAGTGCTAATATTGTGGTCTCGGCAAAAATCATGAGTACCACTATCAAAATAAATATTTCCATTACAGAATTATTTTATCAAATCTTCGCCAAAATTTACAGCGTGAGCGTGATTCTCTTCTAATATATCTTGATATTTTTTTACCAAATTTTCACGACGCATCACGTTTGCGATATCTATTGCGATATCGTAACGCGAAGCCGCGTTTCGGCGCAGCATTTCAAATGGTGTAGTGGTAGAACCCTCTTCGTTAAAACCATGTACGCGAAGTCTCCTGCGCTCGGTATAATTTTCCAAAATATTTTCCAACGTTTCTGGATAGCCATGAAAATTCGCAATAATTGGATGATTATCAGTAAATAGTTCCGCAAATTTTTCTTTGCTAAGTTTATTGTCTACTGTGCCAATTGCGCGGTAACTAAGAGTATTAATATTCACGAACCTTAACTTTACGCCTGGCAAATCTTCGCGAATAATTTTCATCGCCTCTAGAGTCTCACATGTGGCGATATCACCTGCGGCCGCCAGCACGAAATCTGGCTCCTTGTCCGATACGCTCTCCCATATACTTGCACCACCATTATTATAATATGCGTCCGCTTCGGCCGCACTCAAATATCTCGGCTCCTCAATCTTATTAAATGTTGTAAGATTTACAACATTTTTAGACGACAACATGTATTTATAGGCACTCTCCGCAGCCACATCATCAACTGGAAAAATACAGTTGGCGAGATTAGATGGTAATCCTAGTAAAGTTGTAATTAAAGCTGGCGATTGATGCGTATAGCCATTATGGTCTTGCCGCCAGCACGTAGAAGTAGAAAGCAAGTTTACCGCCGGCATCGGCTCGCGCCAATTTACTTCTTTTGCTTGTTTGATAAACTTTATTTGTTGTAAAAGTTGCGCAGTAATAATTGGAAAAAATGCTTCGTAACTCCCCATCATTGCCCTTTCCCCATTCATCAAATGTCCGGTCATCACCGAAAACAGTACGTTTTCGGATAGCATTTCTACAATTCTACCATCTGGTGCTTCTGGCAAATCCCAAGATTTTTGCAACAAATTCCCCCACGCGCGTTTTTCTACGTCAAATACCGCATCAAATTTATTAGAAGTGGTTTCGTCTGGCGAAAAGAAATAAAAATACGGATCGTCCTTCATCGTTTGCGCCAGCAAACTGCCAATTTTTTCGGCTGGGCTATATAAATTATCTTTCATCGTTGATACTCCATTCGTAAGATTTTAACCAATCTTCTAAAATGCGTAATTCTTTATCATCAGTAGCCGGATTTTTGAGCGGAATTTGGTGCGCTTCGTGATGGCGATTCGGGCCAGTAGCACCTTTTTCGGTTTTTAGAATATAAAACGGAGCCAAAACTTCTTTTTCCAGTGCTGCTTGGAATACTTCTGGATTGTCGCCGTTTATTATAATCGGCGTAAATCCAAATCCGCGGACTAGCTCGTTTAATTCCCGTTCGGACTTTCGCGCATATAAAGATGGTGCCGATATTTTATAGCCATTAAGATGCAAAAATGGTAGCACCTTGCCATTTTTGTCGCTATCTAACAAATCATGCAAATTCAAAGAATCAATCGCCGTGGCCGTCTCTAGTTCGCCATCACCAATCAATACCGCTAAGGTTTTTTCTGGGTGTCCAAGTGCCGCACCGTAAGCGTTGGCAAGCGCATAGCCTAGTTCCCCGCCTTCAGTGATAATTCCGGGCGTAAACGGACTTGCGTGTGATGGGAATCCATCTGGCCAAGAAAATTTTTTACAAATATAAGCCACGCCTGCTGCATCTACTGTCGCGTTAGCATCAATTTTGGCAAGTTCCCCATCCAAAAACAAATTGGCCTGGAGCGCCGGAAATCCATGCCCTGGCCCCAGCACAAAACTAAAATTAGCATCATCCGCGTAGCGTGCTTTTAGGTTGGCATACGCTACATTAATACCATGGCAAGTTCCCCAGTGGCCAAGTAGTCGCGGTTTGATGTCTGTAAATTCTAGTGGGCGTTCTAGTAAAAAATTATCGCGAAGATAAAGCTGGGCCACAGCAAGATAATCGCACGCACGAATCCGGCGCCGAATATTTTCAATCTCAAGACTGCCCACTCTTTTCATATTTCTATTTTAGCATAAACTCTTTAATTTTGTTAACCTCATCACGAAGTGCTGCTGCCTTTTCAAATTCTAGATTTGCCGCCGCGAGTTGCATTTCAGAAGAGAGTTGCTTAATGAGATTTGGTAGCTCATCTTTTGGAATACGTTTAATGTCCAACTTGTTCTCTACTTCTTTTTCTGGAATAATTGCACGAAGCCCTAAAGACACTTCTTTTTTGATCGAAGTTGGCGTGATATCATGCTCTATATTGTATTGTTGTTGGATTTCGCGCCGGCGGTTAGTTTCGGCAATGGCTTTCTCCATGCTCTCGGTAATAAAATTCGCATACATGATAACTTTGCCCTCTACATGGCGCGCCGCACGACCAATCGTCTGAATGAGTGCAGATTCGGAACGCAGGAATCCTTCTTTGTCTGCGTCAAGTATCGCCACCAAAGATACTTCCGGGAGATCCAAACCTTCACGCAGTAGATTGATTCCTACCAGCACATCATAAACCCCCTCGCGAAGATCTCGCAAAATATCACCACGTTCCAACGTATCTATATCAGAATGTATGTAGGCCGTTTTTACACCACGTTCTTTCAAATGGTCTGTTAAATCTTCCGCCATGCGTTTAGTAAGTGTAGTAATTAATGTACGTTGCCCCTTGGCGATACGCTTATCAATTTCTTCCATCAAATCATCAATTTGGCCGTCACTACTTCTTACTTCTATTTCTGGGTCAAGGAGTCCAGTTGGGCGAATCACTTGTTCGGCTGGTTTTGGTGAATTTTCTAGTTCATATTCGCCAGGAGTTGCCGACACGTAAATCGCTTGGTTGACGCGTGCTTGAAATTCACCATAAGTTAGCGGGCGATTATCTAGTGCGCTTGGCAAACGAAAACCGTAATCCACAAGCGCCATTTTGCGGGCGTGATCACCATTGTACATACCACGCACTTGTGGCAATGTCATGTGCGACTCGTCCACAATCAAAAGAAAATCGTCCGGGAAGAAATCGAGCAAAGTGCTAGGTGGCTGACCCGGCTTACGTCCGTCTAGATGGCGAGAATAATTTTCGATTCCCTTTACAAACCCAGTTTCTTTTAGCATTTCCAAATCATATTTTGTGCGTTGCGATAGCCTCTCCGCCTCTAGATATTTTTCGTGTTCCTTAAAATACGCAAGCCTCTCGTCGAACTCTGCCCGGATAGTCACAAGAGCTTTTTCTAGTTGGTCTTTTGGTGTGGCGTAGTGAGTATTTGGAAAAATATGTACGCTTTCTGGTTTTTCGCGCACATCAAAAGTCAGTGGATCTACGATTTTGATTTCTTCCAAATTATCAAATCCAAATTCAAACCTATAAGCGTATTCGCCATTGGCCGGATAAAGGTCCACCGTATCGCCCATCACGCGGAAATTCCCCCGCTCAAACGCCAAATCGTTCCTGTGGTACTGAATATCTACGAGACGACGTATGAAATCGGTTTGCGTAAGGGTTGTTCCTCCTTTGCCGACCTCAAACGACATCTCTAAATAATTCTCTGGTGAGCCGATGCCATAGATACACGAGACTGACGCAACAATTATGGTATCACGGTGCGTAAGCAAAGCTTCCGTAGAAGCATGACGCAACCGGTCAATTTCGTCATTGATTGCCGAATCCTTTTCGATATAAGTATCCGTAGATGCGATATAAGCCTCTGGTTGATAGTAATCAAAATATGATACAAAATAATGCACCTGGTTTTCCGGGAAAAACTCGCGCATCTCGGTGTAAAGTTGCGCCGCGAGAGTTTTGTTGTGTGCGAGGATTAGCGTTGGTTTTTGCACATTCTGGATAATGTTCGCCATGGTAAAAGTTTTGCCCGAGCCCGTCACGCCAAGCAGCGTCTGCTCTTTTGTGCCCGCCAAAATCCCGTCCGTCAGTTGCTTGATTGCAAACGGTTGGTCGCCAGTCGGCTGGTATTTAGACACTAATTTAAATTTTGGCATAATTAAATTATACCAAAAAATCTTTTTATGTTATAATGGTTATGTAATATCACTAAAAGAGACGTAGGATAGTGAAAAAGTTTTTTGGAAAAAGTAGTTTGCTGGTGGGCGCGGCGATTTTGCCAGGCCTAATTTTTGTGAGTAGTATTGATCACGGCAATGCTTTCGCCATAGATTATCAAACCACCTACAACATGAACTTTAGCTTCAACAATAGCATGAGTATGTCCTTGTCTTCCACAGACATTCATATTAACAATCTCGCCCCTAGTACCGCCACAGACAGTAATATCATTACTATTAATGCCGCATCCAATAACCTATCTGGTTATATTATTACAGCCACAGCCGGCAGTAGCACTAATACCACTACGGACTTAATCTTTAGCGGTAATAGTACAGACAAATTCACCAGTATCGCTACCGATGCTTCACTAGATATGCTTACCACCAATAATACATGGGGATATAGTACTAGAACTAATACTATTACCACCAGCACTACTGCCAACACTACCCCTACCTCCTGGTCTTCTTATTCTGGCCTTCCGGTCTATAATACTACCGGAGCTACTATTTCTAGCCGTACCGAAGCTACCGAAGAAGCCATAGACTTCAAAATCGGTGCCATTGCCGGCTCTTCCCAAACCCCAGGAGAATATACTAATACCATCAACTTCTACATGGTAGCCAATGCTAATCCTGTATCATTCTATGATGTGCTAGACGGTACTTCTGGCCTATCCAAACTCAATGGTTACTACAAAATACAAGACGTAGATAGTACCGTGTGTAGTGCTGTTACTACGCCAACTGCCGCAGACAACAGTGACACCCCAGAAATCCAACTCATAGATATTAGAGACAACAAAGTCTACTGGATAGCCAAACTAAAAGATGGCCATTGCTGGATGACCCAAAACCTAGACCTAGACTTAGATAGTACCAAGACCTATACTCCCGCCGATACTGATTTAACTGCGAATTGGCAGCCGGATAACTCGACTCTTACTCCAGACTCTTCCACCGGCG
>JAZNWC010000021.1:0-3017 GCA_045593145.1 Candidatus Nanosyncoccus sp.
AAGTAATTAACCGCCGAGTTGCAAACTTTGCCCACTTTTACCATCTCTTTTCGCAAATCTTCTGCACCAAGTGATGCCAGAAGTGAATAATTTTCGTGCTGAATTTTGTCGATGATTTCTTCTGCCGAAAGGGTTTTTAGCTCGGTTTTTGTAAAGATTTTCTTTTTAGCCATAAAACCATTATAGCATTATTTAGGCTTTTATGATAAAATATAAGAAGCTTGGGGTGTCGCCAAGTGGTAAGGCAGCGGGTTCTGGTCCCGCCATTCGTGGGTTCGAGTCCTACCACCCCAGCCAAGCATTGACAAAACTGTCAAAGTGTGCTATAATAGAATTATACCCCTATCGAGGGATTTTTTTTATTCACTCCTTAAAGCTTCTACCGGGTCCTTCTTGCTAGCAGAGCGCGCCGGAATTAGCCCACCAATCAAAGTCAGTATTACGCTAAGCACAATCAAGAACAAGGCTGTATTTGGCGCCAGCGCCGCCGACAAAGGAATATCGCCCGTAAAATGATGCAAAACTAAGTTAATCGGCGGAATCACTAAATAAGAAAACGCAACTCCAAATACCCCAGACAAGAATCCAATGATAAACGTCTCAGCATTAAATATATTAGAAATATTGCGCTTGCTCGCACCAAGCGCCCGCAAAATCCCAATTTCTTTTTTGCGCTCATATACCGAAATATAAGTAATCACGCCAATCATAATCGAAGACACCACCAAGGAAATCGAAACGAACGCAATCAGCACATAACTCACCGCGTCTACAATTGTTTTTACGCTAGACATCAGCATCCCCGTAGTGTCGCTATATTCAATCACGCGCGAGTTTTGCCCGGCCGCGCTCATTTTTTCATTATAATCATCTAGCCATTCCATAAAATGTGTTTTGCCGTCAAAACTCGTAAAATAAAATGAAATATGTGTCGGGTCGTCCAAAGGCTGGTAACCTAGTAGTTGCAAATTAGTTTGCAACGTAGATTTTTTCTTGGTAAACATCGCCGAAACTACACGCTGTAATTCATCCTGTGAAAAATTCAATCGAAACGCGCCCGTAATTGCCGACGGGTCCACATGAAAAGCATTTGCAAAACTACTAGTGAGATATTTAGACAAATCTCCTACCTGCGTCAAAACCTCGGTTTTTACTTTTGCATCCGTCATAATTACCGCAAAAGTTTCAAAGGCCGTAGTTACCTGTGCACTCGCCACATAATCATCTACCGAGGCACCCTGCTGCATCGCCTCAAAATATCCTGCCGTAAGCCCCGCAAATGGCTCGGCAAAAATTTCGCTCGGCACATGATAAGTGCTAGCCAAATCATCAAAACCTACCTCACCGGCGCAGCTAGTCACAAATTCCAAAAACTTTTCTTGGTCCATTAGCTCGGCTTTTTCTTCTGGCGTCAAACTCATATATTTTTGCACCGTCGCGAGAATAATCGCCTTTAGTTTGTCCGTCAAAGCATTTTTGGCTGGAGTGGTATCTACCGAAATATCATTACCAATACTTGTAATATATTCTTGAACCTTATTCGAAATCGCATTTTGGTCTATATCCACGCCAATCGCCCGAGACAAAGCCGCCTCGTCCACACTTACTAAATCTTCAAATTTAAAGCTAAAATTATTATTGCTAGTACCAAATTTAGTATTAGAAAATATATCAATTTTTGGATTATCTAGTTGCTTCTTTACGATTTCCGACTTAGCAGATTCCTCGATAATGTGCTCCACTAAGCTTGGCAAATACAAAATTCCGTTACCAATCGCAAGTATGTCAGACTTCGGCGTCACAATTCCCACAATTTTTAGTTTTTCAGACTTATTGTTATACACATTCATCATAAAATCTTCATTTGCCGACATATCCTCATACACATTATATTTACTGTTATATTGGTAAATATTACTCGGCATTATCAAACGAAGATCCAAATCCAAAATATCATTATATTCGAGCGTTAACGGGTCGTGCGTAATCGTCACCGCTTCCCCGCCCATAATTTTGGTAATGATATTATTCAGCGCATCAGTATCATGTAGCCCAAGCGAGTACGTCAGTAAATCATTAATCTCGGACGGATTCGCCAGCGCCACCACGATTTCGTTATATTTTTCCGGATAACGCCCCGCTACAATTTCTGTATCGTTTTTAATATTCGACAAATCATATTGTTTAAACACCGACGTCAAATTAGAATAAGAATTCATCAAAGTACTATCGCCAAGAATAGTCGAAAATAGTGAATTTGGGTTTAATTTGGCTAGTTCATCCGTCGCATCAATTGTATAAATAATCGGGTCTATATTATATTCGTTTTCAATCAGCCGAATATCGTCAGACACTTCTGCGTAATGTTCATCCAAATAAGTGCGAAAAGATTTTAAATCATTTTTTGTTACGTCGCCAAGTGTGGATGTAATCACTTGATTTTCGTGGATTTTGCCGTCGTTTACTTTTTCGCCGCCACCCGAAATACTAAGCAAAATACTGGTAAAATTTGTGCTTTCGCGCTGAATCATTAGCGGATAAGATGTCAGAGTGTCACGCTCGATTGTATCAATGTAATTCTGAAATCCAGTCGACACTGCGGAAATGAGTGCAATACCAATAATACCAATCGAACCTGCAATCGCCACTAGCGCCGTGCGCGCTTTTTTGGTTAAAAGATTTTTTGCCGAAAGCGAAAGCGCCGTCCTGAAAGACATTTTAGTCTTTTTGCTCTTTTTCTCGGATTCTATTAAATCCAAATCAGTTTTTATTTTGCCATCATACGGGTCCGAATCGGACGTAATTTCACCGTCTTTTAAAGTAATAATCCTAGTAGCGTATTCGTCGGCAAGTTCTGGGTTGTGCGTCACCATCACGACTAATTTTTTGTCGGCAATTTTTTTGAGCAAATCCATAATTTGCAAACTAGTTTCAGAATCTAGCGCGCCGGTCGGCTCGTCTGCTAGCAAAATATCTGGGTCATTCACCAGCGCCCGCGCAATCGCCACGCGTTGCAT
>JAZNWC010000022.1:0-32286 GCA_045593145.1 Candidatus Nanosyncoccus sp.
TACGGTGCTCAGAATCATTTGGTAAATCCTTGCCTAGGCGCCTATTTAGTTTAAAACGCCCCACGTTAGAATAGTCATAACGCTTCGGATCAAAGAACATCCTTTCTATCATAGATCTGGCATTTTCTACAGTAGCAAGGTCGCCTGGCCTAATTCTACGATACACCTCGAGCAATGCTTCACCTTGACTAGATGTGGTATCTTTTTCCAGGGTTAGCTCTATATATTTCTTTTCACCATTATCCACCTTTTCAAACTTTTTCTTCATTTCAGACTTGGTCATACCAAGTGCCCGAAGAAAAGTAGTGACTGGTATCTTGCGTCGACGGTCAATTTTTACATATATTACACCGTTGACCGCAGTCTCAAACTCCAACCAAGCACCACGCCCAGGAATCACCTTCGCGCCATAATAATTTTTAAGCCCTACCATTTCAGCATTGAAGAATACCCCAGCCGAACGTATCAACTGCGATACTATTACGCGCTCCGTACCGTTAATAATAAACGTAGCGCGGTCTGTCATCCACGGATAATCACCAAAGTAAATATCCTGTTCCTTCTTCTCACCAGTAGTCTTATTCTCTAACTCTACTAGCACGTGCAAAGGAGCTTCGTAAGTAGCAAGATTGTATTTTGCTTGCTGCTCAGTTTCCTTTGGTTCTTTAAAGTAATAATCTTTAAAACGGAGCGAGAGTTTTTGGCCGGTATAATCGTCGATTGGATTTAGCTCAGCAAAAACTTCCCTCAGTCCGTTTTTGACAAAGTCTTCCCATGAATCTTTCTGGTGTGCAGTGAGATCCGGAATTGGGAGGGCTTGGTCACCTTCGGTGAAAAACACACGTTCACCGGACTTTTTGGTTGTAGCCATTCTACCCCTTATTTTTTAGTGTTATTAGTATCTTTTTTGACAGCATACCCCTAGACAGGGTGCTATCTCAGCGCCGAAGATTACTGCCTGTTTTTATCTCGTCGATTGCCGGTCTAAGAGACACTCCAAAAACAGGACACACTACTTCTTATTAAGAATATTACCACAGATTATCAACAAAATCAACACCAAAAAACGCGTTTTCAACGGAAAAACGCGCTTTTTAGACAAATATAAAACTCTCAACTTTTTATTGTGTATAAGCGAACTCGCAGTTAGTTAGCTTAAATATAATTATACACGAGCATTATTAAAAGTCAAGGACTTTTTATAAAACACATAACGCTCCATTTCGGGGCGTTCTGTGTACAACTTGAACTTCACTTACTATTATATATCAAGATCGTCCAAATCTGCAAGCTCTGCGCGGGTTTTTTCTGCAAGTTCAGAAGACTCGGAACCTTCCACAACCTCTTCCTCGGCATCTTCGGCGTTGTCATAAGTGGTCTCAGTCGTAGGTTTTTTCTCTGGGCGTGGCAATTCGTTGCCGTCTTCATCGGTGTTTACAATCTTGAGATTGTAGCGGGCATCTTGCTTAGTACCAAGCGCACGAAGCAGCATGCGGATAGATTGCGCGGTAATACCACGTTTACCAATCACGCGGCCGACATCCTCTGGGTCTACGGTTAGTGACAGAAGCACGCCTTTTTCATCGATTTTGCGTTCCACCGAAACTTTTTCCGGATTATTGACTAAGGTTTTTACGATATATTCTACGAATTGCTGGTCAATAGTAGCCATAATTTTTCCTTTTTAAAGTTTATATAACCATTATATAACAAAAATAGTCCCGCGTGGGGACTATTTTTAAATTATTCTGCAGGTGCTTCTTCAGTGGCTGGAGCTTCCTCTGCTGGAGTCTCCTCTGTAGGTGTTTCAGCTGGAGCTTCTTCTTTTGGTTGATTCTTGCGAAGCTTGTCGGCGTGCTTTGCGGCTACTTTTTTAACAGCTGGCTCTTTGTACCATTTAGGTAGTTTAACACCATTCTTCTTTAGAACGAAAGCTACACGGCTAGATGGCTGTGCGCCATTTTTAAGATATTTCTTCACAGCCTCTTTGTCCAAAGTCAGAGCCTTGGTAGCTGGGTTGTAGTTGCCGACCTCGGCTACAACACGACCCGAAAGAGGGTGGCGCTGCGCTTCTTGGACGACTATCCGGTACGTTGGATAATGTGACCGGCCATTACGTTGCATGCGAATCGCTAGCATTTTTTCTCCTTAAATTAGTTGTAATTCCTATATTTTAGCTTATTTTTACAAAAAAATCAACCCCCGAGGCATAAATATCGGGGGCTGCTGTTATTTCTTTTTTGGATTCTGCCTTTTCTCGATGCGAGCTGCGTATTTTTTTTCTAACTCTTCAGGAGATAAGGTGGCGCCTGTTTTTAAACAGCTATCGAGATAATATCGATAACATTCTCTTCTGTCTTTATAAAGAGTAAGCTCATTGAGCATTTCTCTCATCTCGGGCATCTTATAAGCCAACCTCGCTGCATGCAAGCCAAGAATCTTATAGGAACGCTTCGCCTTGGCTGCCCATTCACGGTATTGCTCATTGTAGTATCCAGCATCATGCTGATACGCGGCGGCAATGTCTTCGGCTTTTTTTACCCTCTCTACTACAAATTGTTTCATATTCCAATAATATGAAGTTTGTCCACAGGCATCAATCAAGCTTCTAAATTCTGCCACATACTCAAGAGGTAGCAAATCCGATAAAACTTTATCGGCTTCTGCTTCCAGAATATCATTATCATCCGGAAGCCCATTAACTTTTTCGCAATCGGGTATTAATTCGCTAGAAAAAGTGCGCGAATCATCTGTTTCCTCAAAAGAATAACCATTGTTCTTAAATTTCTCTGCCATTTTCATCACCCCCTTTTTTTTAATTTGGCAGCAAAATTAAAATATACTATAATTATAGCACACTTATGCTAAAAAGTCAATACGCTACCCCTGTAAACTACTTATTTTTGTAGCTTTTTACGCCTTCGCGCGCGGCCATCGTTTGGGCTTCTTGTTTAGAGTGCCCAGTACCAGTGCCAATCAATTTGTTATTTACGTAAATTCCTACGGTGAAAGTTTTATCATGATCTGGCCCTTCTTCGTGTAGTGTACGATAGACAGGGGTAACGCCATCTTCTTTCTGAGCCAATTCCTGCACATAAGATTTTGCATCGCGCCAAGTCCCTTCCTCAAGAATTTGGTCAATTTTTACCAAAATATGTTTAGCGATAAAGTCTTTTGCTGCATCGTAACCTTGGTCTAGATAAATCGCGCCAATCACCGCTTCAAAACAATCTGCGAGAATCACATCGTGCGCCCTGTCCGAACCGTGTTTTTCGCCACGAGACAAACGCACCAGCGGCTCGTAGCCGAGCTCCTTACCTGCATCACCAATCGACTCCGTACGGACCAAAGCCGCCCTTAGAGCCGTCATAACTCCCTCAGGTTCGTCGTAATTTCGGTACAAAAAATCTGAAGAAACTAATTCTAGCACGGCATCGCCCAGAAACTCCAATCTTTCATTATGCTCTGTTGCAGATTTATGTTCATTTACATAGCTCCGGTGAGTCAGCGCCGTTATCAGCAGATTAATATCATTAAATTCGAATCCAAGTTTTTCTTTTGCAAATTCTTGATAAGCCGTTGTGCCCATTTTTGCCTCCTATTTAAAATTCGCCAGCGCGAATCTTCTTTTTTGCAATTAACATTAATTTTTCGATATCTTCATATTCTATCGCTTCGAGCGCATCCGCAAACGAAAACCATTTGATGCCCTTCATCCATTTTTCGCCAGTTGGCATTTCGCGCTCATCTAGCGCCTGGACTAGATAAATTTGTGTGGTCATAAGCACCAACTTGTCTGCTCGGCGGTATTTGAAATGAATTTTGCCAAGCCACGAAAGTACATTAAAATTCTTTAGGCCGGTTTCTTCCTCGATTTCGCGACGTGCTGTCATTTTGGCGGTTTCTCCCGGCTCAATGTGGCCTTTCGGGATGGTCCAGCGCTCTTTAGAATCTTGAATCAACAGAATCTCAATATCTTTTTTGTCGTGAGTTAACCGAAAAATAATCCCACCAGAAGTTGGCTCACGCACAATTTCTTGAATTGCAGTTTTTTTACGAAAAACCGCCGAAGTGATTTTTTTGAGCGGAGATTCCTTAATTCTTTCCGTCGGCAGCGCTTCCGGCACCTTCAGCGCTCTCCTCGCCGTCGGCTCCCCCACCCTTGACATCGTCTTTCTTTGGCGCGCCACTGGTCTTATGTTTTGGTTCATTTTCTTCTTCTTTGATTCCGAGTTCGCGATAAGCAGTGCCAAGTACGCCGTTAATAAATTTTGACGAATTATCCGATCCAAATGCTTTCGCAAGCTCTACAGCTTCGTTTATGGCTACTTTCGGAGGGATTTTATCTCGGCATTCCGAAAGCTCGTACAGCCCCATTCTGAGGACGTTGCGATCTATCGCCGAAATTGAACTAATTGGCCACTCTGGCGCCATCGGCTGCAAAGCTTTATCCAAAGTCTCAAAATTCTCGGATACTTTGTGCGCCAAATTATAGACAAACTCGGTGTCGCCGAGCGCCTTTTCGTATGGTTCAATATTTTTTGCGATAATCACGTCTAGCTCGACTTCCGGGTCCGATGCGAGGGTCCTAAGTTCGTACTCGTACAAACTCTGCAAGACAATAACTCTACCTAAATGTCGATTACTAGCCATAATCTAAGCTTCTTTTTTCTTAATAGTTTTTACTTTAAGGTTTGGGGTCTTCTTTTTGGTTTCGAAGGCCTTAACTGGTGATGTTTTGTTAACTCTACGAGCTAGCGTCAAGCGGATATGACTACGGCGAAGACCGGTCTTTCTTGGGCTGCTTTGTTTTTTAGGTTCAGGCATTTTGCTCCTTTAATAATATCTAATTTGGTCTATAATACCACTAATTTATAAGTTTTTCAAGGCTTTCTTGATAGCTGGGCGGTCAAAACCCACAATTCTCTGTCCGTTGATCTCTGTTACTGGTACGGCACTAATACCCTCTACGCTAGTAGCGTCAATTTCTTCGTATTTTATGCCTAGATCATCCAGCCAATCCATCAGTGCGTGGCAATAAATGCAAGTTGGTGTTGTGTAAATCTTTATCATAGTCCCATTATATCATCTGATGTTATAAAAAACAAAAGCCCCAGAGCTTTAGCGCGCTAGGCAGCGGATAGACCCCGAGTAGGAGCGGGTGCCGTTGTACCGCGGATTAACGTAAGTGGAGTTGAAGTATAGGTTGTACGCGTTGCTGCTATTGTTGACCGTGCTAGACCAAAAGTACGCGCTGTAGCCTGGGTTGTACAACGTATCCGAATAAACGTACCCCGCCCGGTTCATATATAATGGTGAATTGAATAAGCCGGTATCTTGACCTTGGGAATAGACGGCAAACAATCAAGTAGTAAGTCCGTATATTGCAATCCCGGCCGCTACGGACACATTAAAGCTTTCTTTTTGTCCGCGCATCGGTATTTCTACAAACAGATCAATTATATCATAGAGCGAATTATCAATCCCTTTTACTTCTTCCCCCAAAATCAATACAACTTTCTCTGTTAATTTTTTATGAAACTCCGAACTATTTAGCGCAAAAAGACGTTCATTTTTAATGTTATTCTCCAGCCCAACAATCTGCCAACCCCGAGACTTTAGTCGAACGAGCTCATCTTTTATATCATCACACGAATAAATCTCTAGCATATCTTCTGCACCAAGCGCAGTTTTATGAATTTCGCGGTCCATTTTATCACGCAGGTGTGGCAACAAATTTTTATCGTGCACGCGTGGCGTATAACCAGACAAAATCACCTTTTCCACGCCAAACCCCTCCGCTGAACGCAAAATCGCCCCCACGTTATAACATGAACGAATATTATCTAATACTAAAACCAATTTCATATTAGGCCACGATGTTTACGAGCTTGGCTTTTTTCACAAAGATAGTTTTCTTGACGCCATTTTTGGTAAACTTTTTGATTTTTTCATCGGCAAGTGCCATCTCTATTACTTTTTCTTCATCTTCTAACTCGCCAAGACTAAGCATGAGTTTGGAGCGAAGCTTGCCATTAACCTGAATTACCACTTCTACGGTATCTTCAGTAAGACATTTCTCATCCCACTTTGGCCATTCGTCGTCGGCATCTAATTTCTCGAGCATTTCAGACGCAAGATGCGGAGCAAATGGTTTGAGTAGTTTAGCAAGCGTAATCAAATCTTCCTTGCTTGCGCCCACCTTGTATAACTCATTCACGTATTCCATCAAAGCGGCCACCGCGGTATTGAAATTCTGGTGGTAAATATCGTCCGTGACTTTCTTAATCGTTCTATTTCTGATGATGGCATTTTTCTCCCCTTGCGAACCGCTTCGCTCAGGCCCGTCGTTACGGGCTTCGCTCGCTTGAAGCTCCCCGTTGGTCGCAATGTTCGCAAGTGAAGAAAAACTGCCATCAAAGCATAAGTTGTAACACCTATTCAAAAAGCGATAAACGCCACCAACCGAGCGTGGGTCCCAAGCTGCATCTAGCTCTACCGGACCAATAAACATTTCGTAGGTACGGAGCGTGTCGGCACCATAACCATCATTAATTACGTCGAGCGGGTCAATCACATTGCCTTTGCTCTTACTCATTTTTTTACCGTCCGGCGCGTTGATATAACCATGATAAATCAATTTTTTTACTGGCTCACGGAACGGCAAATATCCTTCGTCCGCAAAGAATTTGCACCAGAAACGAATGTATAGAAGATGCGCTACAGCGTGGTCTGCACCTACGTAAATATCGGTCGGCGCCCAATATTTAATCGCGTCTTGGTTCCAGGCGGCATCATCGTCATGCGGCGATACATAGCGCCAGAGATACCAAGACGAACAGGCATAGCCATCAAGTGTGTCAGTTTCGCGTGTCATTTCTTCACCATCAATTGTCACTTTGAGCCAATCTTTGGCTTTGGCGAGTGCCGAACGGCCGGTGTGGTCTGGTTTGTAATCTTTTACCTCCGGGATTAGTACCGGCAACTGGTCTTCCGGGATTGGATGAGGATTGCCTTCTTGGTCGTAAGCAATCGGGATTGGGCAGCCCCAGTAGCGTTGGCGCGAAATTAGCCAGTCACGCATTTTGTAAGTAGTTTTCGGGGTGCCAAATTTATCAAAATCGCAAAGTTCCGCTTCTACCACCGGCAAATCAAATTTTTCGGCAAATTCACGGTCGCGTGCGTCCATGGCCGGCACTGCCATAATCGCACCGGTGCCATATCCCGCCAAAACATAATCCGCCACATAAATCGGGATTTTTTCTTTGGTAGCTGGATTTATCGCAAATGCGCCCGTAAATACGCCAGTTTTCTCTTTGTTTTCTTGGCGTTCAATTTCGGATTTTTTGAGGGCTGTATCTTTATAGGCAAAAACTGCTTCGCGCGTGTCGTCGTTCACTAAATTGGAAAGACCCGGATATTCCGGCGCCACCACTAGAAAAGTTGCACCATAAATCGTATCGGGACGAGTAGTGAACACGGTAATTTTACGAGAAGGCGAGCAAAGTTCTTTCGAGGACAATGAAGACTTGGCCATAGCGGCCCGGAGCGTGTCCGAGGAAGAATCTTTGTCGCCTTCTCGACAGATTGGAAATTCAATCTCTGCCCCTACGCTCTTCCCGATCCAATTTTTCTGCATAGTTTTAATTTTGTCTGGCCAATCTAGACTGTCGATTTCAGCCAACAATTCATCGGCATATTCAGTGATTTTAAAAAACCACTGTTTCATTTTTTTCTTTTCTACTTCGTGGCCACAACGCCAACATTTGCCGTTTTCTACTTGCTCGTTTGCAAGTACAGTTTGGTCTTCTGGGCACCACCACTGGTAAGACTCTTTCTGATAGGCCAAGCCCTTTTTATAAAGCTGCAAAAAACACCACTGTGTCCATTTGTAATATTCTGGCGAAGAAGTATTGACTTCGCGGCTCCAATCAATCGCATAGCCAAGTCTTTTGGCTTGTTTTCTAAAATTATCAATATTTGTTTTGGTAACTTCTTGCGGAGCAGTGCCGGTTTTGATTGCGTAATTCTCGGCTGGAAGGCCAAAAGTATCATAACCAAATGGACGGAGCACATTAAAACCTTGCTGACGATAAAACCGCGTAAGAACATCTACGATGGTAAAATTACGCACATGCCCTACATGAAGGCCGGCGCCAGATGGGTATGGAAACATCTCTGCAATATACATTTTGCGTTCATTCGGCTTCTCGGTTGCCTTAAAGGCCTCGGTTTCTTCCCAAATTTTTTGCCATTTTTCTTCTATTTTGAGCGGTTCGTATCTATCCATGGCATATATTATACCAGATATTCCCAAATTGCGCCACCAACTGCATCGCGGACCGCAATTCCCTTTGCGGACAGTTCATCTCGTATTTTGTCAGACTTCGCAAAATCTTTAATCGCCCTAGCATAGGCGCGCTCTTCTATCAAAGCGCGAGTTTCGTCGTTAATATCTGGGCTATCGTTAATCAAATTCAAGCCAAATAGTTCGTCTACCTTTTTCCAATCCTCAAACGATAGTTCGGAATTGTCGATAATCGCAAACGCTTCGGCAGAATTAAGATTATTATTAACTGCTTCAAGAATCTTATCAAACGCGCCGCTAGAAATGATTTCTTTTTGGTAACAAAGTGCAATGCGGTTGCGCCAATTCAATCTGCGAGTTTTTGCTCCGTCTAGGCTATCAAAAGTAAAATTCCTAGTGCCCTGATAATGACCTTGCAAAGTCCACATTTTAAAATCCATTGGCTCGTACCCGCGTTCGGCTAAATCTGCCAAAGTATAAGTGTTGCCGAGCGACTTAGAAATGCGCTCACCGTCAATCGTGATAAAATTACAATGCATCCAGTACCTAGATAGTTCATGCCCAGAAATCGCATAAGTCTGTGCGATTTCGTTGGTGTGATGCACTGGAACATGGTCTATCCCACCAGTATGAATATCGATTGGCTCACCCAGCTCCTTTTCGATAATCGTCGAACATTCTAGATGCCAACCCGGGTAGCCAGGCCGCCCTAGATAGTCCCAACGCATTTCGTGTTTCTCGCCCGGCTGAATAAACTTCCATACCGCAAAATCGGCCGCATTTTTCTTTTCTTCCGAAAACTCTACTCTAGCCCCAGCCTTTAACCCCTCTAGATCTAACCCTGCAAAACCCGCATATTTTTCAAACTTAGATGTATCATAATAAACCCCATCCGTAGTTTCATAAGTAAAGCCTTTTTCGGTCATTTTATCTACAGCGGCTTTGTCTTCTTCAATATAATCAGTCGCACGTGCCCAAACATCTGGCTCGGTCAAATTCAGCAAATTAAAATCTTTTTTGTAAGCATCTATATACATTTCGGCTACTTCAAAAGCCGACTTCCCCTCGCGCCGAGCGCCCTTTTCTAACTTATCTTCACCATCGTCACCATCGGAAGTAAGATGCCCAACATCAGTAAAATTAAGCACGCGTTTTACTTTGTATCCATCTATTTTGAGTGTGCGAACGAGCAAATCCCAATAAATATACGAAGCAAAATTTCCAATATGCGCATAGTTATAAACTGTTGGCCCGCAAGTATAAATTTTTACCACGTCGCCGCGCGGCTTAAACTCTTCAACTTTATGTGTCGGCGTGTTATAGATTTTTAGCATTTAACATCTCCTCTAGTATTGGCACTAACTTATGATATTTGTCGCGCGACATTGGGTGCGCCCCGATTGTTTTGATCGCGGTCAAATGCCTTGGATTTTCTTTTAACAAAACTGGAACATTGTATGACAAAATAAATTGGTCCAAATCACCATATAATAATATGGTTTTGGTGGTGATTTTTTCGGCTAGTTTGTAATTTTTGTCGGTCAAAACGATTTTGTCCATCGAATTTTTAAATTGTTTTTTGGACGTGGCACCTTTGTGCCTAGCCCCAGCAAATTCTTCAAAGCCCTTCACCGCTTCTTTAAACGCAGGATGGCTCAAATCTTTTTCTGTATAAAGCGGCGGCGACACCATAATTAACTTTTTGACAGATTTTTTAAACTTATCAGCATAGTTCAATGCAATGAGCCCGCCCATCGAATGTCCTACTAAAACCAGCGGTGTTTTTAATTTTAATTTTAAAATAGAATTATGCAGAGCTTCTACTTGTTCTTTAATATCGTAATTTAATTTGTCCGAAGCATAAGATTTGCCCGCGCCAAGCAAATCAAAAGTTACAAATCTAATATTTCGCATCGACACGACGCCGTCTAAATATTTCAAAGTGTTTCTGAAGGCATCCGACGATGAAGCCACACCGTGCAAAAATACTACGGTCAGTTGCGGATTTTTACTTGCGGAGTAGTCGCGCGTCTTTTTTAAAGTTAGCGTCCGATTAAACAGTCTCATTCTCTGCCTCCTGTATTAAACCTGGTACAATTTTAACCAAATCTGCTAGCACGTTTTCGTAGGTGGTATCATAAGTGCGGAATCCGGCTGCATATGGATGTCCACCGCCACCAAAATACCCAGCGATTTTTTCGGCGATTGGCGCCTCAGACCCGCAACGGATTTTGCCAGTTACTTTACCGTCCGGATAAGTTTTTACTGCCACCGCTACTTTCACGCCTTCCACCAAGCGGAGCTCTTCCAAAATCAGTACATTTGGGTTGTATTCGTCCGAATATTCTCGAATATCATCCCACGGAATATGCACGGTCGCAAGTTCCCCATCCAAAGAATATTCTACACGCTTGATTAAATCTGCTTTATAATCAAGAACCCGAGCCGATTTTTTCATAAATTCACGCCGGCGGTCTTCTAATTCGGCGATATTTGCGCCAAGTCTAGTGAGCTCCGCGGCAATCTCAAAAGTCTCAGCCGTAACGGCACTGCTGGTAAGCCCCAAAGTGTCCGACAATATTCCTTGGAAAATCGCTTCCGCCGCTTCTTTTCCGATTTCAATTTTTTGTTCGCGCGCAATTTTGTAAATTAGCTCACAAGTCGCCGGGCATACTTCTATAATCGCCTCGTGCGGAAAATTCAAATCATCTGCCGTCTCGTGGTGGTCTAGCACCAAAACCGGCGCACTATATAATCTATTACGAATTGCCGTATCTTCTAATAATTTAGACAACAAAACTTCTGCCGCGGTGTCCACGATAATATATCCATCGGCCCTAAAATCAAATTCATTCGTCACTCTAGACCAATCCGCAAAATAATGTAAATATTTTGGAATATCCACCGGGCAATACAAACTTATTTCTTTATCACTTAGTAAATAATCTAATGCAATTGCCGAACCTAGCGAATCCCCATCCGGATTTTCGGCCTGAATAATACAAATAGATTTTTTACCTTCCAAAAATTCAGCAAATTTATTATACATATATATTATTATATCACGTGTTATAATAGTAGATATGAGCATTTTTCACGCAGATAAAAAATTTGAGCGTTTCGAGGACGTTAGTCCAGATTTTTTGAAAAAACAAGGCATCAAATTACTTTTGTGCGATTTAGACAACACTCTTCGCCTTCACTCCGAAAAAGAGCCAGCCGACGAACTTGCCGATTGGATTGAGGATTGCAAAAAAGCCGGCATCCAGATTGTAATTATTTCCAACAATGGTCGCAAAAAAATGATGCAAAAGTTTTGCGAGCCGATTGGCGTGCCGTGCGTTTGGTGGGCTAAAAAGCCACTCAGCACCAAACTCACCGAAGCCATGAAAGAATATAATATGAAGCCAAGAGAAACCGCTATGCTCGGCGACAAATGGTCTACCGACGTCTTGGCGGCTAAATTTGCTAAAATCCGCGCCTTCAAAGTAGATCACCGGAGAGATATTGTATGAGCAAAACCAAAAACGTAATTACGGGGCCAACCGTACTTACTATTTCGCGCATGCTTTTGGTGGTTCCTTTTATGATTTGCTGTATGACGGAAGGCACTGCGCCAAAAATTTTGGCTCTTGCTCTATTTTCTATTGCTTGTATCACAGACAAAATTGACGGCAAGTGGGCACGTAAACAAAACCTCGTTACCGATATGGGTGCTTTTTTAGATCCGCTCGCAGACAAAATGTTGATAGACCTAGCCTTCCTGGCGCTCGTCTATATGAATATTATCCCAGTTTGGATGTTTGCCGTAATTATCGTGCGCGACCTTGCCGTAGACGGTATGCGCATGATGGCCGCACGCGAGGGTATCACTATCGCTGCTTCGTTTTATGGTAAGCTCAAAACCACTATCCAAATGATTACGCTAATTTCAATTTTGGCCAACACGATTATTAACAACGAAATTTTAGGTATCATCAATACCGTATTATTATATATAGTAATTATCCTTACCGTTTTTTCAGGTTTGGATTATCTTGCCAAAGGTTGGAAAAAAGTTATCAAATAAACAAAGAAATAATTAAAAGCACCGTAGCTGCAAAAGCAGTGCTGTCAATTCTATCCAAATAACCACCGTGGCCTTCGGTGCCACCAACCAAAAACTCTATTTTTTCAAAGAATTTGTTTTTGATAATAATCTCATTAGAATCTTTTACGCCAAATTTGCGTTTGAGCAAGCTCTCAAACAAATCGCCCATTAGTGCGAGCGGGCCACAAAGAAGATACATACAATCCACGTCAAACGCGCCGCGCACCGCCATCATGATTGCCACTAGCCCAACCGACGTAGCGAGACCTAAAATCGTGCCTTCCCAAGTTTTGTTTTTTGATACATACGGGAATGGCCGAGATTTTTTAAAAATTTTACCGCCAAACATTTTGCCAAAAAGATATGCAAAAATATCGTACCCACATACACCCAAAATAATATACCAAAAATGGTCTACATTAATTTTTGCCACAAAAATCGTTGCGCAAACCAAAAATGTAATTTCAAATAAACTTAATGTTATGTTTAAAAAACTTAACTTCTTCTTGTAAAAACTTAATAATTCAATAACTGCAACGAAAGCAAACAGGCCAAAGATAATTTTGAATGGGATACTGTCAAAAGTATATAGTGCCAAAAGCGATATAAAGAACAGGCTAAATCCAACAATCAACCTCATCCGAAAATTTTTATCCATATATTCATTATAACAAACAATCCAAAAAATGTTAAAATATATATATTATGTTTGAATTAATTTACAATAAACTCAAAAATACCTTGCGCAAACTTGACATGAAGTTAGAGCGCGCAAAATATGGCTACAGAGACACTTTGCCGAAAAACATCGAATATTTTGATGGTGGCATGTACGACGCCATTTACGAAGCTTCCTGTAAGTGGCCGCACAATATCGCTTTGGAATATTTTGGTGCGCAGATCACTTACAAAGACATGGTAAAAAAGATTAACAAAGTTGCCGCCGCCTTAAAAGCCGCCGGTGCCGAAAAAGGCGAAAACATTACCGTCTGCATGCCAAACACGCCAGAGGCTGTCTACGCATTTTATGCTATTAATGAAATTGGTGCCGTGGCTAACATGATTCACCCACTTTCTTCCGAAAAAGAAATCGAAGATTATGTCAATCAGGCTCATTCGCGCATTATGTTTTGTATTGATGTTACTTATCCAAAGGTAGAGGCCATTATCAAAAATACCGACCTCGAGCAAGTGATCGTGGTTTCCCCGCTCCGCTCGATGGGCCTACTTGTGAGCGCCATTTACAAACTTACCAAAGGTCGCAAAAATCACGTCAAAAAAGATCAAATCGTCACCACCTGGGACCGTTATTTGTTTAAAGCTGATAAATTTATTGGCAATCCTCACGCTCGCGTCAACTCCGAAGACGATGCCGTAATATTATACACTGGCGGTACTACTGGCACACCAAAAGGCGCCGTGCTATCCAACCTCAATTTCAACGCTTTGGCGCTTGGTGCAAAATACCTAGTGCCAGAATTAATTCGTACCGAATATTCTTTTATCTCTTTCCTGCCGAACTTTCACGCTTTTGGTCTAGGTTGCTGTATTCATATGCCACTTTACTTTGGCGCACGCGTTGTTTTGATTCCGCAATTTAACGCCAAAAAACTAAAAAGCTACATTTTGAAATATAAAATCAATATTTTGGTAGGCGTACCGGCCGTATTCGAATATCTCACCAAAATTAAGTTCAAGAAAAATGATTTGAAATGCGTAAAATTTGCCGTGTCTGGTGGCGATATGATTAGTATGACTAGCAAAGAGCGTGTGAATGACTTTCTCAAAGCCCACGGCTCTAAGGCGATTCTAGAAAACGGCTACGGCTGTACTGAAGCCACCGGTGGCTTTATCTTTTCGCCACGCAGCGTTGCCAACGAGCCAGATGGCATCGGTTTTCCTATTCCAGATAACGACGTAATCATCATGGATTTAAATACCAAAAAAGAAGCCAAACTCGGTGATGACGGCGAAATCCTAGTTCGCGGTCTTTCCGTGATGAAGAGATACCTCGGCAAACCAAAAGAGACCGAAGAAGCATTTATTACGGTTGGTAGCAAAAAATACCTTCGCACTGGCGACATTGGCTATATCGACGGCAAGGGTGTAGTGCATTTTCGTACCCGCTTGAAGCGCATGATTATTAGCAACGGATACAATATTTACCCGGGCAATATCGAAGAAATCACGCAAAAATGTGACAAAGTCGCAAGTTGTGTCGCTGTAGGCAAATATGATAAACTTCGTGGCCAAAAAGTAGTTATTTATATTGTGCCAAAAGAAGACGCGTCGCAACACGCTATCAAAAAAGAGCTTGGCAATATCTACAAAAAATATCTCGCCAAATACGAAACTCCGCGTGAGTTCCACTTCCTTACCGAACTCCCGAAGACCAAATTAAACAAAGTTGACTTTAGAAAACTAGAAGAGCTATAGAAAAATAGCTTTTAAGTTTGTAAAGACTTGGCCTTAGCGGCCCGGAGCGCAAACTTAAAAGCTATTTTTTATAGCTTTGTTCTATTTTCCAAAGCCGCATTCAGCGTGATTTGGTCTGCGTAAGACAAATCTACGCCAAGTGGCAACCCGCGCGCCAGCCGTGTAAGCTTTAGCGAAGGGCTTTTCTCGTGCAGCATTTTTTCTAACAACAATGCGGTGGATTCTCCTTCTACCGACGGATTGGTGGCAATAATCACTTCGCGTACTTTATCTTTTTCTATGCGTTCTACTAGTTCGCGGATATGTAATTGGTCCGGTGTGATACCGTCAATTGGCGATACTGCACCGCCTAGCACATGATATGTACCTTTGTAGCCGTGCGTTTGTTCTATTGCATAAATATCCAAAGGCTCTTCTACTACTAGCACCGTAGTTTTGTCACGCGTTTCGTCCGCATATAATGGCGAAAGCTCCTCATCTGCATCAATTAGTGCAAAAGTCACTGGACAAGACTTTACTCCGGTATGAAGATTTTCTAGCGCCACGGTGATACTTTCAGAAATTTTTGGATTAGACTTAAAAAGATAATACGCATAACGCTCGGCCGTGCGTTGCCCCACGCCCGGAAGTAACCCTAGCGCTTCTACTGTGTTAGTCAAAGCCTTTGGTAGCATTGCTACATTCCAAAATTGCCAAGACCACCCATTAGAGGTTTCATCTTGTCGGTGGCAATTTCTTGCGCTTTAGCAAAACCATCGCGCATGCAGTTTTCAATCCAGCGCTCTAGCTCGTGGATGTCGTCGAGATCTACTTTTTCTGGATCGATTGTCACTTTTTTGACTTTTAGCTCGCCGTTGATTTGTACCACTACGGCGCCATCACCAGCCTCTACTTCTACGATTTCATTTTTTAATTCTTTTTGTGCTTTACGAAGTTGGTTAATAAGCTTCATTTGGTCCATTGTCTGACCCATATTATTCTCCTTTTTCTGTATATAGATATATTATAGCAGAATTTTCCCGCATCGGCGAGGTAATAATACGAGAAAGCTGGTAATTTTTTGGCGCAGTGATTTCGCCCATAATAGCAAGGCGAGGAACTTTGCTCGTTTCACAATTCTCTACCACAGTAATATCCGTTGAGCGTTCCAGAATCTTATAAAAACTATAATTGTCGTTAGTACAAAGTGTTTCGTCAGTCAAATTATCACGAATAATCGGCACATTATAACTAAATCCATCCGCTACGTTTGGATTATAGCGATAACCATAAATATATTGCAAAATGCTCGGAACCAAAATCATCGCAAACAGTAAACTTAGGGGCAAAATCGCCGCAATTCTGGCATAGGGATTTTCTGGAAACAATCCATACCATTTTTCTAGCAGATATTTTAATCCGTGCGCTACCAATATCGAAAGTGGTAAAATAAAGAATATCACCGCAGACGGGTTAAACCCAGTAATAATTAAAGTAAACACAATGAGCAGCGACGCGATGGAGTTTCGCGAAGCAAAAAATCCTTTGGTGGTGGAGAACAGGCCGATCAAGGCGATTGCGAATATCGGCAAACTCATCAGCGGCGACAAAAACACACTTTCTTCCGTGCTTCGCCACGAAAACACCGGCGAAAGCCCACTTGCAATATTGCCAAAGAAATTCCCAATTTGGAAATTTTTTGCAAACAAAAGTTCCATTATCGTGTCTGGGTGATTGACGATATTTACGCCGAGCGCCACCACTCCAGCCAGTATTATTATACTGATGATTGCCAGTGGTAATTTTGGCAAACTTTTTAATACGAACCTCAGATGCGGTTGCATAAATACAAAGAATACGCAGAAAACTGCGAAATATAACATATATGGCGTAAAAATTGAAAGTAGCAGCGCCAAAGCAAACAAAAATGAATATGTTGGCTTCGGGCGATTTTCGCCTTGGATTTTGGACCCAAGCCAAAGTAGCAACGTCGGCCAGAATACTATCATAATTAATGGTGTGCCAGAACCCGCCAAAAACAGAAATGGCGTGGACAGTACCACTAGGCAGGACGCCAGCAAGGATACGTTGTTTTTGAACCACCGGTTGAGAAGTAAGATAAATAGAAAACCAAGTAACAACCCCACTAAAATACTCGGTAACTTAATTGCATACGGCGTTAAACCGAATATAAGGATAGAAAGCTTTTGCACCAATCTATATGGCAGGTCCATCAAATCCCCATTTAGAGGTGCGTCGATTTTTAGATAATACGAATTAGTCGCAGACTGAATTTCGGCGTCGGACAAACCTGTTTGCGCAGTCAGAGGTAGCGCAAACAATAGCCCTACAAACGCTAGTCCAAGTACAATATACCCGATAACAAAACGGTATTTATATAAAAAAAGTTTAGAAATTATAATTTTCTTCACATAACCATTATATCATATAGTAGCCAATATATAAAAGCAGGTTATAAAAAGTGCCGGGAGCCTACTCGGCAACGCAGCGGATGGCCCAACCGTTGTACCGGTTGGTGCTAGCCTGCGTATTGACGCCGCCAGAATCGAAGGTGAGGCGCCGTGCGTTGGTAGAGCTATCTACGGTACTAGACCAGTAGTAGCCGTAGTAGCCGGCGTAGTACAGCACCTTGCTGCGCACGTACCCTCCGCGTACAAAGAATAGTGGAGCTGTAGTTAATGCTTTGTCTCCAGTATAAATAGATTTTATTCGCGAGTTTTATCCAGCGACATAAACCGCAAAAGTTCTGGGTGGAAGTATAGCTCTATTTTGCCAACAGCGCCATGGCGGTGCTTAGCAATCAAAAGTTCAGTGATATGAGTTTCTTCATAATCATCATTATTTTGTTTGTAATAATCTGGACGATGCAAAAACATCACGAGGTCAGCATCCTGCTCGATAGAGCCAGACTCACGAAGATCCGATAGTACTGGTCTAGGGTCATCACGCCCGGTTACGCTACGCGAAAGCTGTGCCAAGGCTACTACTGGAATTTCTAGTTCCCTTGCCAAAATCTTAAGTCCGCGTGAAATTTCGGTTACTTCTTGTACGCGGTTACCTTTGTAACGATCCGAACCTTGAATCAGCTGCAAATAATCCACAATCACTATCCCAATATCATGATCATGCATCGCGCGGCGTGCTTTGTTTCTGAGCTCCATAATATTCATCGAGCTAGTATCATCAATATAAATCGGAATTTCGTCCATTTCGCCCATCGCATCGCCAATTCGTGCGAACTCATCATCAGACAAATTGCCAGTACGCATTTTCCAGTTGTCTACGCCAGACACATCAGAAATCATACGATCTACAATTTCGTTTGCCGCCATCTCCATTGAGAAAAATAGCACACCCTTTTTGTTAATGCTAGCAATATTATAAGCCAGATTTTGCGCAAAAGTAGTTTTACCCATGGCTGGGCGCGCGCCCACGATAATAAGATCGCCTTTTTGGAATCCGGCCGTCTTTTTGTCGATATCACGAAAGCCAGTCTTGAGGCCACGGAGCGCACCTTTGTTTTTGTGTAGTTCTTCAATTCTATCAAACGCATCGGCCAGAAGTTCGTCCATTGCTACATAGTCGCTTTTAACGATTTTGTCGGACACTTCAAACAACTCTTTTTCGGCTACGCCCACCAGCTCATCTACGTTTTCGCTGTCTTCGTAGGCCTTGTTTGCGATTTCGTTACCGGCATGAATCAGCCTACGCCTCACCGAAGCTTTGGCGATAATCTCGGCGTAAGCCTTGGCGTGAGATGGCGTAGAAACAAAATTTGATAGCTCCGCAAGATATTGTGCGCCACCAATTTCTTTAATTTTTTTAGAAGATTTTAATTCTGAAGTTAGAGTAAGTAAGTCAATCGGGCGATGTTGGTCGTACAGGCTCATCATCGCTTCAAAAATTATTTGATGATTTTTGTCATAAAAATCTTTCGCACGGACAATTGTGATGATTTCTGGGAAAATATTTTCCGCAATAATAACCGCACCGAGCAAAGATTTCTCGGCTGTAATATCCTGCGGCACTAAACGGCCTTCGGACGAATTAGAACGGGCTTCCTCCTCCATCATCTATTACCTCTCCACCCATTATATCAGAAATTTTGGCCAAAGTTTCGTTTTTTGCCACGTTTTCCGGCTTCTCATCTGTGCCATGTATTGTAATTTTTACCCCGCCCGCGGCGTCAACTAAAATTCGTTTATTATTATCGCGCGCCAAAATCGTTTTTACGATATTTTTACTTGGATAAATATGTAGTTCCCCACTTTTAAATTCGTAAGTAGTTTTGACAAGTTGTGCATAAATCGCATCATTCAATTCCTTAACTTTCCCAGCAAAATCATTCCAACTGAAATCTACTGGTTGCTCTGATGCCTGAATAGGGGTCCTGTCGCTTATATCCGCCCTGGGGCCGCGTCCGGCCGGCCCATCGCCATGGGCGGCCGGCGCTAAGTCTCGCGCTGCCGCGCTCCGAAATGCCCCTTCGTCGGATTTAAGCGCTACCCCTGCCGAATCGGGCATCAAGGCAACCAGCAACTTTGCGTCTGCAAATGGCGCTTTTACCCCTGGCAATTTAGAAAGTAATTTTAACAATTCTGGTTTTGGCTTATCAACGATAATATTTATAATTTCTTCAGCAATTGTTTCTGGTTTAACTCCAGAAGACAATAAATCTTTTAACGAGCCAGATATTTTGTCAAAATCGCCATTGGTATATTCGTCCATCAATGTGTTGATTTTTTCGTCTTCCGGAAGTCCCATCGCCGAAACAACCAAATCTTTGGTAATTTCCTTATCGGACAATGTAGAAATTTGATCAAGGAGCGACAAAGAGTCACGAAAAGACCCACCACCGCGTTTTACCACTATACTTAATGCGTCATCAGCGATATTGATTTTTTCTTTTTCACACACCGACCGCAAAAATTTAAACATAGTGTCAAAATCGGCTAGTCGAAAAGTATAAGTTTGCGCGCGCGAAGTAATCGTAACTGGCACTTTGTGTGCGTCGGTCGTGGCCATAATAAAAATTACGTGCTTTGGCGGTTCCTCAAGCGTTTTGAGAAGCGCGTTAAACGCTTCTTTTGTGAGCATATGAACTTCGTCTATAATATATATCTTGTATTTTCCGGCCGTTGGGGCAATCGCCACCTTTTCGCGAAGTTCCCGGATATTATCAATGCCGCGGTTGGACGCGCCATCAATCTCGATAATATCTACATAGTCGTCTTCGATTTGGTATTCAAAATTATTCACTTCGTGCGCAAAAATTCTCGCCACTGATGTCTTGCCGCAACCACGTGGCCCAATAAAAAGATAGGCGTGATTAATCTTCCCCTGCTCTAGGGATTTTTGCAAAACATCAGTAACTTGGGCTTGCCCCACCACTTCGGCCAAAGTTTTTGGTCTATATTTTCTATATAGCGCCTTCATTATAAGGCGGCCTCAACGGCTGCCCAGGTCGCATCATCATTATTTGCCGGAATCGTTACGGAAACTTGCGAACCATCTTTGAGGTGGAAATAAGTAACAGAAGCATACAGAATCTGATATTCTTTGCTACCTACCTCTACAAAATACTTATCATCATGCTGGGTGAGCGTGCCAATCACAGTCTTGCGTTCCACTGGGCCAATCTGTTTGTAAAGGAATTTGCCATCATCAGTGATAGTGAGTTTCATAATGTCGCCCTCTACGAGCTTGCTCTTGGAAGCGTAGTTGGCCGGCACTGGATAATTTTTGCCGTCCGGGCCAATCATAATTTGACCATCAAAAATGCCTTCAATAATTTTGCCTTCCGGGCTAGAAATTACGGAGTCGCTTGGCGCAGAAATAGATTCGCCATCGCCAAGTATGGAAATTAGTAATTCTTTCGCAGCAGACAAATTGGTTTCTGCTTCAGAAATTAAACTTCTAAGTCTTTTTATTTGTTTTTCTGGTATTTCAGACATCACCTCGCATCCTGTCTAAATATAGTATTAATATTATATTATATCTGATACGCGCCAATGTCAAGATTTTTTCACAAAAGTTTTCCACCTAAAAAACATCGGTCAGCGTAAAAATGTTGTAATTTTTACAATAAACGTTATCGCTATTCGGCCTTGAAAAGCCCAGTATGGCGCCTACCGTCGTAAATCATAGTCGGAATACCCTTGACGCGAAGCTCATTTTCTACGATGCTACGGTTTTCTTGCATTTTGTCGGAAATTTCTGGGTAATCTACCACTACCCTCACTTCTTCTATAGCACCATCGTCTAGCCCATCCGCTTTTAGCCAAGCCTCTAATTGTTTTACGGCCTCCTCGTGGCTAAAATCTTCATTAAAGAGATTTTGGTAAGAAATTCCCTGCTCGTTTTTCTCGGTGAAAATATGATCGAGCAACTTAATCGCGTACCCACTATGTAACTGCTCCACCGCAAACATATATTTTAGGATAATCTCGGAGTTCTTAAATTTGTAATTATTATCGGCATCTTGGATTGCAAAAGGCACCATGCGCACATTATATTTGCCAAAGAATCCAGACGATTTTTGATTGCGATAAGAAATCATACAAACCGAGCAGCCGGGGTCAAAAATATCCACGGCAATCGGCTTATCTTCGGAACCGTTAGTGTCTAAATCGATATAGTTAAAATCATAGTCGTTCGCATTGTAAGTGCGGAATTTGTCTGGGATTGCTTCGAAAATCTCACCCCATTCGGTAAACCATCTACCGGTCGCCTCAATTGGATTGGAAGGCTCGCTTTCGTCAATCGAACAAACTTCAGCGCCAAGCGAACAAGCCGAAGGTTTAGTAACATTGCAACTACCGAGCGCCCAAAGCGCTAGCAGGGATTTGATCGCCGTGAGAATCGCCCACACGGCAATAATCACAATTATTACCGACAATATTTCAATAATCACCGAAAGTGGCTTGACCCATTTTGGATGTTTCACGATAATGCGGCTCAAAATTGTATTTTTAACATCGTCTTTAAACCCAGTTTCGCATTTTTGTAAACGTACCTTCTTCCATAAACATCCCCAAGCCTTTTTAAACATTTTCCAGTAGGCTTTGCCAACTTTTGGCTTAAAAATCGAAATCACGGCGACAAACACACCAATAAGAGCCAATATAATAAATGCAGCTATACACACCATAATATATATAATATTAGCATAAAAATTACAAAATCGTAAAACTTTGACAAAAATATAAAAAATCCCGCCAGAACATCGGTGGGGTTTCTTATATTATTTTAAAATTTTACCCATTACTTTTTTAATTTTTTCAATGTCTTCTGGACGGTTGTGAATACCGAGCGAGAATCTAATGAGTGGCGGCAGGCCAAGCACGTGGTCTAGATAATAATGGACGCAGAAATAACCAGTGCGTGCCATGATATTTTCGCGCGATAGTGCTTCACCGAGTAAATGCGAATCAATTCCATCGACGTAGAAGGTCATGGTAGGGTTTGGCTCTTTGTTAATCATATGAACGCGTGGGTAGCTAGTCAAAAAATCATACAAATCTTTGGTGTTGTTTTCGAGATTTTTCCAGTCTTTCTTTGGTAATTTTTCAAGCCAGTCTAGTGCGGCAGACAAACCGATGATTTCGCCCCAAGCTTGTAGGCCGGATTCGAAACGCGTATAGCGATGTTCTTTTCCTTCCGCAGATAACTTATAAGTCTTTTTCTCGACGTCATCCACCATGCCACCACCAAGCCAGCGACGGTTTAGGTGTTTATCCAAATCATCGCGCCAAACAATCACGCCGAGCGATGGTGCATACATTTTGTGCGCGGAGAAACAAATCGCGTCAACTTCTACGCCGCGAATGATATCGGCAGAATGAGACATGGCTTGCGCAGCATCGATAATAATAATACCGCCGGCTTTGTGCACAGCTTTAGTGAGCTCAGCCACGTTTAATAGTTTTCGCCCATCAAAGTTTGATGCACAGTTAACGACGACCACGGCTTTAGTAAAATCATAGTCTTTAACATTAATCGAGCCATCGTCATTTCGATGCATGAGTTCACGTGGTAGGCCGGTACGTTCGGAAAAAGCAATCGTGGCGAGAAATGGGGAGTTGTGTTCAATCTCCGAAGTCATCACTTTCTTAAAATCACCACCTTTCAGTTGATTCAAAATTAAATTAATGCCGTAGGTAGTATTAAGCGTAAAAGAAGTAGTGTATTTACGCGGAGATAATTTTACAAATTTCAAGACCTTTTCGCGAGTCGCCTCAACCTTTTCGTCTGTGATGCGGCCCCATTTATACTTAACACGTTCTCCACAAGAATTATGCTCGGTATAATATTTGTTTAACGCTTCAATCACTGGGCGTGGGCGCAAACTCTGGCAAGCCCCGTCTAAATATACTTCCCCCTCACCTAAATAGTCAAAATCATTCATATCTTGATTATACCATGAAAGTGTGGTATAATGGAAATAGTTACCAAAGACAGTGGCGACCTTTGTAAGGTTTAATCATGCCACCGAGGCAAATTCTTGTTTTAATTTGGTGACGCTATTTAACAATTAGCGACAATTTTTATTAAAATAACCAAAGGAACTTTTTATGGCAATTTCAAAAGATAAAAAGACTACATTGGTTGCTGATCTTACCGAACTTCTTAAAGATTCAAAGATGGTGGTCTATGCTAAATACGAAGGCCTTACCGTTGCAGAACTTCAAGAACTTCGTAAACTTGCTCGCGAATCAGATATTAAAATCAAGGTTGTAAAGAACCGTCTCGTCAAAGTTGCGATGAAAGAAATCGCAGCCTACAAAGACACCGACAACTCTGCCCTCGTTGGCCAACTTCTTTATGCTGTTGGCTCAGACGAAGATTTTGACGCTGCTAAAGTTTTGACCAAATTCGCCAAAACTCACGCCAAAATGGAGCTCGTAGGTGGTTTTAATGGCGATGGTGCTTCCTTATCCAAAGAAGAAGTCACTACTCTCGGTTCTCTCCCAACCAAGAACGAACTTATCGCGCAAGTTGTGGATACTTTGTTGTCTGGTATCAACGGAATCGTTTCCGGTCTCGAAAATAAAGAGAACAAAGAAAGCAACTAATACTATAATATTACCAATCGAAAGGATAAATTTATGGCTACTGATATTAAAAAGTTAGCTGAAGAACTCGTAAATCTTACCGTTCTTGAAGTTAACGAACTCAAAACCGTATTAAAAGACGAATATGGCATCGAACCAGTTGCAGCTGTCGCTGTAGCTGCTGGCGGTGCCGATGGTGCTGCTGCCGACGAAGGCAAATCCGAATATGATGTTGTCTTGAAAGACGCTGGCGCACAAAAGATTGCAGTCATCAAGGCTGTAAAGGAAGCTACCGGACTTGGTCTTGGCGAAGCTAAGGCTATCGTAGACGGCGCTCCTGCTACCGTAAAAGAAAAAGTTGCCAAGGCAGATGCCGAGGCTATGAAGAAAGCTCTCGAAGAAGCTGGTGCTACTGTAGAGCTTGCTTAATATCTATCGCGAAAGTCGCTAATTGTAAATGCATGAAAATGGCCCACTCTTACGAGTGGGCCTTTTCGTGAAAGGAGGTGATGTCTATATATATCAGCTGTCATCAAGATGCCAATTTTTTATTTTTTCTTCATACCATTTAGCAATGGCATTAACTTTGGCCTCTCTTTTAGACGCTAATATTTCCTCAGGTTGTTTTACATGAATTGGCGAATTTTCCGATATCGCCTCTTCGACAGTTTCTTCCCGTAAGGTCTCGGACCCTCCTGAATCACTGCCCTGCGGGTTCTCTTTGGTTTCCGAAAAATCGTCTTCGGTATCGATAACATCACACTCAATACATCCGATATCCAAAATAGGAATATCATTGAGGTGAAAATCATAATCTCCTCCGTTTTGTGTAGCGTCCTTCTCATTTTTCAGCTCCTTTCCAGAATCCAACAACTCTTCAAACTCCAATTCCTCGAACTCCATAATTGGAACGTCTTCGAGTAATTCATCACCTTCATCTTGCCTGTCTTTTGGGCACGGCGGCGTTTCTATCGAATCTTTATATTCGCTATATAATTCGATAATTTCATCGCCCCAAATTTTTACGTAGACATCGATTCTTGCGCGATATCTATCGAGTTTCTTGTCCAGTTTTAACCTCACCCACCACGGTTTTCTGTGATAATAAGACATGATCTCATCAAACTTTTGGTTGCAAGTATAAAAATCCGTCCAGGCTTTTTGCCAAGGAAAGCCCCTAATTTCTTCTATTTCTCGGAGCAGACAATAATACTCCTCGTTTTCCCTAAACGCTGTCATACGGCGAACTCCCCCCTTTCGTTTTGTTCCTTTTTTTCGTCGTCCAGACTCCAGCCCGCCATTCTCTTTTGGTACCAATCGCCGATTAAATCAGCCTTGGTCTTGCGAGCGCGCGGTACTTCGTCGGTCTCCGAATCAAGCAATCTAGCAACGGTCGGATCTTTATATAACTCCTCTACGTCTACGCCAGTTGCCTGCTCGGTAATCCTAAGATTTTTTGTCGTTATTGGTATCGGGACAATTTCTGCCTCAGTAACGCGAGGCATATTTTTGCTCACTTTCGCGCCATTGATAAAACTATCATCAATGGCAATGCCAGCTACAACCTCAATATCATCGGCTCGTAGTGGCTCGGACGGCAACAAAAAATTATTTTTATTTTCTGCCACTACGTCCAGAATTGCCGGCCAAACGGCCTGGTAGGCAGTGATCTGCCTTTTGGCAGATTTTATTTCTTGCATATTATAAATGCAATATACAAAATAAACTACCAGAGATGCGAGAATCGCACCAGCAACTACTAGCAAGAATAGTTGCGGCGTTATCTTGGGCTCGCTAAAAGCGTTCCAAAACAGCGCCGTGATTAACAATACGGTGGATATTGCCATATCCACCACTACCATATAGCCAGCTCGCTTGGAGTCGAAGATGCCGTCGTAATTCTCGGCATTATCTTCCACTAGGCTTACTAGCTCACGGCAGTCTGGATAGGCAAAACGCCATTCCATAGACACTTTCTTCATGATATCACCCTCCTTGTATGTAAAAGTTCATGGGGTGTGGAACTCCCCAGCAACAAAAACCACCTATCTCTATATTATAGCACACTACAGAGAAAAAGTCAATATTTCGCTAATGCTCGTGTTTGGTGGTCGAAAATTGAGTGATGATGCCCACCGTTGCTAGTGCAATCAAAATCAAGAAATAATAAGGTTGCAAATTTACCCCTGTTACTAGCTGAATTATCGAAATAGTCAAAAGGTACGCGCCCGCTGCCGAAGTTGCCACAATAAAAGCTGGTTTTATCATCATGGTCGATACGCCCGCTAATATCACCCCTATTACTAAACCGATTAGCAAAGTCTGCGTATCTGTACCAAAATATTGCGTCGTGACCATCATCGTGATACCAAGCGTCGCGCCTGCCACACAGAGCTTTTCGATACTAAATCCGAGCAAAGCCACCAAAAGCCCGCCGGCAATCGGGAGCAAATTTTGCCACAAAGGCTCACCCGCAATCTGCGGCACCGCTTGATTTATCGGATCCATTAAATAAGTCACCATAATATAATGCCCAATCAAAAACCAAACGATAAAGAACGCAATCTTCTTAATCCGATACCCCGCAAACAACAAGAGTAACCCCAATATTATCGCAAAAATAAGCTCATACGTTTCCATAGAACCATTATATCACAAGCACAACAAAAAGACACTCCGAGGATTGTAAAGACTTGGCCTGAGCGGCCCGGAGCGCAATCCGAGGAGTGTTTTTTTGTTGTGCCTAGTTATACAAGTTTTCTATAGCAATCGATGGGCCCATGGTGGTAGTGATAAATACACTTTTTACATAGGTACCTTTAAGCGACGCTGGTTTTTGTGATTTTAAAGAATCAAAGAACGCATTTGCATTTGCCAAAATTTTGTCAGCACCAAATGATACTTTGCCTACGCCGATATGAACGATAGATTGCTTATCTACGCGGTATTCTACCTTACCAGCCTTAGCCTCTTTGACGGCCTTCTCTACATCCATAGTCACGGTGCCAGCCTTTGGATTTGGCATCAAGCCCTTAGGACCAAGGAGACGCGCGTATTTACCAAGCTTTGGCATATATTGAGGGGTAGAAATAAGGATATCAAAATCAATCACGCCTTTATCGAGTTGTTTCAAAAATTCTTCGTCTTCGGCAATGTCAGCACCAGCAGCTTTGGCAGCCTTTGCGACATCAAGTGGAGCAAACACAGCCACGCGGACAGTTTTGCCGTTACCATTTGGAAGTACCAAAGTAGTACGGATGTTTTGGTCTGCCTGACGTGGATCTACGCCAAGGCGAGCGTGGATTTCTACGCTAGCGTCAAATTTGGCTGGATTTGCCTTGATAGCAAGTTCAATCGCCTCTTTTAGCCCGTAAATTTTGCCTTTTTCAATCAGTTTGGCAGCTTCTTGATATTTTTTGCCGCGGCGTTCGATGCGCGGACGAGTAACAGGCTTTTCGCCTTTTGGTTTCTCTACGGCATCAGCAGCTTTGCGCTCTTCCTTGCGGGCTTGGCGCTCTTCTTCTGCTTTTACTTCTTCGATATGTTTTTTAGACTTTTTGCCAGATTTAGCAAAAGTCTCTTCTTTGACTTCTTCGGTAACTTCTACCTCTGGAGTCTCGACAGTGGTTTTGACCTCTTCTTCGGCCATAATTTCCTTTCTGTGGTACTAGCGAGCCTTGGCTCTCCCAACCTAAAAATATTAATAAAGTTATTATACCACAAATTCTTTACAATTACCAGAGTTTTTGGTATAATAATAGCGTTACGCAAAATGCTTCTAAAATATAATTTAATCTAAGGATATTTTATGGCAGAAAAGAAAGTTATCGGAAATCTTAAACTCCGTATCCCTGGTGGTAAAGCCACCGCAGGCCCTCCGGTAGGTTCTACCCTCGGTCAATGGGGTCTCAATATGATGGATTTTATCAATCCATTCAACGAAAAAACCAAAGATTTTATGGGCAAGAACGTGATTGTCCACATCAAAGTTTACGAAGATCGCACTTTTGACTGGACTTGTCTTGGTCAACCAGTAGATGATCTTATCCGCGAAGCTATCAAATTGGACAAAGGTTCTGGCAAGCCAAACACCGAAAAGGTTGGCAAAATCACCCGCGCTCAGCTTGAAGAAATCGCTAATAAGAAAATGGATCAGCTCAACGCTATCGACCTAGAGGGTGCAGTAAAGGTAGTCGCCGGCACTGCTCGCTCGATGGGCGTAGAAGTCGTAGACTAATCATAAAAACAGCCTCAAACGGGGCTGTTTTTTTGTGCCTCTTGAAATTTTAACAAAAGTATGATATAATAAGAAGAGTTGCTATTGTCAGGCGCACAAATCATAAAGGAGGGATGATCATGTGCATAAGTGGAATGAACCTTACAAAAGACCCATACGGGCAAAACGAAGTGGAAGAAGGCGTTAGGATGTGGAAACAAATTGCCAAGAAATATCAGAATCTTGAGCCTGATTATAATCAGATTGTGGGCGAGGCAAAGATGATGAATGTTTCGACAAGGATTCCTAAGCCCAAGAGGGCAGACGAGGAAGATTTTTACAGCAAATACAACGTGCCGTTTCTACAAAAAGAGACCGAAGCGGAGGCTAGAGACTATTTGATGAGCTTAACCCCCAGAGAAATTCGTAATGAAATTATCGAAGCCAAGGATTTAAAAGATGATTTCTATTATGTCACTAAGAGAAATATCATCGAAGAGTTAAGTATAAAAATCAGAAACAAAACCACCGCCGGCAGAACCATCTATGGTGCACCGCAGGCGCAAAAATTGTAATATCCACAAAAAAGCAACAAAAAGGGAGACCCGAGCGGCCTCCCTCTTTTAATGTTGTTAGTTTAGTTGTTTTACTTGCAGAGCATCAAGCTCTACTGGTGTTTCGCGACCAAACATGGAAACCATAACCTTTAATTTGCCTTTAGCGGCGTCAATTTCAGATACGGTACCATCAAAGCCTTTAAACGGCCCATCGGTGATAGATACCACTTCACCGATTTCGTATTTGACGGAGAACTTTGGATCTTCTACGCCCATACGTTTCTTGATTTTGGTGATTTCCTTCTCAGAAACTGGGGTTGGCTGAGTACCGGTACCAATAAAACCAGTCACGCCTGGGGTATTTCTGATAATATACCAAGTTTCATCAGATAGTTTCATATCCACCAAAACATAGCCTTGCAAAATTTTGCGATCTACGACTTTGCGCTTGCCATTTTTGATTTCGATTTGCTTCTCTTTTGGCACAATCGCCTCGAAGATTTTGTCGGCCATATCTACGGTGCCAGTACGCTGATTAATGCTATCCGCTACCTTATCTTCGTAGCCACTATAAGTAGAAATAGCGTACCATGCCCTTGTGTCGTCATAACGGTTTACTGCCATTTTTTCTCCTTATTTTATGATTAAGCTAGAGAGCCATGTAAACAACAGGTCCAGTAGCGAGATTAATATTATAAATAATGCCGTATAGACCAATACGGCAAGTACCATTTTCCAGGTAGCTTTGCGGTTCGGCCAGCGTACTTGGCGAATTTCACGCCAAGAGTCGCGAAGATAGCGGAAAAATGCTACGAATGGGCGAAAAAGTATAAAAGGTTTTTTCTCATTAGACTTTTCGCTCTTTTTGATTGCTTTTTCCTTTTCTTTCACGGCTTTTTGTTTGTTTTTTTCTAACTTTTTGTCTTTTACGACAACTTTTTTCCGAGTAATCGGCGCTGCCTCTTCTTCTTTTCTAGAAGAATCGCTTGCTTTGATGCGAGTGATTTTCGTTTTTGCCATTTTACTCCTTGTATTAAAAAAAGTCTGATACCAGACTTGTCAATAGTATACTACGCTTTAAACAAAAATGCAAGATAATCTTTTAGCATTCTTGGCCCAGAAATCACCGGAAGATATGCTGCCAGTTGCTTTCTAATTACATATTCCAAGTCAAAATCATTGTCATAAATCTCAATCGCCTCTTCCATGCGGTTATACAGCGCCTCGATTTCTTCCTGTTCGTTGGTGCCATTAACATTGAGATAGCTATCTGCACTAGCATCGGCCACACCGCCATCGTGAGTAGAAATGAGAAGATTAAGATTTGCGATATCTTTCATCCAAGATGTGCCACAGGCTTCTAGCCCCACAATCGGCACATTTACTGCCACATTGGCGCCAGCAGATAAGCCATAGGCCAGTTTTTCGTCATAATCGGCGATATAATGCACGTGGTCGCGAAGATATTCGTCGTTTGCTACGGTCTCCAGCACTTTTTTCAGCTTTCCGGCCATCGTGCTATCGCCAGTATGAACACGGCCTGCCAAAATATAATGTGCATTTCGTTTTTCCAAAATCTTTCGTAGCCTCTTTGGATCCGTAAACGGCAGCTCTGGCCGCTTGTAGTCTACAAATCTCCGCTTAAAGTCAAAGATAAAATCGTCGTCAGTAAACTGTAAAATTTTACCGTTTTGGTCTGGTCTGTCCACAAGTACTTCGTTTAGTTTTTTGCGCCCCAAACTCTTGAAATCTTTAATTCGCTTTGCGCTCAGCGCATCCAATTTTTCAATATAATCTTCGGTCGGCAAACCAAATTTATCCAAAATCCCATTTCGCTTGTAAAAATCCAAAATTTCCGGTACCACCCATTTTTCCATATCGATACCATTAGTCACAGCCTTAAATTTCACCTTGTTGCCGGCAATATCACGATAATTAGCGACTCGTGCATGGAGTTTGGATACACCGCTTCTAAGCTCGGCGATTTCAATCGTCACAGAAGATATTTTGATGTGATGGTTGACGAATTTATCAGCCAGCCATTTGCGTACCGCTGGAGATTTGAGATTCGGAAACACGAAGCGTTCAAATTGGTCATAGCCAAATTCCGCCTCCGCGGCTTGCACCAAAGTATGATTAGTATAGAGCGTATGCTTGCGCGTATAAACTACCGCCTCATAAAAATCCATGCCGTTAGACGCCAGCTCATCTAAGCGCGCGAGCGCCGCGAAGAACGTCGCCACTTCGTTTAGCTGCATAATCGCCGGTTTTAACCCCAGTAACTTCAGCGCCGCATAGCCACCAAACCCAAGCGATACTTCCTGATAAAGCCGATGGTCGCTACCACTCATGCCAGAATAAAGCTCGCCAAAATTCGGCTCCGTAATCGCCACGATACGGGTGCTATTAAATTTTTTCTCAATCACATCAAGTTTGCAGAGATTACCATCACAGCGAACATTGACTGTATCAACAAAATGAAAACCAAATTTATGATAATCCACCGGGATATGTTCGTCAACGACATAGCCGTTCATGATTTTTTGGTGCGGTTCATACGGATAAAATGGTGTAACGAGCGTAAATGGCACACCCATTTGCTCGGCCACACGGCGCGTATCGGCCGCAAGCACGCCAAGACCGCCGCCACCGCGGATACCATTAGTCTGGTCGTATAGTTCTATCGTCCAATAAGTATACGGCCGCTCGTCGGATAACGATTTGGTCAAGTGTTCGCGATTAATTGCCGCATAAAAATCCTCAGTATCTTCAATGTTTTCCAAAGGATGATAAAAGAATTGCCCATCAATATCCATATGCTTATTATAGCACACTAATACCAAAACTCTTTTGGTAATTTTTCGGCAATGCGCATATGAAAATCGTAATCAAAACCTTCTAGCCTTTTTGGATTTTTGGTCTTGAAATAAGTTTTTCTGATGTAATCCGCTGTCATTGGCTCGCCCGGAATCAACTTGTAATTTTTACGCATATTAAGGCCACGCTTGTAATCTTTTGGTGGCAATACCGCTAGTGGCAAAAAATCACATTTGATTTCTGGATCTTCGTATAATTTTAGAGCTAGCATCGCCATAGTCGGGATAACGTCTTCTTTTTTGTCGTAGACATCTTTAGTCTTAAACACGGTAGCTTGGCGTGTAGCCGAAGGTGCTACAAAAATCACACCGCCGTCTTTTATGATTTCGCGCGAAAGATTAGTATAAATATCGCGAAATTCGTGTTTAATGCGACTCCCCGCTTCATACAAAGCCGTGCCCTCTTTTAAATCCATCTTTTTCCAGGTCGCCGGTGTAATTGTTGGCGTAATAATAAAACCAAGACGCTTAATGCGCTCATAATTTGGCGCGAGCGCTTCATACCAAGGCAAATTTACCGGAAAAACCGTTAGCTTGTCGCCCATCTTGTCGACTTTCATCATCATAATCCGCCCGATTTCGCCAAGCGATGGATGATTAAAGCCTACCACCAGGCCATTGTCACCAATTGCCGGCACATTTTTATAATCACCAGGTGCCACTTTTGACAAAACTTTTACGAGTTTTTTCTGCGCAGCCTTATCGTGCTTCTTGCTCTTGCTTTTGCCGGTAGTACCAAAAAAGTAATTA
>JAZNWC010000023.1:0-13677 GCA_045593145.1 Candidatus Nanosyncoccus sp.
TGTTCAGATCGTTCATTGTGATATCTAGGGGCAATAGTTTAACTAAGGCGGAAGTAGTTGAGTTTTCCTCTAAATTTATCTCGAGTTTTTCGTTATTAAACTTAACGTAGATTTTGGCCATTTTATTCTCCTTTTCTTTGCTATCAATAGCTGAAGTCTCTTGGTTCAAGTTAGGATTTATATTTGGACTTTTATTATTCATTAGGATTGTCGTGACGATTGCTGAGACTACTACGACAACAAGTATAGGTATGGAAATCTTGAGGCCTTTATCTATTTTAGTGCTAACCATACTATATTTTCTTCCATCTTTTCAAAGTTGGAAAAACTTTCGTGCAATATTCTTTCATTTGCTCATTAGTCATACCGGCTTGTTCGCCAAACTTTGAGCACATTTCGATATACTCTTCCATGGAAACCTTATCTACGAATTCACCATCTTTGTAGCACCACTTACAATAATCTTTATTAATACTGCCATCTTTTTCAGTAGAGTACATATCTTCTGAAGTTAGTGGCATTGCACAGCTTTGGCAAATAGTTTGTTCCATAAAAGATCCTTTGTTTACTTACTATGATTATACCATTGACATTGCATTTCTTTTATTTTCTTCATCGTCATTGTTTTAGACCTCTACGGTTCCAGTTAAGCCATACACCAGTCCACAATCATGCAAAGCCGAGCAACAACGTCTGGTCGCCCCTCGCCAAATGAATTAGAGTCAGACTTTGACTCTTTTTTGTCGTGATAACTACAAATTAATACGGTAATATTGATTTTTAGGTAGTTTTGTGGTATAATAATAGATGGAGCGGTTTTTATCGCTACTATTGATCTTTAAAAGGAGTTGATTAACGATGACGAAAAAACACGTCTGGAGAGTCAAAAAAGAGTATTTCCGTCAGCTCAAAAGCGGAGAAAAGAGCCTTGAAATCCGCGTAGGTTATTCGCAGATTAAAAAGGTTCGTCAAGGCGACACTATAACCTTCGAGAATTACGGCCCAAATGAATTTGACGTAAAACGGGTTGCTGTTTACGATAGTTTCAAGAGGATGCTTGAGGTTGAAGGTGTCGATCGTGTACTTCCTGGTATGACTTTCAATGGAGCGCTTCGCACGCTTCAGGAAATCTATTCAAAAGATAAAGAGTCGCTTGGAGTATATGTGTTTGAATTAAAGTTCAAAACAGACGAAAAACCTTCTCGTGAGTTCTATAAAGCTTCGGATTTACTCAAAGCTGGCGAAAACAAGAAATTCGCTAAAATTATTGCGGAAGCTTATATGGTAACCGACTGGATTTGCAAAGATTATCCCGACCATTGCGACCACTTTTTCAGCAAGTATGTTCCTGGTATCTTTGATGGTGAACGCGAAATTATTACGTGCTATATCGATAATAAGATCGCGGCAGTCGCAATTCTGAAAAAGGATACTGAAGAGAGGAAAATTAGTACGCTTTTCGTAAAACCCGAGTATCAGAAGCGCGGAATTGCTACCGAACTACTTGAGAAATGCTTTGCGTGGCTTGGGACAACTCGCCCAGTCATTACAATCGCTGACTACAAACTGGATCAGTTTGCTAAAGTTATCGAAAAATATGGTTGGACTGAGACGGAAGTTCTTGCCGACGGTTATTACAATGACCACTCTCGCGAACATGTTTTCAACGGCTAATCTCTCAACAAAAAGCGCCCTCTTCAAGGGTGCTTTTTTATTATTCTTAAAGCATCTTCAAGCGAATACCAATAACTCCATATTTTGCTTGTTTTTCCGGAGTATAGAACTCACTAAGCACACTGAGTAGCTCTTCCTTTGTCATAGAAGCATCGGCGAGAATAGAAATATCGAAATCTTCAAACAGATCCTTAAAGGAATTGTAGCGGAGAAGACCAATAACTTCAGCTTTTAATTTGTCATTTTCAGACTTAGAGAATTCAATAATATCTCCAAGCTCTATCTGACTTCGTTTTTCATCATAAAGGCGAAGCTCGATACGTTTTGTTCCGTCTTTCATAAAATCGAAGTATTTTGGTTGCAAATTCATTTCATGTGTTTTCATATTTTATATTATACCATGAATTCTCTTTCGTTGACACTGTGTTATGAATATTTTATAAAATGTTTACATTATCTTGATCTAGAATTGTATTTACTCCAGTAATTTCTGAAAGTTCAAATCTCTTTGCCTGCAAAAGTATACCTCAGAACTTGCAAGGTATTAGCACCGGGTAGTCTTTCTTGGGTATAACCTTGATCTTCGCAGTGTATTCGGGGTGGTCAATACACCAGTCTACAACCATGCAAAGCCGAATAAGGTAGTCTTCTCGCTCCTCAACAAATGAAGAAAACATTGAACCCACCGCAAGGCGGCGTTTTTATTTAAGCGCTTTGACCGCTTTCAGTAACTCTGCAGTAGTTTTTCTGTCTGTGTTGTCTTGGTATGTTACTTTTTCTTTGGTGACCATTTCAACTACTTTACGGCCAACAAAACCCATTTTTGGCGGGTTGGTGCCACCTTCAAAATAGTATAGTGGAGTGTCGCCTAGTTTATTATCTTCGGCCATTTTCTTTAAGTCTACTTTGGCTTTCGGCGTAAAACCAACACCAAATACGATTAATTGCTTTGGGGCGAAGCTTTTAATTTTTTTGTACCCACTAATTACCCCACCAAATATCCACCCGCCATGAATCACGAGATCGTATTTTGCGACATCTTTAGAGGAAACATTTTTTATATCTTTCGTCTCACAGTTTAGTTCTTCGGCAATCCATTTTGCATACTTTTTCGTAAATCCAGTTTTGCTTTTATAAGTAACTAAAATTTTCATAATATTTACACTCCAAAATCCTCTGTTTTTAGGTCGCAATAATACCGACCGCTTGTTGCGGTGAATTTTAGTACACAGTAATCTGGATCCGTAACGCCTTTCTTATAGAACATCGTGTCGCCACGCTTCCAAATCATGTCCTTTGTCTTCTGATCCGTTAAAACTTCCATTTTGCCTTTTAACATAACACCAACGTACTTGATTGGGCCTTTGTGATAAAAATAAATACTGGCTTTTGGATTCTTTTTGTATTGACTTACCCTCATGGATGAAGTGTTAGTAGAAAAATAAAACTCTTTCAGCCCATTTCGTTTTCTAGGTTTTAGCATTGCCTTAACGTTTGGGTATTCTTGATCGTCAATAGAGCAAATAATGCTAACTTTTTGCTTGTCGATAAATCTTTCAATCTTTTTTAGATCCATATTACGCTTTCTTCCATCTCTTGAGTGTCGGAAATACTTTCGTGCAATACTCTTTCATTTGCTCATTGGTCATACCGGCCTGTTCGCCAAACTTCGAGCACATTTCAATATACTCTTCCATGGAAACCTTATCTACGAATTCGCCATCTTTATAACACCACTTACAGTAGTCTTTATTGATACTGCCATCTTTTTCAGTAGAGTACATATCTTCTGAAGTTAGTGGCATTGCACAGCTCTCACAAATAGTTTGTTCCATAAAAGATCCTTTATTTACTTGCTACAATTATACCATTGATGACAAAAAGAGAGTGTCGCCAGCTCCAAAGGAGCCTTGTTCCACTCTCTATTAATTCTACTGCGTATTGACTTTTTGGCCCCGATTTGATATAATGTAAGTATATTCCGATGCGGGTAATTCGAACGGAGCAATACCTAAGAAGAGCCCGTTTTTTGTTATTTCTTTTTCTTGTATTCAATCTTTTTCTTGACGCCAGTGTTATCTAGAAAATCTACGTATTTTGGCGTAAATGGACGGTAAAGCGACGAAGTAGAATGGCGATTTGGTGCTAATAATTTAGCGAAACGCTCTTTCTCAATAAGATATTTAACCATTTTATAATAGTCTCCATCGCCAGAAACAAGAACTACATTATCAAGTTGCTCCTTGTCGGCGATTTTTGACATTACGGTAAAGACGATATCGGTATCTACGTTGCCTTTCTTCTTGCCAATCATACTTTGGCTATGCTCACGGAATACGAGAATGAAGCCTGCAGTCTGGATCTTTTCGTATAGGTCTTGGTTATCTTCGTCTACTGCGCCTAGGAAATAGTAAGCTTTTTCAATATCATAGCGTTCTTTGAGATATATTCTGAAGCGTACCAAATCAACTGTCCACGAATTAGCTTTCGTGTTCATGTAGAGATTTTGTCCATCTATGAACGCTTGATTACTCATACTCTATATTATACCATTTTTCTTGGTCTTTAGATCATAATCGCTAACTATACCATTGACACTGTATTTCTTTTATTTTCTTCATTCTCATTGTTTTAAGCCCTTACGGCTTCAATAAAGCTATATTTTCTTAAAAGTTCGAATCTCTTTGCCTGCAAAAGTATACCTCAGAACTCGCAAGGCATCAGAATAGGATAGTCTTTCTTAGGGATAACCTTGATCTTAGCAGTGTATTCGGGGTGGTCAATACACTAGTCCACCACCATGCACAGCTTTCTCATGCCCATAAGCCGCCATGGCTTCTTTTCGTTCTAGTTTAGACAGATGCATATTATTATATCATCGACGTCTCTTTATAATCAGCGTCGATCATCCAATGTCCCCTTACCCTAAACGCTGGAATGGTACCACGAATGGCCTTATTAGTAGCAGATTCCAAGTATTCCTTGATTACTCTAATTCTATGCCATTCATACAAGTGAACCCAAATATCGCGGAGATTCCAGCATTAATTAAAGTCTTGTTTGTTACGTGGTCTTGGCACAATAAGTCCTTATTTATTGTTTTATTTTTTGAGAATTTCTTTCCCGGGTTGTTTTTTGTCGGCAATTTTTTTGAGGGATTTTTTCATTGAAATGGCACAGACGCAAACGATAATGTTTAGAACAATAAAAGTAATGATTAAAACAATAATTAAAATGCCAATGATAATGCTGACCCACTCAGCATCTTCAATCATGCGGCCGATATGTTCAAAAAAATGTAGCATTTGACTCCTTTGATTTTATTGTAACATGCCACTCCGTGCTTGTTTATACTTTACTTTTTAGGCAAAACGTGGTATAATAATAGATTATGGTAAAGAGGATTGCGAACTTTGTAACGAAGTATTGTTATATTGTTTTTGTAATCTTTTTGATACTTGCTGGACTCTCGGCATACCTTTCTACAAAAGTGAAGATTAATCACGATATTTATTCTTATATGCCGGAAGATTCCGAGACTTCACAGGGCCTTAACATCATGGAGGACGAATTTGATTATGGCTCGACTAGTACTTGGAAAATGATGTTTGAAGATTTGAACGAGGAAGAGCGTGTGGAAGTAAAAGAGCATTTGGAGAGTGTAGAGAATGTAAAATCGGTGGCGTATGATGATTCGGAAACTTACAATAAGGAACATGATGAGCATTTTTATTCGCTTTATGAAATTACGCTTGATGTACCGGCGGATTCGGAAGAGGCGAATAAGGCTTATAACGAAATCTACGATTATTTTAAACCGATTTATAAGTTTTACCAGACGGGCGAAGTTTATACGAATAATGCGACGGTAGTGTCGATTGGAATTACGGTGCTAGCGGTGGGGACGGCGATGCTGATTTTGACCGTGATGAGTGAATCGTTTATCGAGCCATGGCTATACCTTTTTACGATTTTGATTGCAGTGGTGCTAAACAAAGGTACGAATATAATTTTCCCGAATGTGTCGCATATTACGGATAGTATTTCGATGGTGTTGCAGATGGCGCTTTCGATGGACTATGCGATTATGTTGTCGTCGCGGTATCGCCAGGAAAAGAATACAAAAGACCATCCGACAAAAAGCGTGGCGATGAATCGTGCGCTTCGGTATTCCTTCGGTGCGATTTCGTCTAGCTCGATTACGACGGTGGTAGGGCTAATCATTCTGGTGTTTATGAGTTTTACGATTGGACGTGATATGGGGCTCGTGTTATCAAAAGGTGTGGTGCTCAGCCTAGTTTCGATTTTTACAATTTTGCCAGCACTGCTACTTTTGTTTGATAAAGCGATTGAAAAAACTCATAAAAAGACTTTGCATTTCAAAATGAACTGGATGGGGGACAGGGAATTTCGTTTTCGCAAAATTGCTTTGCCAGTTTTTGCATTGATATTTGGCGGTGCGTTTTTCCTGAAAGGTGCAACTGGAATTTTGTTTACTGATTCGGAAAATAATAGAATCAAAGACGTGTTCCCAGTGGTAAATCAAACGGTGCTTATTTATGAAAATGGAGACGAAAAAGACCTTGCCGAGTTTTGTCGTAAATATGAAAATAATGAAGATGTGAAACGAATCGTGTGTTATGACAATACGATTGGCGAGCAAGAAAAATATGACGAGATAATTGCAAAGGCAAATGAGCTTAGTGAAATGAAAATATCGGGTATGGGCGCAAACACCCGTGAAAAAGTAGAAGCGGAAGATTATCTTGTAAAAGCAATTTACTATTTTTATTATCGTGGCGATAAACATAGCATGAGTTTGCCGGAATTTGCGAGATTTGTGCGCGACGAAGTACTCACGAGTGAAAAATTTAGTGGGGAAGTGACAAATGAGACGCGGGCGAATGTGAATCGTTTGACGAAGTTTGTGATTCCGGAAGAAGCAGCGAAGCCTCGCAGCCGTGATGAAATTGCGGAACTTCTTGGTGTGGATGTGGCAAAATTAGATGAGCTATATACACTCTACTATGCTAAACATCCGACCGGGCTGAGGCTTACTTTGAACCAATTTGCGAATTTTGTGAAGAACGATATTTTGACGAATCCGGAATATGCGTCGATGGTGACGGCAGAGCAAAGGGCGGATCTAGAGAAATTGCTTACATTTACGGATGCGAGTTTGCCAAGTAGAGCGACGCCGGAAGAATTGCTCAGATTTGCGCTGACGAATAATGTGATGAAAAGTGAAATCGGCATTACGGACGGAGAGACGAGTGAAGTACTTGATGCGATGGCGTCGGTGGAGGAAATTATAAATCAATATGCCCAGCAATATCCAGAAATTGCGGAGGTTTTGGAGCCACTTGCAAAACAATATACGTACAAAGAATATGTAGAATTTGCAAATGAAATTGGCGATGTGCTAAAAAATGCTAAAACGAAACTCGAGGGGATAAATGAACAATATCAATTAGGACTTGATTTATCATTTTTGGATAACATTCAAGTAGATTTGAGTGCAAAATTTGAAAGATTAAAACTTGCGGAATATGTGGTGGACAATCGTGCGACTTTATATAGTGCGTGGGAACTGGCAAATACGTTTGGGCTAGACTATGAAAAATTAAATTTGGTTTATGCGCTTTATGATTATCGTTATGTGAGTGGCGACCCGATGCTGTCGCTTGAGAGTGTAATTAACTTTTTGACAGACGAAGTGTTTGCGGATGCGAATTATAGTTCACGTTTAGACGAGGTACAGAAAGATAAAGTGCGCGTGATATCCGGGTTGATGTTGGCGGCGCGAACGGGCGTGCCATATACTTATGAATCTTTATGTTCGGCGTTAGTGCCGCTGGGCGAAAATATTGACAAAAACCAATTATTCCTTGCGTATATTTATAATGGTTCGATTTATGATTATGATGAGAGTTGGACTCTCTCGCTGGAAGAATTTTCAAATTTTCTAAATGACAAAATTATTACGGACGCGAGATTTGAATCGCGAATTGATGCGGAAAAACGAAAAACAATAGAAGACGCAAAAGTGATGATTGCGGACGCGAAGGCGTCGCTCGTGGGTGAAAAACATTCGCGCGTGCTAATTGAAACTGAGCTTCCGGCGGAAGGCGAAAACACGTTTTTGTTCTTGCAAAGCGTAAAAGACGAAATGGGCGAAAAGAAAACATATCTTGCCGGTGATTCGGCGATGGCCTATGAAATGTCCAAAACGTTTGGTTCGGAAATGGATTTTATCACGCTTCTTACAATGATTGCGATATTTATTGTGGTGGCATTTACATTTAAGTCAATTTTGATTCCACTTTTGCTCGTGCTGGTAATTCAATCTGCAGTGTATATTAATATGGCGTATTTGTCGCTGACGGGGCAAAGTATTTATTTTATAGCGTTAATTATTGTGCAAGCGATTTTGATGGGCGCAACGATCGATTATGCGATTCTTTACACGTCGTATTATTTGGAACAGAGAAAATATGCAGGGCTAGGAATTAAAGATGCAATTATAATGTCGTACAATAAATCGATGCATTCGATTTTGACGTCCGCGAGTATTTTGATTTTGGTCACCGCGATTGTAGGTAACATGGCGTCGGCGATTGCAGCGAAGATTTGTTTGTCGATTTCTGGCGGTACTTTGGTAGCAACGTTGATTATATTATTGTTATTGCCGGCCTTGATTGCTACTATTGATAGATTCATTGTGAAAAAGAAATGACAGAAGTGCGGATTTATTATATAATGTATTTATGCGGAAAAAGTCTGATTTTATTCTGAGATTATGTTTGATATTGGGAGATGCGGCGATGTTGATTTTGTCGTTTGCGGTAGCATATTTTATTCGCGTGCATGTAGACCCAAGGCCATATGTTTTTGAATCACAGATAGTAGAATTTATTTGGGCTATCGTGGTGCTTTTGCCGATACTTTTAGTGATTTTATTTGCGCTTGGGCTATATAAGAAGGCGATTTTTTTAGGTAAATCTAGATTTCCGGAGTTGGCTCGGCTGGCTTTGGCAGCGGTATTTTCGGTAGCAGCACTGATCGTGTATGCATATTTTACGGATGAAAATCTTTTTCCAGTCCGCGTAGTAGCAGTAATGTCTATGGTCTTGGCATTTATGTTTTTGTTGGTGGAACGTACGATTTTAAGATTTGCAGTGCGACAAATTTTTCGCAAAGATTATGGCACTAAACACGTAATTATTGTAGGGAACCATGCCAACACGGAATATTTATCAGATTATATTACACTTACGCCAGAATCTGGTTATAAATTAGTGGGGATTGTGGCTGGTAAGAAGTTTATCCCAAAAGATTTACAAAAGTATCAATTTTCTTCCATTAAAGATGCTTTAAAAAAGACTAAAGCAGATGTGATTTTCCAAACTGACGAAGCCTCTACAGAATATATTTATAAGCAGGCACTCATGCGCCACATGCAATATTATTTTGTGCCGAGTGAGTCTGCACTTTCTTCCAGCCTTGGTGATTTAGAACTAGTAGGCAATGTTCCGGCAATGCTGGTAAAAGTTACTCCGCTTGCGGGTGGTTATGCCGTAGTGAAGAGAGCATTTGATCTAATATTTAGTTTAGTGGCAATTATAATTTTGGCTATTCCAATGGCAATTATTTGGTTGATATTGAAGCTGACTGATTTTAAACATTCGCCAATTTATGGTGGGGAACGTCTTACTCAGTACAATCGTGTTTTTAAATGTTATAAATTCCGTTCACTCAAAGCAGAGTATAGTGGCATGTCGCCAGAAGAGGCTTTCTTAAAAATGGGAAAACCAGAACTAACTGAACAATATTATCGTAATGGCCGTCTTTATCTTGAAAATGACCCGAGAATTACTAAAATTGGTAAGTTTTTGCGTAAAACTTCGCTAGACGAATTGCCACAACTATTTAATATTTTGAAGGGTGATATTTCTTTGATTGGGCCGAGGTCTTTGCCGCCGAAAGAATTACGTGGTTACGGAGACCGCCGTTCAATTATTTTGTCGGTAAAATCTGGTTTAACTGGTTTTGCGCAAGTGTTAGGTAGACGGGATATTTCTTTTGAAGAGCGCCGAGTGTTGGATATCTACTATGTAAAGAATTGGTCTTTGATGCTAGATGTGCAGATTTTCTTCAAGACTATCGCGGTAGTAATAAAAGGCGAGGGCGCCAAGTGAAAGTTGCGTTAGTTTGTGATTGGCTGACGAATTTTGGGGGCGGGGAAAAGGTGCTTTTGGAACTCCACCATCTTTATCCGGATGCGCCAATTTATACTTCGCAATACGACGAAAAGGGAATTGATTGGTTTATTGATGCGGATGTGCGTACTGGCTGGTTGCAAAGATTCCCTGTTAGCATGAGGAGATTTCTTGGGCCTTTGCGCCGGCGTTATTTTAGTCGTTTAGATTTGTCCGAATATGATTTAGTAATATCAGTGACTGGGGCGGAAGCCAAAGCCGTGAAGGCGCCGAATGGGCTTCACATCTCTTATTGTCATGTACCAACGCAATATTATTGGCAGATGTACGATGAATATGTAAAAAATCCGGGTTTTGGAATACTAAATCCGTTAGTAAGATTTTTCTTCAAATTATTGGTAAACCCGTTGCGAAGAGCAGATCTAAAGTCGGCGCAAAATCCAGATTATTTCATCACGATTAGCGATTATGCAAGGGAACAGATCAAAAAATATTACGGTAGAGAATCAACCATTATCCATCCCCCGGTAGAAATTAGTGATTTTAAAATAAAGATTAGTAAAAGTCAAATAGAGAATCATTATATCACTACGGCTAGGCAAGTAAATTGGAAAAGGCTGGATCTTGCTGTGAAAGCCTGTATGATGACACAGCGAAGCCTTCTAGTAATTGGCGAGGGACCAGAACATAAAAAGTTAGTGAAACTAGCAAAGGGTTTTGATAAAATTAAGTTTTTGCCAAAAATGGACAAAGAAGAATTGGCTAAATATTTGGCTGAGGCAAAGGGCTATTTGTTCCCTAGCTTGGAGCCGTTTGGGATTGCGCCGGTAGAGGCGCTCGCGGCAGGATGTCCGGTAATTGCCTTCCACGAGGGCGGCGCACGTGATTATATTAAAAATAATAAGAATGGCATTTTTTTTGATGAACAAACGGTAAAATCTCTAGCAACCGCAATTCTCCGCTTTGAAAAAACGAAATTTAATCGTGAAAAAATTTCTGAGACCGTAGATGGTTTTTCGATTGAGAGATTTGATAAAGAAATAAAAGATTTTATCAAGACCCATAAAAAGAAAAATCCCCGGCTGTAGGAGCCGGGGTGTGGTGACTACCAGACGGTTTCTGTGTGAACACAATAGTCTACATCTACTGCGATGTGGCCTTTTGTTATAATATCACCAGATTTATTCATTAGAGTTGCAGTGAAGCAAGGGCGCTTTTTGGTATCAATCTCTATACAAGAGTAGTTTATTTTACCTATATGATTAAAATACAATTTGATTGTATCTTTTTCAGTGATGGCAATCTTTTCCAATTTGAAAAAATCGTCTTTCCCTGATAAGAGATTTTTTACGGCGCTAGGTGTGAGCTGAATATAGGTGTAAATCAAATTGGTTTTTGACCCTACGCCAAGGATTTGCCTTAAGTCTTGCATATCTGCAACTTTCCTGCCACCAAATTTGTGAATAGTTATATCGTCTATCGTGATGGTGTAGTTTTCGTTGGGACAACTTAGTTCCCAATGCGTTTGTTCTGAGAGCATCATCTCTAATGTAGTCATTTTTAATCCCCTCCTTAAAAGTACAATTTTTTAAAAAATACTGTACTATTGTCTCATGATTTTCTAGAAAAAGCAAGAAGAAAGGCAGAAAGTGTGTTTAGCGGTCTTGACATATGAGTGCTAGCGCGCTACAATAGAGGTAAGTTGGCACTCGCACGAGTAGAGTGCTAGAATAATTAAAGAAAAGGAGCTAAAAAATGTCAAAAATCATTGGTATTGACCTTGGTACTACAAACTCTGCGTTTGCTTATATGGTGGCTGGGAAGCCAGAAGTGATTACGAATGCGGAGGGTGATCGTACTACTCCATCGGTGGTGGCGGTGACCAAAAAAGGTGAAAGATTAGTTGGTAAAGTGGCGCAACGCCAACGTGTAACTAATCCAAAAAATACTATTTATGGCATTAAACGCTTGATTGGCCGTAAATTTGAAGATAAAGAAGTAAAGCACGACCTAGAAATTAGCCCGTACAAAATCGTAAAGAAGGGTCAGGGCGTAGCCGTAGAGATGGACGGTAAAGAATATACTCCAGAAGAAATCTCTGCAATGGTGCTTTCTAAGATTAAAGCCGATGCCGAGGCGTTTCTTGGCGAGCCTGTAACGGAAGCTATTATTACGGTGCCGGCCTATTTTGATGATTCTCAGCGCCAGGCTACCAAAGATGCTGGTAAAATCGCCGGTCTCGAAGTGAAGCGTATTATCAATGAGCCAACTGCGGCGGCTCTTGCTTATGGCCTTGAGAGTAAAAAAGATGAAAAAATCGTGGTCTTTGACCTTGGTGGTGGTACGTTTGACGTTTCGATTTTGGAACTTGGCGATGGCGTATTTGAAGTGATGTCTACCAATGGTGATACTCACCTCGGCGGTGAAGATTTTGACAATATTATTGTGAATTATTTGGTGGATGAGTTCAAAAAGGAATCTGGTATTGATATTAAAGGTGATGCGGCGGCAATGCAACGTGTAAAAGACGAAGCCGAAAAAGCCAAAAAAGAGCTTTCGTCTTCTACTTCTACTGATATTAATTTGCCATTCCTTTCTGCCGATGCGGATGGCCCGAAGCATTTTGAGACTACCCTTACTCGCGCAAAACTAGAAGAACTTGTGGCGGATTTGTTAGGCCGCTTGGCTGGCCCAGTGGAAAAAGCTCTTAAGGATGCTAAACTTACTACCAAAGATATCGACGAAATCGTAATGGTGGGTGGTATGACTCGTATGCCAGCGGTGGTAGAAAAAGTAAAATCTATTTTTGGTAAAGACCCAATGCAAGGTGTAAACCCAGACGAAGTCGTAGCTGTAGGTGCCGCTATCCAAGGTGGCGTGCTCCAAGGCGACGTCAAGGACGTTCTCCTTCTTGATGTTACCCCTCTTACCCTTGGTATCGAAACCATGGGCGGTGTCCGTACCCCACTTATCGATCGTAATACTACTATTCCTACATCTAAGTCCGAGGTCTTCTCTACCGCTTCTGATAATCAGCCACAGGTAGAAATCCATGTGCTTCAAGGTGAGCGTGAATTCGCTGCAGATAACAAATCTCTTGGCCGCTTTATCCTTGATGGTATCGCACCAGCGCCACGTGGCGTGCCACAAATTGAAGTGACCTTCAACTTGGATGCCAATGGTATCTTGAATGTAACCGCAAAAGATAAGGGAACTGGCAAAGAGCAATCTATTACTATTCAAAACTCTGGTAACATGAGTAAAGAAGATATCGAAAAAGCTCAAAAAGAGGCTGAAATGCATGCCGAGGAAGACAAGAAGAAGCGTGACTCTATCGACGCTAAAAACCACCTAGAAAATACAATTTACCAGGCAGAGAAAATGCCAGATGAATATAAAGATAAAATTAGCGATGAGGATAAGGAGACTATTAAAAAAGCGGTAGAAGAGGCTAGAAAAGTTTTGAATGATTCAGATGCAGATAGAGAAAAATTTGAAGCCGCGACTAAAGAGCTTTCTGATAAGATTATGCCAATTGGCGCAAAGATGTATCAAGCACAAGCTGAGGATAAAAAGTCTGAAGATAAAAAAGATGATAAATCTTCTGAATCGGATGAGCCAGTAGAAGGCGAAGTAGTAGACAAGTAATCCGCCTTTATCTATAAATATAGCCTCTTTACAGAGGCTATATTTTATTAATATTGAAATGAGCCTAGGCAGCGGATAGACCACGAGTAGGAGCGGTAGTAGCTGTTCCGCGGATTAACGTTAGCGGAGCTGAAGC
>JAZNWC010000024.1:0-24122 GCA_045593145.1 Candidatus Nanosyncoccus sp.
CGATCCGACTTGTTCGTAAAATTATCACGAGTATTATTTTGGTAATCGTTTTGGTTCTTATTGGTTTAGTCTGTTGGGCCGTTTTCTGGGGCAACGATATTATTGCCAAAATTACCGGTGGACAAGGCAACGTCTTTGATCTTATCCATTGGGTAGACGATACTTATGACCCACTCAAAACCGACGCTAATGGCCGCACTAATATTCTCATTCTCGGTACCGGTGGCTATGATATGGAAGGTTCTGAGGCCGGCTCCATTCACGATGGCGCCCAACTAACCGACTCTATCATTGCTATGAGCCTAAATCAAGAAACTGGCGACATCGCCATGGTTTCTTTGCCTCGCGACTTCAAAGCCTCTCCTACCTGCACTGCCACTGGCAAAATCAACGAAGTTTACTGGTGCAGCAATATGTACGGAGAAGACGAAGAAGCCGGAGCTACCGCCGCTATGACTGAAGTTGGCTCCGTTCTCGGTATAGACTTCCAATATTATGTTCATGTCAACTGGGGCTCACTCGTTACTATTGTAGATACACTCGGTGGTATTACCGTCACCATGACAGAAGACATCTATGATCCATACAACAGCGGTGCCGTCTTTAATGCTGGCGAAACTTATGTTCTAAACGGCGTAGAAGCTCTTGCCTTTTCTCGTGCTCGTCACGGCACTTCTGGCGGCGACTTCACTCGCGGTGACAGTCAGCAAAAAATCATCATCGCCATCAAAAACCGCGTGCTAGAAAAAGACCTGTCTATTACCGATTATCTTTCTCTCGCCAGTGCTCTTGGCGACAATCTTCGTACTAATTTCAGCCTAAACGAATTAAAAACTTTAGCCCATCTTACTTTTGACTTCAATTTCGACAGTATGCGTCAAATTCTCCTCTTCGACCCAGCCAACAATGTTTATCTAGTCACTACTGGCACCATCAACGGCATTTCTTATGTTCTTCCTTCTGCAGGTGCTGGCAATTATGGCGCCATCCAAGCTTATGTGGCAGCAGCCTTATCTAATGATCCTCGCACTTACGAAAATCCTACTATTCTTATCCTTAATGCCAAAGACGAAGATGGTCTAGCTAGCGCCGAAAAAACCAAGCTCGAAGCCGAAGGCTACACGGTCAACGCCATCGACAATACAGACGCTAAAGGCTTTATTTATAATTACAATCTCTATGCCATTGGCAATAAGCCTGGCACTAAGCAAATGCTCGAAAAATTCTACGAAACCACTGCTATGGGCGTAGATAGCCTACCAGAAGGTGTCTCACGTGATTACGATTTTGTTATCGTCATTGGCCCAGCCATCGAAGAAGAAACAGAAGCCGAAGAAAATGGAGAATAATTATTCTCCATTTTTTCTTCTATTTTAATACTTTTTTTATTCAGATATTTTACTAATAATAAGTTTGCGTTCGCGACCTTCACCCTCAGAATGTGTTTCGACATCAGAATAGTCTTGTACTAACTTATGCACCACGCGTCTATCTGCCGCATTCAAATTAATCGTCATTGGCTCACCCGTCTCACGTACTTTAGCAATCCACCCCTCAGCCTTTTCTTCAATTCTATCAGCACGTTGCCTTTTATAGTTGGCAACATCCACATTCACGCGTGTTACTTCCGCATTTTTTGCTACAAGCGCCATTGATACTATGTGTTGAAGAGCACGCAAATTATCCGCATTACGACCTATCAGAAGTGAATTTAGCGATGTTGATGGCACCGAAAGCTGTATCACCTCATCATCAATCGTAGAATACACTGCTACATTTATCCCAAAGAAACTGAGTAGGTCCTCTAGGTATTTTGCTGCGAACCGGATTGATTCGTCTTGATTCATATTTTATCTCCTTTTCTTTTTAATATCTTTTGCGGAGATTCTTGTTATTTTTGTTCCTGTTTTTTTGTTTTCTACCACCTTAGCTTCTTGAATCTTTTTAAGCTCTTTTACCATAGCTTTATCCGTGGCGTCGTCCATTTCTTCACGCGCCCTGCTATAAATAATTTTTTGTTGCAAAATCGTAATTATATTACTGAGGAAATAGTAAAACGCTAACGCACCGTGTAGATTTATCATGATGAGGAACATCATAATTGGCATCATCTTACTCATTTGCCCAGTCGTCATTGCCGAAATATCACTATTATCCAGTTCTCTACCATCTTGTGCTTCCTTCAAAAGATCGCGGAATTTCTTTCTTTTCTCAGACTTACCAGACGGCATTTGTTGCTTTGTAGCAAAATATTGCGAAAACGCCGCCGCAATCGAAATCACCAACATAAACACCGCACTCCAAGAAAATCTTGCCGGGTTTATTACGTCACTTGCCTTAGCGCTAAGATTAATCACACCAAATAGCGCCGGATGAAAATCATATTCAACTTTTTCTTCGGCCGGTTTTTCTTTGTCTTGCAAATCAGCTAGATAAGCTTGTTGTTTTTCTTCCAAAGTTTTAATCTCAGAACCCTCATATGCCACAATACTATACGCCCTGTTAGATAAATTATCCGTCGGCATTGGCGTAGCAATCACCCGAATCGCCGAGAAAATCGCCACAAAAATTGGAAGTTGTATTAGTAATGTCAAAATCGAAGCAAACGGCTTGATGTTATACCGCTTATAAAGATCCATTGTCTGCAAAGACTCTAGTTGCTTGTTGCCGTTACAATTCTTACGAATCTGCGTCAACTCTGGCTGAATCTTTCGCATTAGTTTAGTCTGGTTTAGCTGCTTCTTGGTGAGCGGCCACATCAAAAGTTTGACTAGAATCGTAAAGATAATAATCGCAAGACCAAAATCATGCACCAAATTGAATATCACAAAAAGAATATTTACAATTGGCCTTACCAATATAATATCAATCAAATTAAACGGGCTGCCTACCGCAATAGAACCAGCCACAAAGGCAATAATAAGTCCCCAAGTTATATACTTTTTCACACTCATTTTGTCTATTATATCACACTTTGCTCTCTTCTACCAACTCCCCCAGAGCTTTTTCCAACTCACCATTTGGCATCGCTAAAACATCTTTCGAAAAAATCACAAAAATATAATCTCGTTTCTTCGGTACTAAATCAAAATTCTTCCTTATCACTTCATACACACGACGGCGAATCCTATTCCGCCCCACTGCGGTTTTTTCAACTTTTTTAGATACCACCACCGCCACCCGTGTAAACCCCCGCTCATTATTCACAAAAACAAGAGACATCTTCGGCTTCCGAATCGTCTTCCCTTTCTGATAAACATATCGCACTCCCCCTCGTGAATGAAATCTATACTTCTTACTTAACATATATATATTATAACAGAAACTAGTTATAGGGAGTATAAATGAGATTTAGACCAGATTTATGAATGCTATTTTTACAATTTAACAATGAAAAAATGTCTCTAGCGAAGCGACTAAAGACATTTTTTCTTGACTTACATTGTAAAAATAGCAATGAATAAGTCCAAACTCCCTATAACTAGTTTCTGTTATTATAGTTATTAAGCTGTTAAACGAGCACGGCCTTTTAGACGACGGCGTGCTAACACTTTGCGTCCATTCACGGTAGCATTACGTTTCATAAAACCATGCTCTACCTTGCGTTGGCGCTTATGTGGCTGATATGTACGTTTTGGCATATTATTCCTTAAAATTTAATTATTTTCAAAATCTTGTTATAGTATACCGCATTTTTCCACATTTTTCAAGAAGTTTTCCACATATATTTTAGAGATAAATCCTTTTTTGTGGAAAATATTTCCCCTATAAAAACTTTACATATTATAACATATTCCATTTTTCTACTAAAAACCTGTGGAAAACTCTCCACTTTTTTGCTATACTGGAGAAAAGGAGGTCAAGTGTATAACGTTTGGGAAAATGTTCTTGCTGATGTTGAGCAAAAAATTTCCGCTACTAATTTCTTAACCTGGTTCAAGGATACTTCTCTCATTTCCGCCGAACATGGCAATATTATTATTGGCACCAAAAACGCTTTTGTTACCAAACAACTCCGCACTAAATTCCTCCCCCTTATCACCGAAGCATTAGAAAAAAACAATGTCAAAGTGACCGAAATTGATTTTGAAGTAGTTTCCTCATCCAAACCAAGAGTTCGCTCTCGCGAAGTTACCGCCACTACTCCAACCAAGGTCAAGAATATTGCTAGACAATCTCTCGACAAATCCACTAGTAATGGCCTTAATAGTAAATATACCCTAGATAGCTTTATTATTGGTAGTAATAATGATGTTGCCGCCGCCGCCGCCAAAAGCATCATAGACGCTCCTGGCACGCGTTATAACCCTTTCTTCCTATACGGTGGCCCAGGTCTCGGCAAAACCCATCTCGTCCAAGCCATTGGTAATGAGTTAATCAAAAAAGACCCTAATTACAAAATCCTCTATACCCCAATTTCGGATTTTTATTCAGACTTCATTTCTTCCATCCAAAAAGGCAAAGGTAAAGAATTTAATAGTAAATTCCAAAAATTAGATTGTCTCATTATCGATGACTTTCAATTCATTATGAATAAAGAAAAATCCCAAGAGGAATTCTTTAATATCTTCAATAACCTCTATCAACTCAACAAACAGATCATCGTCACTTCAGATCGTCTACCTAACCAAATCAAAACCGTAGACGAACGTCTTGCTTCTCGTCTTACTATGGGTGGTGCATTTGATATTCAGTTACCAAAATTCGAAGATAAATGTGCAATTCTTCGCGCCAAAGCAGAGTTGCTTGGCGCCGAAATAGAAGATGAAGCTATCGAATACATCGCCGAAAACGTCAATACCAACATTCGTGATCTCGAGGGCGAATTATCATCTATCCTCCTCATGGCTGATGTTCGTCACGTTACACCACTAGAATTAATTAATAGTGGCTCTACCAATATCAATAGAACCAACAAATCTCACTCTACCTCTAGTAAACAAGTTATGGAAAAGGTCGCTCGCGAATTCGGCATCACCACCAAAGAAATGTGTAGTAAAACTCGTGTCTCAAATATCAAGACCGCTCGCCAAGTCGCTATGTATTTATTATCCAAAGAACTCGCCATGAGCACTACAAAAATCGCAAATGAAGTCGGCCTAAAAGACCACACTACAGTTATGCATGGTATCGGTAAAATCGAAAAAGATCTCAAACTTAATTTTACTCTGCGCGACCAAATCGAATCGATACGGGAGAACATTTATGCCTAAAATGTGGAAATCATGTGCAAAACTACGTGCAAATCAATGTGTATATTACATGGAAAACTGTGTGGATTTTTCATCATATTTTAGAACTCCACAAAAATCCACTCCATTTCTCCACATAAATTCACAACTTTTCCCACAACTTTTATTCCCCTGTTCACCACCGAACTTTTCCACTTTTCCACCCACACTACTACAATAACTAAATATATAATATAGAAAGGATAAAAAATGGAAATAGAAGTTACACAAGAAAAATTCGCCAAGGCTCTAAATAATGTTAGTCGTATAGCTGTTGGAAAGGTTACGCTACCAGTTTTAAATAATGTCCTTGTTCGAGTTGATAAGGGTAAAGTATCTCTAGTTACCACCAATCTAGATATGGCCGTCACCGATTATCTTCCAGTTTCTAATTCTAAAGATGGCATCATCACGATACCAGCCAAACTTTTAGCAGAATTTATTTCTACTCTTCCTCGTGGCGAAAAAATCACCCTCTCCTCAAAAGATGATAAAGTCACGATTTCTGCTGGCAAATACACCTCCACTATTAACGGCTCATCGGCTGATGACTTCCCAGAACTCCCAGAAATAGACGAAAAGAAATCCGTTGTATTTACAATAGGTGTAGATGAATTTAAAAATGGCATTAATCAAGTAATCATCGCCAGTTCAAACGATTTAACTCGTCCAGCTCTTACTGGTGTCTATTTTAATACCTACGATAATATTCTTGCTATTGCAGCTACCGATGGCTATCGCCTAGCAGAAAAGCAACTTGTCAAAAATGTTAAGAGCGAAGTAAAAGTCATCGTTCCAACTGTTTCTCTTCAAGAAGTTCTCCGTGCTATAGATGAAGATATGGATGAAGTTGAGCTTACCTTTAGTGAAGATTTAGTACGTTTTCGTCTTGGTGAAATCGAAATCATCTCAAAAATCATTGACGGTAGTTTCCCGGATTATCAAAAACTCATTCCAAAAGACAACAATATCGTTCTAAACATTAATCGTGAGGAACTCACTCGTGATACTAAACTCGCTGCACTCTTTGCGCGCCGTAGTGCCAGTGGCTCAATTGTGTTAGAATCTAAAAAACCAAATATCTTCTCTATTCGCTCTGTAGCTAGCGAACTCGGCGAAAACGATTCTATTATCACCACTGAAGTTACCGAAGAAGGTAAAATCAATCTTAATTCACGTTTCCTCCTAGATGCTCTAAATGTATTAGATGAAAAAGATATCGTAGTTCAATTTGCTAATCGAATCAGCCCTATTATTTTAACTAATAAAAAATATAAAGATTACACACATATTATTATGCCCCTAAACCAATGATAATTAAATCTATTAATCTTACTAATTTTCGTAATCACGAAAACTACCACCTAGAATGTAATCAAGATACTACTTTAATTCTTGGTGAGAATGGTTGTGGAAAAACATCAGTTCTAGAAGCTATTTATATTCTTACGCGCGGCAAGAGTTTTCGTTCTACCGACCCAGAGATTATTAAACGTGGCACAGAATTTTATCGTATTGAATTAGAATATAATAATGGTGAAAAAGTTACTGCGATTTTTGACAACAAAAACAAGACGTTTATTACCCTAGATAAAAAATCTCGTCGCTTACCCAAAAAATCTCGCTACCCAATCGTCTTGTTTTTACCATCGGATCTCAACCTTGTTTCTGGCTCACCATCGCGTCATCGTGAATATTTTGACCGTATTTTTAGTCAAGTTAGTGAAGAATATAGTACTAATTTATCTAAATACGAAAAGGCCTTAAAGCAACGCAATGAATTATTAAAAAACGGATTTGTTAAAGAGGCCGACCTCTTTTCTTGGAATCTACTACTCGCAAAATATGGCACCAATCTTTTTAAAACTCGCAAAATTTTAACTGAGGAAATTAATCAAAGCCTCGAAAATGTTTACCATTCTATCGCAAAAAATAACGACAAAGTTTCCTTGCTTTACAAAACTGAAGCCACCAACTTATCCGAAGAACAATATCTCAATCAATTAGAAAAAAATTACGATAAAGATAAATACTTAGGGCACACTAGTTTTGGCGTCCATCGTGATGATTTTGATTTTATCTTTAATTCTTGTGAAGCCAACGGATCGGCTTCACGCGGCGAAACTCGCTCTATTATTCTAGCTCTCAAATTCATCGAAGCAGACATTATTTTTCAAAAACTTGGCCAAAAACCTATAGTTTTACTAGACGATGTTTTTTCCGAACTAGATGAAGCTCGTCGTAAATGCCTAGTTTCTAACTTTAAAGATCACCAAGTAATTCTAACGAGCGTTGAGATGATGGATTCTCAAAATATAAAAGATTAGAGTATGCCGTTTCATCGCCAGAATATTGCCGCAATGCTTCCGTAGCTCGCGCTAGCGATACGTATCTTTGGGCGTATTTATATGTTTGCCAGTCGCTATTACTACCAGAATTTACAAAAGCTTCACCCGTAGCAACTCTTTTATCACTATCCGAAGCCGAGAACAAATTAGAAATTATAGTCGCCGCACTTTGTATAAATTGAATATTGCTTGCACCACCAATTATAGACCCAAGAATTCCACTATCCATGGTTCCTAGTGGCGAAACTCTGCCATTATTATACTTTACAAAATTATCCAATATGGAATTTTTCTTAATTGTTCTAGTACCATCTGTACCAAGTGTGGTATTTTGGTTGATAAAATCAATAAACCCAGCATCACTAAAAATCCCTTCTAGTGTAGTAGTATCAAAAGTTGCAATTTCTGCACAGTTTGCAGAACCAACCGCACCGATTTTATTTAATGTAGTACAATCACCAAAGGTCCCCAAATAATTATCAGAGCCATCATCGGCATAACTTACAGGCAACAAATCACCAATTGCAAGACTAGTGGCTTTTAAAAAAGTACGTACGCCGGAAAAAATCTGGCTACCGCTTATACTAATCGCAAGTTTATAAACGATAGAGCCAAGAAATGTATTTTTAGAAGTGACATCAAACGGGCTGCGATTCATTCTATCTACCTCAGCATCCATAGCTAGCACTTGCGAAGTCAATCTTGCGTAAGAATTTACCGCCTCGGCACTACCAGCTGTAGCCCCGCTTGCTTTGGCGAGTTCTTTACCTACATTTACTGCGCCTTCTACCAGTAATTCACCCGCCGCTATGCCATTTATTGTCTCAAAGGAATTATTAATTAATGAGCTATCAATTATTGGAGTTACGACATCTAATTCTTCTCCAGCTGCCACATTACTGCCGTCACTATAACGAGAGATTGTGCCATTTACTCTTGTCCCTACCGAAGTAGCCGCGCTATCTATTATGTCGGCACCAGCTTTACTGCCAATTTTATTTTCCACAGCTTTTAACACTCTATCAGACGCATAATTTCGCACTTTACTAGTATCTATTTTTTCACCAGAAAGCACAGCATATAAACTAGGTGATTCTAGTGGTGAACCTTTCACGGTTACGATTTCGCCAGTATCGATATCAACTACGCTATTCTCGGTCTCTCGATTTAAATAACTCATCACTTCAGTAATTTTAGAATCGCTCCCCTCACCAGCCTTCATCTTGCTAATATTTTCCATAAAAGCTACAAAAAACTTTGCCGAACGCTGTTCTTTAGAAATCGTATCAGCAATATTAAGAGCCTCCGCCGAATAAAGCGAAGCCACTTCGCTACTTTTTGCCAAATTCTTTTGTCGCACCGCGTTTACAAAATTATTTGCTTCCCCGTTGCTGGTTGCATTTTGTCCTGTTTCTACATATTCGTAATAAGTTTTAGTTTTTCCATCCTCAGTAGTCGTTCTTTTTACTAGAGTTACACTATTTACATTAATGTTACTTCCATTCCCTAGTATTTTAGTCATCGTTTCATCAAAATCAGTTTCCGCCGTATAATTATTGCGCGAAATCCCCAAATTCTTAAAAACTTTTTGTGCTGCACCATCGTAATAATATGCCGCCCTGCCATAAGTTGCCTGGTTGAATGCATTATACAGCGAGGCGTCACTATTTACGGCATTATAAAAATCATCCGCCGCTACGGTTTTGTTGTTATATTCTAGATAAAAACCATTGTCGCCATTTTTTATCTCTACACCAAGCTCACTCAAACGTTTTGCAGTGTTTTTTGGTACGTCACCAGTTTTCAAAGCTTGCTGAAATACTAAAATCTTACTTTGTACGGCATCGGCATATTGTACGTCGGTTTGCTCAATTAATCTTTCGGAAATTGCGGAAGGAATTAAGTTGCCTGAACCAAAAAGCACCGCAAAAACTATGACGATTAAAGTTATGAAAGCCATCACAAAAAAACCACCATTTTTTTGCTTAGTCATAGATTTTAGACCTTTGCCCGTTACGTGGACAACTACCTGGTTATTAGAAAGCGCAGCTGTTTCGCCCGCCCTCAAAATATCTCCCGCAGACATACATATATTATATAACACTTCAGGGGTATTGTAAAGAAATGTGGTATAATATCTCTATGATTAAAATAGAGAAAATTATTCCCGGCGGCGAAGCTCTCGGTACTGACGAAAATGGCAAAAAAATTTTCTTTTGGAACGCGCTTCCAGAAGAAGAAGTTCTAGCATATGAAGTCTCCAAGAAAAAATCTCATTTTGAACGGGCTATTGCCACCAAAATCTCCAATCCTTCCCCGTTTCGTATTGAGCCATTAGACGAATGTTTTCTCTCTACTTCTCCATGGCAAATCATGAACTATGATTACGAACTTAAAACTAAACAAGAATTAATCGTAGAACTTTTTCGTGAACACCAAATAGACATCAAAACTCCAAAAATTATCACAGATGGCAAAGAGTTTTATTATCGCGACAAAATGGAATATTCTCTCTACTGGGATCAAGAAAAAAATCAAATTTTGCCATCTTTTCACGTTCGCGGTTCTCATCGTAAAATTCCCATTACCAAATCATCCATTGAGCGTCCCGAAATTTTTGCAGAAGCCATGCACATAATCGATGGGTTAAACGCGCGTGGCGAAGAGGCCCGCAAATATCAATCGCTTCTTCTCCGTTGTAACCAGGCCGGCGAAGTTTCTGGCGGCCTTTACGAAAACGGCAAACCACACCCAGTTTTCAAAAATCTCACTGACACTATTCTTGGTCACGAGTATTCTTATTCCTCAAATGGCTTTTTCCAAATTAATCTCCCAGTTTACGAATTGGCCTTAGAAGAAATCAAAAAACATATTAATACCGACAAAGTATTAGATCTCTACGCCGGTGTCGGCACCATCGGCCTCTCCGTCGCCCGCGACAAACAATTAACCCTAGTCGAAGTCGACAAATTCGCCTTTAGTGAGCTAAGCAAGAATATCACCATTGAGGGGATTTCGGAGCGCGGCAGCGCGAGACTTAGCGCGTTTTCCCCTGTGGCGACAGGGGAAAACGACGCGACCCGAAATGGTAATATTCTTGCTGTGTTGGCTAAGTCCGAAGATGTTTTGGACTATATCGAACCGGAGCAAACTGTAATCCTCGATCCTCCTCGCGCCGGCTGCGACGAAAAACTAATAAATAGATTAAATGAGATTAAACCAAAGAAAATTATTTATCTTTCTTGTAATCCTGCCACTCAAGCTCGCGACGTCAAAATTTTATTAGAAAATTATCAAGTAGAAGACATCAAAACTTTTAACTTTTTCCCGCGTACTCCACATATCGAAAATTTAGTAATTTTATCTTCAAAATAATCACAAAACGTGATAAGATGATTAAAAGACGGAAAGGTGGCCGAGTGGTTTAAGGCGCACGCTTGGAAAGCGTGTAACGGGGCAACTCGTTCGCAGGTTCAAATCCTGTCCTTTCCGCCATTTTATATCATAAAAGGGTAAAAATGAGCGAAAACAACATTGTAATTGAGCTAAGAAGGCTTACCAAACGCTATGGTTACGGAGATACCGAATCATTTGCTTTGAAAGATTTCGATCTCACCGTAAAGCGTGGCGAATTCATCATGATTATGGGGCCTTCTGGTTGTGGCAAAACCACATTATTAAATATCATCGGTCTTTTAGATCGCGCTACCGAGGGCGAATATATCTTAAACGGCGAAGATGTTGCCGGAATTTCCGCCCGTCGCCAAGCGCGTCTTCGTGCCAAAAAAATTGGCTTTGTCTTCCAAAATTTTAATCTTATCGAGGATCTATCAGTTTTAGAAAATGTTGCTCTTCCTCTAGTCTATGTCAACCAACCACGCACCGTACGCCTCAAAAATGCCTCCGAGGCATTACGCTGCTTTCATTTACAAGAACGTGAATATTATTTCCCTGGCCAACTTTCTGGTGGGCAGCAACAGCGCGTGGCTATTGCTCGTGCCATCGTGTCGGACCCAGAAATTATCCTTGCCGACGAACCTACCGGCAATCTCGACTCTCGCTCATCTCACGTAGTTATGGAAGAATTAAAAGCCATTCACGAAGAAGGCAATACTATCATTATGGTGACCCACAATCCAGCCCTCACTGTTTATGCCACTCGTGTCATCAACATGTTAGATGGCCACATTGATACCGATATCAAAACCGTAGCGGATCAAAATCTTCCTCAACCTATCAGTGTAAAAGTTAAAAAAGGCAAAAAGAGCAGGAGGAAAAACTAATGGCCTTACTTCTTCGTACCCATCTAAAACTAGCGCGTTCTTCTATTAAGGAAAACCGTACCCGCTCTTTCCTTACCTGTCTTGGCATTGCTATCGGTATTGCCAGTATTATTTTGATTCTTTCTCTCACTGGTAGTATTTCAAAATTGATTTCAAATGAAGTATCTGGCATTGGTGCAGACCTCATTGTAGTTCGTCCTAGCACTAATAAAGATACCGTTACTTCTGTCATTGAAGAGCTCACCTCGTCTAATTCTTTCCAAAAGAGTAATCTCTTAATCAAAGATGCAGAGTCTATTGCTAAAATTCCAGACGTTTCTGCTGTAGCCCCAATCGCAATTTCCTCTAATACTCTTGCTGATGGCGACAATAAAATCGATTCAGCTACCATCCTCGGGACTACCCTAGATTTTAGTACTATAGAACCATTGGTCATCAAAAACGGCGCCTTCCTGAATGATAAAAACCAAGAAACTTCTGTGGTAATTGGCCACATGTTGTCACTTCTTCTTTATAATACTTCCAATCCCGTTGGCCGCACCTTAGAATTTATGGGTAAGAGATTTATTGTGATAGGCGTATTGGACGAAATTGAAGAAACCATTAATTTTGACAATGTAGATTTCAATAACGCTCTTATTATGGATATTAATGTTCTAAACGAACTTACCGGCACCACTCAGATTCAACAAATCAATGTCAAAGTAGCCAACACCGACTCCCTAGAAGAAGTTTCCAGCAAAATCAAAGAAACTCTTACTAGCACCAAATCTGGCGACACTAATTTTACCGTAGCCTATGGCGACGAAATCACCCATCCAGCCAGCGCTCTCCTTAATATTATTTCTGGTATGTTGGCGCTCGTGGCCGGTATCTCGCTCGTAGTTGGTGGTATTGGTGTTATGAATATAATGTTGGTATCCGTGGCTGAACGTACTCATGAAATCGGTATCAGAAAAGCCGTCGGCGCTTCTGCCTACAATATTTTGATGCAATTCATGTTCGAGGCTCTTATTCTCTGTGTCCTCGGTGGCTTTATGGGGATCGTACTCGGATATATCTTCGCTTTCCTCGTCTCCATTATTACTCCGTTTACTCCATATATCAGTTGGCAAATCCTTGTCATCACCTTGGCCACCACCGTTGCGGTCGGCATCATCTTTGGTATCTACCCAGCCCTCAAGGCTGCTTCCAAAAATCCTATCGAATCACTAAAGCACTATAGGTAAGTATGAAAAAATTATTAGAGAAGCTACCTTTTTATAATGAGATGGTTTTACCATATCACTTTGCGCAATCCGTTGTTGCTACTACCAAATACCACCACCCCGCCAAAAAGCTCCACGTCATTGGTGTAACTGGCACCAACGGCAAAACCACTACCTGTTTTATGATTTGGAATATGCTGAATAAAGCCGGGCGAAAAACTGGCCTCCTCACCACTGTCGCTTGGGGCGTAGACAAACTAAAACCAGAACTTGGCCACATGACCACTGTAGACGCGCTTACTCTCAATAAGCGTATTGCTGAAATCAAACGTCGGGGCGCAGAATATTTAGTTTTGGAAGTTACTTCTCATGCCCTTGCCGAATACCGTACTTTTGGCATCCCTATAGAAATAGCAGTTTTTACCAATCTCACTCACGATCATTTGGATTATCACAAAACTTTTGTCAAATATCGCGACGCCAAAGGCAAGCTCTTCAAAAAAGCTAAATTCTCTATCTTAAATGCAGACGACCCAGCCACTAAGATATACAAAACTCTTACTAAGAAATATACCACTTATGGTATAAAATATGGCGAAAATAAGGCAAAAGATATAAAACTATCCGTGTCCGGTGTAAATTATTCATTTGGTGATATAAATATAGAGACAAAAATTCCTGGCGAGTTTAACGTTTATAATTCCCTCGCCGCGGCTCTAGTCGGGCAAAAACTTGGCCTCTCTCCAGAGCAAATCCATAACGGCGTCTATTCCTTGGAATCCGTCGAAGGCCGCATGAATATTATCGACGAAGGCCAGCCGTTTACCGTGATTGTGGATTATGCCCATGCTCCAGATGCCTTGGAAAAAGTTTTTGACAGCGTCAAAAGCCACAAAGGCCGCATCATCTCCGTTCATGGCGGCGCTGGTCGCCGTGACCCATCTACTCGCCCTATCCGTGGTGCCATTTTGGCTAAAAATTCAGACCTCGTCATCATCACCGAAGACGATTCTCGCGACGAAGATCCAGCAAAAATCGCCGAAGGCTTTATTAAAGGTGCAGAAAAAGCCGGCAAAAAACTCGGAAAAGACCTTATCTTAGAATTAAATCGCGAGAAAGCCATCAAACTTGCCATTGAGTCCGCTAAACCAGGCGACCTCGTCCTCATTCTTGGTAAAGGCCACGAAAAAACCATCCTTAGAGCGGATGGTCCTCACGATTTTGAAGATATCAAAGTAGCTAAGCGCTATATTCGGCAATACCATCAATAATATTATCAGTTTTGATTCCAAGTGCATTGGCAATCGCAGCTGCACAAGCCATATAAGACACTGTTACTTCGCCCGGAATGAAAGTTGCCACATCTATAATATCGGATTTGATGGATATTTTTGCTTCAGTCCCCTTTGGATAAAGTTTAGAATTTAAAATTTTTACGTCTTTGCCAGTTAAGCCATATTCTATAGTAGACTTTTTGCCGCGAAAATCTTCAAATGTCTCAAAATTTACATCGTCATGGTTTAAAATCACGATTTCTGGGTTCATATCAAATAAAGTTTTTTCATCTTCCAGATATTCTTCTGGCGTCATATCATTTAACCCGGCAGTGACAAAATTTGTCATCGCTGCGATATGGACTGGTAGACCATAAAACACATTATCGCGCAAAGTCTCCGCCGGCACCGTCACGATTACATAATTCGCGCCCGCTTTCCAAGCATCGCTCAAGAATTTATGTAGCATCTGCAACTTAAACGGCTGGTCGGACGCTAGTACCGCCACCTGCTCGTCCGCTGCACGCAAAATTTCGTGCACATAATGCGCCACCGTAGTTTTGCCTGTAGTGCCAGTAATCGCAATTAGTTTCATGTCCTTCATTGGATTGCCATAATAAGACTTAAGGAGTTTTGCCTTGATTTTTTGGGATTTCGCTTTTAAACCACCGTTTTTATTTTTGGCTTGAGAATTATCGCGCTTTTCCATATCTTTATTTTAGCACCAAAATTTAAAAAATAAAAACACTACCGCATTCGCCAAGTTGTAATCTGTTGTTAACCATGATAAAATATGCATTATGGCAGAAGCGCATCATCACGAACATCATCTTGGGCATGTTCATTTTGATGGTCGTTCGGATCATAATATCCTAGTGGCCCTTATTCTTAATCTGATTTTTTCTATTGTAGAATTGATTGGCGGTATCCTTACCAATTCCGCTGCCATTACTTCCGATTCCCTACATAGTTTTGCCGATGCGGTTTCCACCGGTATTGCCTATGTTTTTGAACGCCTCAGCCACTCCAAGAAAAAAACCAAGGTAGACCCAGCCAAGTATTCCTTAATTGGCGGCCTCATTGTCTCCGGCTTTCTAATTTTTGGCTCCGTTCATCTAATTATTGAGGCGATTGAACGCATCTCAGATCCGGCCGAGGTCAGCTACGAAGGTATGATTATTTTTGCCGTGCTCGGCGTTATTTTTAATTTTGTCGCTGCCCTTGCCACCAGGTCTGGCAAAAGTTTCAATCAAAAGACCGTCAATCTCCATATGCTCGAAGATACTTTCTCTTGGCTCGCCGTGCTTATCGGCGCTATTATTATGCGTCTTACTGGCGTTCGCCTCATCGACCCAATCTTAAGCATTGCTATTGCGGCCTACATCCTCTACCGCGCCATCTTTAATCTTGTTCTAGTATTAAAACCCAAAAAAATAAACTCCGAGACTCCCGGAGTTTAATTTGTTTCTGCTATTATTTGCCGCCATTTAAATTTTTTTCAAAAATGTTTTTTAAGTTTTCATATACCAACCAGCTCAAAGCACTATGACTCATTTTGCGCCAAGAATCTATTTCCCTACAAATATTTTCAATTGATGTTGCTAATTTCATTGCATCTTCTAAAGAAATCGATGTAGGATCTTCAGGATTAATAGAACAGGACTTGTGGAGTATATCCACCAATGTTTTTTCATCTTCTAATTTATCCATTAAAATCACCTCTTTTCTAATCTCTGGACAAAACTCACGCAGAAACATAAATGTACAAATTAGGGGTCAAAAACCCCTTGCAACGTCTTTATTATATCATAATTCGCAATAATTTTAATAAGAAAAGGCCTCTAGACAGTAAAAACCACCCACAATTGTGGGTGGTTTGAAAGGTGGTTATATTTCCCTTTTAAAAGCTTGGTGCGGCCCAAGCGGGCAGGGTCTATTACATGTATAATATCCGAATTGGCACTTCGTCTTTCCGTAATATTTTATCAATGCGCCACGCACGTTCAAATCATGTACATCTGCCCAGCATCTTTCAAGGGTTTCTCTTGTCTGCATGCAAATTTCCCATTGCGCCGCGCCACAAAGTCTCTCATTACATTTCATAAGAAAGTCCTCAAGGCATCCTCTCTCGTTGATCATAACCATCATACCTTGCGGATAATTATTGGCTACAAGTTCCATATCATCTAGATATTCTAGCCGAACCTCATCGTTTGCCCTTATTAACATCGGTACAAAGAAAGTCCTATTTGTCTGTGGCGACGCTATAGTCATTTCGTAATTCAGCGAACGGTGCCTCTGTGCTTGCGCCAGCTGCGCAAAAGTCCCGGAATAATTCGTAGAATAAACATCTCCATAATATTCTATGCGTTTCCGTGTTGCAAAAAGGGAAAGTTCCCGACCTTTATTATCTCGTATTTCCTCACAGTTCAAAACCGAACGCAAAGCCTTTGCAGTCTCGTCAAGCCACGGCTTCAGTTTCTGGTAAAAATCCGCCGGCATTCTGTTTGCTAAATTCGGCGATTCCAAGAAACCAATCAGATAATTTCCCTGCCGAAAATCAACCGTATATTCCATAGTTGTAGACGATGTGAAAACCGAGATAAAATACCGCGCATTTTCCTGCGCAAGCTTTCTCGTTGTCGTCTCATCCAGCTGCGGGTATTTCTCATGAATCAGCTTGTCAAACTTATCGATCCATTTCTCATACAGTTCTTTTTCTTTGCCACTAGTCTCCATCTTTGTGTACCGCGCCGACTTCTCCGAAGTATTGTAATCTTTTTCATTGTTTAAAATCATTGCAATAATCTTCGGTATTCCAGAAATCAATAAGTTGTAGCTCGTATGTCCAGATACGCTGTGATGTCCCGAGCCCGCCGTTCCGTTGAATCTTGCCAATGTCTTTTCTTTCGGCTCAGCCAAAATCTTATTAAAGTCATCTTTCATATAACAGATTCCTGCTGAATGCCCCGAAAAGAGTTTTGCTTCTTCAACCGTCAGCTCATAACCGGGTTTTGTCGAACCAATAATCTCGATATTCATGCATATACCTCCTAAAAATAAATGTGCCAGTAGTTACTCTGGTATTATTCTATATCATCCAATCCGTCGCTGCAAGAAGAAAAAATAAGATTAGCACTCAACATCTTGCAACAATAGATTTATCAAAAAAGCTTCGTTAAATACGAAGCTTTTGTAGTGGGAGAAATTGTTTTCTTATGTCATTTTCTATGCGGGCACCAATCTGGAATCTTTCGACCCTCTATTTCTGAGGGCCACTCATAGCTAAAAATCAACTTTAATCTCCAGTATTACCGACATAAAATCACCTCCCTTTAAAGATGCTCCCATCCTCGTATATTATAAAATGACCCACAAGGGGTCATTTTCAAAGACTTCCTGGCGGAAGCGAGAGGATTCGAACCTCCGAGACTCTTGCGAGCCCACACGATTTCGAGTCGTGCGCCTTCAACCACTCGGCCACGCTTCCACCTGTAATTATATCATATCGGTGTGCTATAATAAACTCATGGATCAAATATTTAGCTTGTGGCTTGGCTTTGTCGTGATTTCGCTCGTCGGCACCCTCGCCCATTTTCTTTACGATATCACTCAACATAATCACGTCATCGGTCTCTTTGCTGCCGTCAACGAGAGCACCTGGGAGCATATCAAAATCGCTCTTACTCCCTCCTTACTTTGGGGTCTTTACGACGGCTTCTTTTATGGCGAAAATCCAAACTATTTTGCCGCCAAATTTCTAAGCCTACTTTCTATGGTCATCTTTATTCCCTGCGTCTTTTATGCCTACCGCAAATTTTCCAAAAAACCAGTTCTCTTTCTCGACATCGCCAATTTTTATACCGCAATCCTCCTCGGCCAAGTGATTTTCTACACCGCCCTAAACGCCACTCCGATGTCGCATGCCTGGCGCTTTATTTCCTGCGTCTGCCTCTTTGTCTTCTTCGGCTGCTACATGACCTTAACCCTAGACCCACTAAAAACCTTTTTATTCAAAGATCCAATTACTGGTAAATACGGTTTTCGCGGCCATAGCGAAATTTTTAAAAAGAAAAAGAAATAATTTTTACCAAAATTAGCAAAAATATGTTATAATAGTAGCGTCACTATAAAAAGTGATGCTCATTTAATTTCTAGGTGGATGTGTATACATCCACATATGTGCCCGTAGCTCAGCTGGATAGAGCGTTTGCTTGCGGAGCAAAAGGTCGTAGGTTCAAATCCTGTCGGGCATACCATGTTAGTTTTATTGGCTCCAGAGGCCTTATCTCTGGATGCCCGGGCTTCGCCAACGGGCATACCAAAACAAAAAAAGAAGGCCACAGGCCTTATTTTTTTTGACATTTTCCCTGTTATGTGGTACAATCCGGGCAGTACATGTTCGGGAGATATGTGCCAAAAGGTAGTGGGCAAATGCCCGCTTTTTATTAGGCTGCGCCCACAGCCGATAGCACATTAACAATTTGGAAAGGAGACACTTATGGCAATAATAAGTAATATCTGCTTAATAACAATTGCTGTAGTCACTCTCGCAGGCGTGTATATGCTGGTTCAGTATCATAGCGTAAAACGCATGGGGGAAGGCACAGCGGCAATGTCAAACCTTGCCGCCAGAATTCGTGGCGGTTCAAAAGTATTCACTAAGGCAATGTTTAGTCGTATTTTGATAGCGGCGGCGGTCTTAGCTTTGGTAATTTGCTTTGCAGTTGAACATTGGGCTGGACTGACATTCTTAGGTGGAGTATTATTCACTACTATATCTATTCTTGTAGGTATGAGTGTAGCCACCTATACAAATGTTCGTGCAGCAGCTACTGCAAAAAAATGTGTCGACGAAGGATTAGACGAAAACACGGCTTGCGCCCGCACGGTAAACACTACCGTAAAAGGAAGCCAAATCTGTGGAATCATCGTTCATTCATCGTCGTTGTTAGGCTTAGCATTAACAATGCTCATTAGCTTGCTTGCTAACGGAATGAATTGTTTATTCCCTTCCGAGGAAGCATTAGTCGTTCCAATCGTGGCCAGACTAACAGCTTATTCGTTGGGATGGTCGCTCGTAGCGATGTTTGCACGTGTTGCAGGCGGCCTTTTTACAAAGGCGGCAGATATAGGTGCAGACCTTATCGGTAAAGTATTTATGCACTTTAAAGAGGATGATCCTAGAAACCCTGCAGTATTAGCTGATCTCGTTGGCGACAATGTCAACGATATTGATGGTAACCAGGCGGATCTGGGTGAATCTTTTACGGCAACACCTGTAACTACTATTGTCACCGCAGTCAGCATGTATGGTAGCGACCCTAATAATACAGCTCTTCTATCGGTAGCAATAGTCTACCCATTTGTCTTAGCGCTTGGCGGACTTGTTAGCAGTATTATTGGTTTATTTTATGCATCGCATGCCAAAAAGAGTAAAAACCCTGGCGTACAGCTTAACGCATCAATGTGGATTGCTGTCGCTGGTGTTTTACTTGCCAGTTTACTTGGTTCCTACTTCTTATTTGGAAGGACCAATTTAGTTCCAACAGATTTTAGACTCGGCTGGTCCTCGTTATTCTGGAGCTCGCTCGCAGGTATCGGAGCTGGAGTAGTAGTAGGCTTAATTGCTCAATATTACACCGATCTAAACAGCAAATGGGCAACCAAAGTTTCATTGATGGCAAAAAATGGCCCTGCTCTGTGTTGTTCATTGTCACAGGCGGCAGGCTGGATTTCATGCTTCTTTGAAATAGCAGTTGTTGCAATATGCTCATATGCGGCATCTATAATCGCGGGCCCTTATGGTCGTGCAGCAATGGCTCTTGGTATGTTGTCATTCGTGGCACAACCAATCGCAGCAGACGCGTTTGGTCCGATTTCGGACAACGCCGGCGGAATTGCCGAAAGTTGTGAATTAGACCCTGAGGTCAGAGTTATTACAGATAAAAACGATGCACACGGCAACTCTACTGCAGCAGTAGGAAAAGGCTTTGCAATTTCCTCAGCGGCAGCTGTTGTATTGTCGCAGATCACCACTTATCGAATGGCGTACGGCGGAGCCGCACTCGACATCTCCAAAGATGCCGTTATGTTTGGCGCTCAGCTTGGCGCTGGCTTGATGCCTTTGTTCTGTGGTCTCCTTGCCCTCTTTACCTTAAAGGCAGCCGACAAAATGGCAGACGAATGCAAAAAGCAGTTACTTGATAAAGATGTAGTAGACAGAAAACGTGACCCGGATTCTAATGCTTGTATTCACATTTCTACAATCAATGGGCTTAAGTACATGGTTATTCCGGTTTTAATCACACTTGGAGCTACAATTTTTATCGGTTTCACCTTTGGTCCTGAATGTCTTGGTGGAACACAGGTTGGCGTCCTCCTCACCGGTCTTCCTCTTGCAATCTATTTTAGCAATGCGGGTGGTCTGGCGGATAACGCTAAAAAACGTTTCGAAGCCAATTTGGTTATAGGCTACGAACAAGGTACTGAAGGATATGATAAAGCACATGATGCTGCGGTCCAGGGCGACACTATGGGCGACTGGATGAAGGACGTTGTTGCGGTATCGATCGACATTTTTATGAAGATCATGGGCACTACTGCACTGATGCTTGCTCCTTTGTTTGCAGCATATCACATTCTCCCGTTCTAGTTTCATGTACCATTTTTCAAACCCCCGAGCTTGCTCGGGGGTGTTTTTGTTTTCAAATATGTTACAATTATTTTATGGAATGGAAAAAAGCAACCGACGTAATTTTAATCGCATCTTTTGTAGTGCTCGCGGTTTTTGTAACCCTAGGCTTATATCAATGGATTTCACACCGCTCTCTCAAAAAAGTAGACAAAGAACTTTTATTCATGCCGATTCCGCTCGCTATTATGGCAGCAGTCTATATTTTATTTGACAAATTTCTTGTTATCGCCACTCGCCCAAACGGCACCGGCGAGTCATCTTTCCCTTCTACCCACGTGATGGTTGTAGCCACCATTTTCTTCATTGCCACCATCGCCCTTCCTCATTATGTCAAATCCAAAGCCGCTCGTATTTCCCTTGGTATCGCCATGCTGGTATTGCTTGTTCTTGTTTGCGTCGGTCGCGTTGTTTCTAACATGCATTGGCTCACCGACGTTATTGGCGGCCTCTGTTTTGCGGCTTTTTTCACATCTATCTACTATCTATTAATCAAAAAATTGAAAGGCAAAAATGAGTAGTATTTTTACCAAAATTATTAATGGCGAAATCCCTTGTTACAAAATTTACGAAGATGACAAAACCTTTGCGTTTCTAGATATTCACCCAGAAACTAAAGGCCACACTCTCGTAATTCCAAAAAACGAAGTCGACAAACTCTACGAACTCCCAGAAGAAGATTATATTGCCCTAATGCAAACCGCCAAAAAACTTTCTCAAAACATGGAGAAAGTTCTTGGTGTCCGCACTCTCTGGAAAGTAGTCGGTACCGACGTCCCGCACGCTCATATCCATCTAGAGCCATACGACGAAACTTGGTTTTATGGCCGCGAGGTAGAGCTCACTCCAGAAGAATTCGAAGAAATTCGCAAAGAACTCGAGCTTTAATTTAATGCAACTCCGTCGACATACAGTTTATAGCCATTAAAATCAATATTACTATTGCTCACATTTGCATTGACGAGCGTTTTTATATAAGTATCGCCAGTCAACTTTAGAGTGCTCGAACTGTCGAGGTTTAAATTCACTTCGCCACCGTTATCGCCATTGATCGCCCCAGTAAACGAAGAGCCATTTGTCAAATTCATTGTCAATGTCGAGATAGAATCCACAACGATATTCCCGGCAGCCGTTTGGTTGGTCAAATTCAAAGTCACCGTCCCGCCATTACTGCCAGAATTACCCCACGAATCTTTTTGGATTCTCAAAAAATTACCAGTCGAGTCATTATTTATAATTTTATTGTTTTCAAGACTTATCGTGGCCGTGGTATTGGTTACATAAAAACTATCGCCCTTGTTCGTAGTGATTGTGGAGTTTTTGGCCGTAAACACTGCTTCGCCGTCAGCCGCATCGCCACTCATCGATTGATACAAAAATATATTTTTGTAAGTCGTAGATTGGCCATTTAGCTCATTATTCGTATCCGTAAGGATAACATTTTCAAGCGCCACGCTATTTTTGCCTTCAATCACAATTCCTTCAGAAGCCGTTGCCTCAAGTGTCGCATTTTTTACCGTGATATCTGCCGTAGAATACACCGCCGGCGAACCTTTGCCAGTAGTTTTGTAAGTACCCCTATTCACTGTCACCGTCCCGCCACCACGATCCGAACGAATCGCCGCGCTAGAAGTCCCGGCAGTGGCAATAGTGAGATTTTCCGCATTCATCACACCACCACCGGTCGTCATAATTCCGCCAGAATTATCCTTACTCGTGGTAATGGTAGAATCAGAAATATTTACCGTCGTGCCGTCAGACGAAGAATTGTTTGTCGTTGCCGAACCGCCATACGAAAACACGCCATTCGCGCCAGTCGCATCGGTTGTGATAGTGGTATTTTTTATCGTCAAATTCGCCCCGCCTTTTGCAATAATTGCCGAGTTCGTGCCATAAAAACTCGTATTGTCGCCGCCATCACTATCGCCAGTTTTGCTTACATTAATATCGGTGAGTGTCGCTGTGATTTCGCCAGATACCAAAACCGCATTTTCGTCAGCCGTAGTAGACGAATATTCTTCCCCATCTATCTCTTCATCCGTTTTGATTTCTTTGGTGCTATAATACGATACCGACGAGCTCCCGCTATTTGCTGGCGCATCGCCAGTATTAGCCGCTGTGCCATCATTTACTACATCAATTATAAAAAACCACAGCAGCCCGAGCGTCGCAACTAGCGCCACGATTATACCAGCATAGGTCAGATTCTTTTTGTCTTCTTCCATTATGCCCTCCTACCTGGCCTTCAGTTGCTTTCAGAATTATCGTTGCTTGGTTTTTCCGGTGGAGTATCACTCTCACCACCTTCCCCGCTCGGCATTTCTGGTGGAGTGCCACCACCTTGCATCTCGGATGGCTGTCCGCCATTAGAACTAGAACTCCCCACCCCCGCCAATTTTATGTAGGCAAAAAACGAACCGGTCGATATCACGGCCCCCACCAAGACCCCAATCACAAAAAGAATTATTTTTTCTTTTGTTGCATCCTTTTTTTCATTTTTCATTTCGTTTTCCATAAATTCTCCATTTTTAGTTGCTTATGTCATAATTATATATTCTTTTGCTGAACTTTAGCTTAAAATTCCAAATATTTTTAATGCTCGCAAAGAGCGAGGATGTCGAGATTGCAGAAAATGGTAAAATCTCAGTCAAACTCACCTCGGCATCATCCAAGGCGGACACTACATATCGCAAAACTGGCAATATCGGTAGCATTTTTTGGCGCCCTACCCAAAAGCGGCATCAGCCTAAAGCAAGCCAGAGACGAAAGGCTTGGCAAAAAATGCGGGTTCTAATAGATACTTGCGTAGTTATCGACGCCATCAGTGGCAGAGAGCCATTCTCGGAATCAGCTCAGCAGATACTATTAATGGCAGAGCGTGGCTACCTCGATGGTTTTATTACTGCCAATCAGCTTACAGACTTGCATTATCTTATCCACAGAGAAACTCACAATAATTCCCTCGCCAATGACATTTTGAAGCAGTTAATAAAACCTCTATAAAAACTCGTAGAGCGTAAAATCACATTTTTACGCTCTACGAGTCTCTTCTTGACAAACCACGGGGGGGGGGGGGGGTATCAT
>JAZNWC010000025.1:0-17272 GCA_045593145.1 Candidatus Nanosyncoccus sp.
TTTTTGTTATTTTATGTTATAATAATACTATGTTACTTGAAGACTATAGAAACGAAAGATTAAAAAAATTAGAGGAATTGCGCGAACGCGGGGTAGAGCCGTATCCGTCCAAGAGTCATCGCAATACCAAAATTTCTGACATTATTAATCATTTTGATGAAAAAGACGGGCAAGAAGTGACGATTGCTGGACGCATTGTGGCAATCCGGTCTTTCGGAAAATTAGTCTTTCTTAAAGTGCGCGACTACTTTGGCGAAGTGCAGATTTTCATGAAGGCTTCGAGCGAAGAAACTCCGGCGGGTTTACTTGGTGCAAAAGACGTAAGGCTTTTGGACACCGGTGATTTTATTGAGGCTACTGGCAAAGTGGGAAAATCCCAAACTGGTGAGATTTCGGTATTTTCGGATTTTGTGCGGATTTTGACCAAATCTCTCCGCCCACTGCCAGAGAAATTCACCAACAAGGAAGAGCGCTACCGTCGTCGCTATGTCGATATGAACGTAAATCCAGAAGTACGTGAAAGATTGGTGCGCCGCTCTAAGTTTTGGCAGGCTACGCGCGATTTTATGAACGCGCATGGATATACTGAAATAAATATCCCGGTCCTTGAGCATACCACTGGTGGTGCCGACGCTACGCCGTTTACCACCCACATGAATGCACTAGACGAAGATTTTTATCTACGGATTTCGCATGAGCTACCTTTGAAGCGTCTTCTTGGCGGTGGTTTTGAAAAGGTTTACGACATCGGGCCACGTTTCCGTAATGAGGGTGTGGATGATGAACATTTACCAGAGCATATTGCATTTGAGGCCTATGCCGCGTACGAAAATTACGAAGATGGCATGAAGTTTTATGAAGAAATGATTAAATATGTTTGCAAAGAGACCTGGGGAACTTTGCAATTTAATGTTGGTGGATTTGAAATTAATTTGGACCAAGAGTGGCCACGCATTAAATATTCTGATTTGCTTCGTGAAAAATTTGGCGTGGATGTGTTTAATCCGGACCGCGAGCAACTAATTAAAATTTTGAAAGAAAATGGCGTGGAGGCTAATTTTGATATGAGCACGCCGCATCTGATCGACCACGTTTGGAAACTAATTCGCAAAACTTCGGCGGGGCCATATTGGCTAATCGAAGAGCCGCTTAGCCTTTCGCCACTGGCAAAAAAGTCGCCAGAAAACCCACTTGTCACAGAGAGATTTCACCCAATTATTGCTGGCACCGAGATGGGCAATGGTTTTTCGGAGTTAAACGACCCATTAGACCAATTGGGGCGCTTTGAAGAGCAACAGGCTGCGCGTGATGCGGGTGACGAAGAAGCTCAAATGCTGGATATGGATTTTGTAGAAATGCTAGAATACGGTATGCCGCCGGCTTGCGGTTGGGGAAATAGTGAACGCAACTTCTGGCTGCTTGAAGGCGTGCCAGGTAGAGAAGCGGTGCCATTCCCAACCATGAAGTCTAAAGAAGATTAATCTTTTATGACAGAATATTTAGTGACCGTAAAACCTGGTACTAGCCAAGAAAAGATTGTAGAGGGCGCGCCGGGTGAGCTTACGGTATATCTTCGCGCAAAACCACATGATGGCGAGGCCAATACGGCTCTTACTCGGATGCTGGCGGATTATTTTGATATGCCAAAAACTAGTATTATTATTAAAAGAGGCGCAAAATCTAAAAATAAGGTGATAGAGATTTAAGGGGCTGGGCTTATTCAATTCACCATTATATATGAACCGGGCGGGGTACTCAGGGTCTGTCCGCCACCTGGCATATAGTTCCCATTCCGTTCTATTACTAAATTCATAATAGCGATTTTGTGTTATAATGATTTTATAAGCATAAGGAGTAACATGTCTAAAAGCATTTATAATTTGGGCGTAAAGGAAATGCGGGCGCTGTTTCGCGACTTCGCTTGCACTTTGTACGGGCGCACGGTGTTTTTTATTGCATATTTCGTGCCATTCGTGGTCTTTCTTGCTTTGATGGGGCTCGTGGCGGTGTATTTCTATGATCCATCGCTAGAGTTGTTTTATCCAATCTTGGCAGTTTTCTTTGCCTTTATCACTATTTTTATGATAGCGAACGCTTATTTTTATCACGAAGTACGCAAATTTGCCGAAAAACAAAAATGACAGAGGTAGGACCAAAGCCTTACTGAGGTAAGGGCGACCTTGATTTTTTGGTGAAAGTGTGCTATAATGGAAAGATATAGTAATTAATATCAAGCTTGAAAAACTCCATCCTTTCGAGGTTATCAAGCAAGAAGGGAATAAAAAATGGCAGAAGCCAAAAAAGATGAGGGCCTCAAAATCCGCATCCGTCTAAAAGCGTACGATCATCGCGTAATTGATCAAAGTGCACGTCAAATTGTAGATACCGCTATTCGTACCGGTGCAAGTGTAAGTGGTCCAATCCCTCTACCTACCAAACGTAGCACCTTTACCGTGGTAAAATCTCCACACGTTTACAAAACTGGCGGTGAAGCTTTTGAGATGAAAGTCCACAAACGTCTGATCGATATTTCTAACGCTAACCCAAAGACCATCGAGAGCCTGCAAAATCTCTCTTTGCCAGCTGGCGTAGACGCCGAAATCAAGATGTAAACACAAAAATCCCCCATTTGGGGGATTTTTTGATATAATGTTCTTATGAGCTTTTCTAAGTTTAAAAAGCGCTTTTATTTCGTTGCGGCGAAGTATTTTCGTCACTTTGCAAATCGTGCCTTGAAGAGGTGGCAACCTAGAGTGATTGCAATTACTGGTTCGGCCGGCAAGACCACCATGTTAAATCTAGTAGAACATGAGATGGGTAAAAAAGCGCATTATTCGCACGACGCAAATTCCGCTTTTGGCGTATCTTTTGATATTTTGGGACTAAAAGGCATCCGCGGCTCTAAACTACGCTGGATTCATCTATTTACTGCGGCACCATTTAAATCTTGGTTCCATCGCCACAAAGAAAAATTCTATGTGGTAGAGATTGATGGTGAGCGTCCGCACGAGGCGGAGTTTTTGGCCGAGTGGCTAAAGCCAGAGGTAACAATCTGGGTGTCAATTGGTTTGTCACACGCAGTGCAATTTGAAAAAGAAGTAGAAGAAGGGCGTTTTGATACCCTTGGCGAGGCCATCACGGCCGAATTTGCCAATTTGCCACAAAACACCAGCAAGCGCGTATATATTGATGCTAATTCTAAATTGATGGTGGCGGCCACACAGGGAATCAAAGCCAAAGTCGTGCCAATCGATAAGACCAAAATCAAAAAATACGTAGTTTATGCCGATTCTACCGATTTTACCTATGGCGATACGACTTTTCATTTTAACCATCCAGAGCCAAAAGACCTTACTTTTCATCTGTTGGTTTTACAAGATTTGATGAAATATCTCAAATTGCCATTTAATCCGGATTTTTCTAATGTAAAAATGGCGCCGGGCAGAAGTTCGTATTTTAAGGGCAAAAAAGGTATTGATATTGTAGATAGTAGTTACAATGCGCATATTATTTCGATGACATCGACACTAGATATGGCCAAACGTATGCACGCAGACCACAAATGGTTGGTGATTGGCGATATCGTGGACCAAGGCTCTCTGGAAGAACAAGAGCACAAAAAATTGGCCGAGCTGATTGCCGACGTAAAGCCAGAGAAGGTAATACTGGTGGGGCGTCGCACCAAAAAATACACTGCGCCAAAACTAAAAGAGCTGGGGATTTCGGCAGTGGCTACCACGGACCCGAGGAGGGCTTTAGAATATCTAGAAAGACGCACCACTGGCAAAGAGACAATTGTATTTAAGGGTAGTCAATATTTGGAATGGATTATCGAAAAATTGCTAGAAAATCCAAAAGACGCAAAAAAACTTTGTCGCCGCGAAAAAGCTGCGGTGGCGCGTCGTAAAAGTTGGGGGCTAGACTAATGGCGGAGGACCTCTACATTATTCACGGGTGGACTTACACTGTGGAACCATGGAAGAAAACTTTGGAAATTTTGCGCGACAATGGTATTAGTGTAAAAATGTTGCACGTGCCGGGGCTTACCGAAGAGAGCAAAAAAGTCCTTACGATTGCAGATTACATGCGTTGGGCCAACCAAAATATTCCAGATGGAGCAGTGGCTTTGGGGCATTCTAACGGCGGGCGGATTTTGCTAAATCTCTGCGCCAGAAAACCAGAAAAACTTAAATATTTGATTCTGCTCGATAGCGCCGGTATATATGAGCCGACCACCAAGAAGAAAGTGGTAGAAAAATTAGCTAAAATCGGCAAGCCGCTCAAAAAAATCCCGCTACTAGATAAAGCTTTTCACAGAATTACCGGCTCCACCGATTATTCCAAAGCACCAGAAAATATGAAAGAGACTCTCGCTAATATGCTAGAAAGTGACAGGGATTTAGATTTTAGCAAAGTTACCACCAAGACATTTATTTTGTGGGGCAAAAAAGACACCACTACGCCGCCAAGACAGGCGACCAAAATGTACGAAAGTTTACCGAATGCCGAGCTGAAATTTTATGCAAACTGGACGCATGCGCCGTATATTTCCAATCCAGACGAGCTAGCACGCGCAATTACTATCTTAATCACGAGGATGAAAAAGTGAAAAAATTATACTTTTTAGGAGCGGCGGCGAATTATAGTAGAAAAGAAAGGTGGGCACATATTTTTGCCATTGGCACAAAAAGCGACTGCGAAGATTTGGTAGATTTACTAGAGAAAAAATACGAAGGCAAAGCGATGCTTACCAAAAATGGCCGTTCGGCTTTGACGCTAGCACTCCGTGTGAATTTGCCGAAAGGCTCACGTGTGATTATTAATGGATTTACTTGCTATGCTGTATATGAGGCAGTAAAGGCCGCGGGGATGGAGCCGGTGTTTGCCGATATCAATAAAGACACGTTGAACTTTGATTTAAATACAATTAAGGCAACGCTGGCTGCTGACGGAATAATCATTCAAAACACACTTGGCAATATGGTAGATATTGAGGCGATTAAAGAGTGGGCAGAAGAGAACAATGTAGTGATTATTGAAGATTTGGCACATTGTGCTGGGAGAAAATACACAGACGGTCGCGAAGCCGGCACGGTGGGTGCGGCGACAATTCTATCATTCGGCAAAGACAAATCAATTGATACTGTTTCTGGTGGCGCAGTGGTTTTTCGCGATAAGATGCCAAAAATCGCGGCGCCAAGATTAAAACCGCGTCGTTCCGACGCTTTGCGTGAAAGATTTTATCCAATGTTCGGTGCGATGTATCGCGGACTGACACGCATTCACGCAAATGGTGCTTTTATGAAGTTTTTGCTTGCTACCCACTGGGTGCAAAAATCTGCCGATAATAAGCTTGAGACGAATCGCAAAATTTCTAAATTTGAAGCCAAGCGTGCGCTTCGCCAAATGGAACTTTTTGAGAAAAACGGCGAAGGCAAGATTCGCGATTTTTATCTAGTAAAAGATAGGGGTGTATGTCTAGAAGAATTGAAAAAATCTGGATATTATTTCAGCGGTTTTTGGTATGAAAAACCGGTTTCACCAGAACGTTATTATGAAAAAGTGCATTTTCCAGAAGAAAAATGTCCAGTGGCAGTAGAAGTGGCAAGCAAGATTATCAATGTGCCAAAATATTACAGCAAGGAAGAGCTAGCCCCGGCGATAAAAATTATTGAAAAATACGCGGAGGAAGTATAATGGATTGGCGAGATGTAACCGAAAAATTTCCGGAAGCAAATTTATTGCAATCACCAGAATACGGCGAAATGCATGAAATTCTTGGTAATACTGTAATAACAGAGGATTTCGGCAATTTAGGACGCGCTCTGATGATCGTACGCGACGCCAAACGCGGGCGCTATATGGAGATACCATGCGGGCCGCTGATTGATTGGAAAAACAAAAAGCTCGCGCGCGAAGTAGTAGCAAGGATCGCCGAAATCGCCAAGGCTAAAAAGTGCGGGTTTGTGAGGATTCGCCCACAGCTTCTAGCAACAAAAGAAAATTTAAAGCTTTTGGATGATTTGGGCTTAAAAAAATCACCGATGCATTTAGCAGCAGAACATACTGTAATTATTGATCTTAAGAAATCCGAGGAAGAAATTTTGGCCGAGATGCGCCGACAAACGCGCTATGAAGTGCGTCGTGCAGACAAACTTGGCATCAAAGTGATTTCGGATAATTCTAAAGAGATTTTTGACGAATTCCATGCCGAACAAGTAAAAACGGCGCGTCGGCAAAATTTTATCCCGCCAAGCGCCAAAACTCTGGAGGCCGAGCGCGAAGCATTTGGCAATAACGCCAAAATTTACGTGGCTGAAACGGCTGAGGGCGAAAAAATTGCCTACGGTCTAGTGATTGGTAGTGGTAAGGAAGCGGATTATTACGAAGCGGCTTCTACGCTCTTAAACCGCAAATTGCCGGGGGCGTACGCTTTGCTTTGGCAGGCGATTCGTGATGCCAAAAAAGCCGGATACGAGCGATTTAACCTCTGGGGAATCGCACCGGCCGGGCAACCACATCACCGCTACGCCGGAGTAACCACCTTTAAGACAGGGTTCTCGGACGACATCGTAGAATTTGTGCCAGCGCACGATTTGGTGATTTCGCGCGGAAAATATCTCAAAAATTTAATTGTCGAAAAAGCACGCAAGAAAAAGAGGCATTTATGAACATAGTAGATTGTGAGAACAGAGAAGATTGGGACGGATTTATTACGTCACATAAGGAAGCAAATTTTTTGCAGTCATGGGATTTTTATGAATTTCACAAAAGTCGGGGCAAAAAAATCGTCCGACGCATCGTGATGGATGGCGAAAAAATCGTGGCCGCCTATGCTAGCGTAGTAGAAACCGCCAAGCGCGGCACCTATATGGCGATTGCTGGTGGGCCGATTATGGATTTTGGTGACAAAAAATTAGTGACGGCTGTTTTTGACGACATCCGTACGATTGGCAAAAAAATGGGGTGCGCTTTTGTGCGTGTAAGGCCGCAGCTACCTTTGTCTGATAATTCTTTAAGGTTAATGCGCGAGATGGGCTTGAAGAAAGCGCCGATGTATTTGTCTGTGGAATATGCCGGGATATTAGACCTCACTAAGCCAGAGGAAGAAATTTTGGCAAATGCCTCGCAAGGATTTCGTCGTAAACTACGCAAAGCCGAAAAAGCCGAAATTACAGTGGAGACTTCTCAAGATCCGGCTATAGTAAAAACTTTTTATGAACTAGAGGTGAAACACGCCAAACGCCAAGGGTTTGTAGCATTTTCGGAAAGTTTTCTCACTAAACAATTCGAGGCGTTTTCTAAAAATAATGAGGTTTTGATGTATACCGCCAAAAAAGACGGCGAGATTCTGGCGATGAATTTTATGATTTTTTACGGACCAGAGGCGAGTTATCATTACGGCGTATCGTCTGACCTTGGCACGAAATATTCTGCGGCGCCACTACTCCATATGGAGGCAATGCGGGAGGCCAGAAACCGCGGTATTATCCGTTATAATCTTTGGGGAATTGTAGGGCTAGAAGAAAAATCACATCGTTTTTATGGCGTATCCGAGTTTAAGCGTTCGTTCGGTTGTGAGGAGTTAAAATACACTCCAGCACACGACATGATTTTGAACCCAGTAAAATATCAACTCACAAAAATCGTAGAAACTGCCCGTAAAAAAATCCGCCACGTATAGAGGCGAATGGCTATATCTTTATTATAGCACACTTTGCGTTTTTTGTCAATATGTGGTAAAATTGGCGTAAGCATTTTAATAAAAGGGTAAATATGGCACATATCAATAGAAGATTTATAGACAAACACTGGCTAGTGTTTTTGATTCGCGGCAGCCTCGCCGGGGTGTTTGGATTCATTGCGCTGTTTGGGCTAATGAAAGACATTGGGCAGACCATTGCCATTATCAGTATATTTTTGCTTTTGATGGGGATCGTGGATTCTGTCAGCGCGCTTTATGCTTCTACCAAGAAACATGGCTGGTTTAACTCCGTAATTGATGCCGTAGTAGATGTGGCTGCAGCACTAGCACTTCTTTTCTGGGGCAATGGCGACCTTACTATCTGTACGATTATCCTCTCGGTTTATACTATTGTGTCTGGCGTGATTGATATTTTCCATGGGTTCTTATCCACGGTGGACCCGACCGACAGATTTATCCGTATATTGGCCGGTGCGATCGGCTGTATCCTTGGTGTCGTGATTTTGAACGCTGGCAATTTTGAAGTTACCACCTTTATTCGCTTCTTTGGCGCATATCTACTCCTCGTAGGCGTAACTAGTTTGATTTATGGCGTACACAATAGAGCACAAAATATCGAAGATAAAGTCGCCAGAAAACAAGCCCACAAAAAGACAACCAAGAAACGCAAATAATTAAATTTTATATGATATAATTAGGTTTCAAGGAGGCTTATTTATGTCAGCTGTTAAAAAAGCTATCATTACAGATGCGGGGTTTGCTAGTAGGTATCTACCCATTACAAAAACTATTCCAAAAGCCATGATTCCGATTGGCGCAAAACCGGTGATGCAACTCTGCGTGGAAGAATGTGCCGAAGCGGGAATCGAAGAAATTATTATCGTAGCGACACCAAACACAATGGCGCGCGATATTTACGACGATTATTTTCATAATCCGGCGAACAATGTTAAGGAACTGCTGGATAAGCAGGGCAAGTCCGAAAGATTTGAGCCGGTAGAAAAAGTTTTGAATTTTCCAAAAATTACTGTGATAGAGCAGGACGCTTCGCTCCCATACGGTAACGGTTCGCCGATTGTTTCGGCAAAAGAATATGTCAAAGACGAGGAAGCTTTTGCAGTATTATACAGTGATGATTTGATTTTCGGGCCAAGTAGCGTAAAAAATTTGATTGATAATTACGAAGCGCACCCGGGCGTAAAAGCCGTAATTGCTGGACAAGAAATACCGGAAGACGTTTGGAACAAATATGGCATGATCGCGATGAAAGAAAATGATATGCTAAGCCACATCGTAGAAAAACCAAAAACACCGGATTTGTCGCCGAGCAATTTAGCTGCTTTTGGTAGATATCTTTTGACACCAGAGGTGTTTAATTATTTGGTCCCATCTAATACTGGCTTGGACGGTGAGCTTTGGACTACTGATGCCATCACCAAGCTCGCAGAACATGGCGATGTATTGGTTGCCAAAAATACTGGTAAATGGGTAACCACTGGTGACCCAAAAAATTATTTTCTAGCGCATTTGGAATACGCAATGAAATATTCAGACTACGCAAAAGATATTGAAGAGTGTTATAATAAATTAAAGGAGAATAAATAATGAATACAGCAGAGTGGATACTGGTGGCAATTCTTAGCATTACGCTTTTTATCTTCCTAATTGTCGGCATCATTTTGATAGTTAAACTAATCGGGCTGACCAAAGAAGTAAATAAAGTCGTAGTGGAGGGTCAAGATATCGCCAAAAATACCAATGGCATCGTAAATAATATCAAGGGTATGACAGCATTTGGCGGGACAATTCAGATGTTTGTGGACAAGTACATTAATCCAAAATTAAAGGAAAAAGTAAAAGAAGAAAAAGTAAAGGAGGAAAAAAATGGCGGAAAATAACAAAAAAGGCGGGGCAGGTAAGTTTTTCTTGGGTGCAGCACTTGGTGCAGCAGCAGCTGCAGTAGCAGCAAAGTTTATCGGTAGCAAGAAAAAATCTTGTGAGCATGACGAAGGGTGCAACTGCGAAGATAAGAAAACTGAGAAAAAAGAAGCAGAGAAAAAGGCAAAAGATTCTAAATAATGGAACTGAAGCCTAGCGATTTCGTTCACCTTCACAACCACACGCATTATTCACTGCTTGATGGACTGACGAAGGTACCGGAGCTGGTGGAGTTCATCAAAAATGACGGTATGGAAGCCGTGGCGGTTACAGACCACGGCACTATGAGTGCTTTGGTGGAACTTTATAAAGAATGTAACGCTGCCGGTATTAAGCCTCTACTAGGATTAGAGGCTTATGTGGCTGCGCGCAAAATGACGGACAAAGACCCGGCGCACGACAAGCAAAGGTTTCATATTACACTGATTGCCATGAACAACAAAGGTTTTGAGAACCTTTGTAGAATCATGAGCAACGCCGAAGTACACGGCAAGTATTATAAGCCGCGTACAGACCACGACGAGCTCGAAAAATACAACGAGGGGATTATTTGTCTTTCTGGTTGTATGGGTTCGGAAATCTCGGAGGCAATTCGAGCGGGTGACGACAAGCGAGCTTTAGATTTAATTGATTGGTATCGCAATGTCTTTAAAGATAGATTTTATCTGGAGATGCAGGACCATGGACATCCAAAATCTTCAACACATTCGGCCGAGCAGAAAAAGGTAAACGATTGGCATATGGCTCACTATAAAGAATTGGGGCTCCCAATTGTGGTAACTTGTGACGCGCACTATCTCAAAAAAGAAGACCAAGATGCGCACGAAGTTTTGCTTTGTATTGGTACGGCGGCGAATTTGTCCGACCCAAACCGTATGACTTTGAAAGATTTTGATCTCCATGTAATCCCGGCAGAAGAAATTATTGACCACTGGCAGGACACTTGCCCAGAGGCGGTGAAAAATACCAAGGCGATTGCCGATAGATGTAATGTGGATTTGCAACTTGGGCGGATTTTGATTCCAAAATTTCCAGTGCCAGATGGGGAAGACGAAAAAACTTATCTAGACAAACTCGTGTTCCAGGGCCTAGTTTATCGCTATGACGGAAAAGATTTAAAAGATACGGCGGATTTGTCCGTGGCGGAGTGTCGCAAGATTTTGGAAAAAGTCGATAAAGACCGCGATGATTTGCATAAAATTTTGCCGCGTATCGATTATGAGCTATCCGTGGTAGACAAAATGGGCTACAACGGTTATTTCTTAATCGTGCAGGATTTTATTAACTGGGGCAAAGACCAGCGCATCGTGTATGGGCCGGGGCGTGGGAGTGCGGCAGGCTCTATTCTTGCGTACGCACTGCGCATTACCGAGCTAGACCCGTTGAAATACGACCTACTCTTTGAGCGTTTCTTAAACCCTGATCGTATTTCTATGCCAGATATTGATACGGACATCCAGGATACGCGCCGCGACGAAGTGATTGAATATTGTTCCAATAAATATGGTTTTGACAGGGTATCGAATATCGCGACGTTTGGTAAAATGATGGCCAAAAACGCCGTACGCGACGTAGCAAGAGTTTTGGAAGTGCCGTATGCGGAAGCGGATAGGCTGGCCAAAATGGTGCCAGACCCAGTACAGGGCCACCACGTAAAACTCACTGATGCAATTAAAGACGTGCCAGATTTGAAACAGGAATATGAAACCAACCCAGTCTCGCGTGAAGTCATAGATTTTGCTTCACGGCTGGAGGGCACGATTAGAAACCATGGCGTGCACGCTTGTGGCGTAATTATCGCGCCAGATGATTTGGTAAAATTCTTGCCGCTGGAAGTTTCGGCCAAAGGGCCAATCGCCGCACAATTCCCGATGGGCCAAGTGGAAGAAATTGGTCTGCTCAAAATGGACTTTCTCGGGCTTTCGAACTTATCGGTGATTAATAACGCGCTCCGGATGATTCGCAAAGTTTATCATGATGATATAGATTTATCCAAGTTGCCACTGGACGACCCAGAGACTTATGCACTTTTGCAACGCGCCGAGACTACGGGTGTATTCCAGCTGGAGTCTGCCGGTATGAAACGCTACCTTCGCGATCTCAAAGCATCTACATTTGAGGACATTATCGCTATGGTGGCACTTTATCGTCCGGGCCCGATGCAGTTTATTGATTCGTTTATTCGTCGCAAACATGGTGAGGAAAAAATCACGTATCTGCACCCGGGGCTAGAAAATTCGCTTAAAAACACCTACGGTATTATGATTTACCAAGAGCAGTTCATGCAGATTTCTAAGGAATGGTGTGGATTTACCGGTGGCCAGGCGGATACGCTGCGTAAGGCAGTAGGCAAGAAAAAGATTGACCTCATGAAAAAGGTGAAGCCAGAGTTTATCAAAGGCGCCGTAGAAATTGGTGGCGCCACCGAAGAAATCGCCGAAGAATTTTGGAGTCAGCTACTAGAATTTGCGAATTACTGTTTTAACAAGTCTCACGCGGCGTGTTATGCTCTGATTGCATATTGGACGGCGTACCTCAAGGCGCACTATCCAGATGCCTTTATGGCGGCTTTGATGACGGCTGACATGCGCTGGACGGACCGCCTTGCGATTGAAATTGCCGAGTGTAAACGCATGGGACTAAAGGTGCTGGGGCCAGATATCAATCAGTCCTATGGTGATTTTGGTATCGTGGGTGGCGAAAAAACGATTCGGTTTGGACTTTCTGGTATCAAAAATATGGGCAAAGCCCTGGTGGAAGAAATTGTCATCCCGGAGCGCGACAAAAACGGGCCGTTTAAATCGATTTGCGATTTTGCCAAGCGCGTAGACTCGACCAAGTTTAATAAAAAATCTTGGGAAGCGGCAATAAAGACCGGTGCGTTTGATAGATTTGGGAGCCGTTCGGATTTGCTGTTTAATCTAGAGGCGATTCAGGCGTACGGGGCGAAGTGCCAAAAAGATGTGGGCACCGGGCAAACGGACCTCTTTGGCATGATGGGTGAGGCCGGCATGGTGCCAGAAGTAGAAATCAAGCCGGCGCCAACGCAATACCCAGAAAAGGAACAGCTTTTGTGGGAACGAGATTTGATGGGGCTTTATCTTTCTGCGCACCCGCTAGACAAATACGATACATATTTTGATGAGCAAACTCACCCGATGACTTATGTAAGTGCGGAGTATAATAACAAAACCGTGACTATCGGTGGCATCATTACTAATGTACGGACAATTCTCACCAAAAAAGGCGACAAAATGGCGTTTGTAAAAATAGAAAATAAGACGGATGAGACCGAGTTTATCGTATTTCCGAGCGTGTTCGCCGAGCATGGCGCCAAGCTGGAAGTAGACAATGTGGTACGCGTGCAAGGTAGAGTAAATGCCACCGACAAAGACGGAAATATCACCTCGGATGTAAAATTGCTAGCCGAGCAAATCGAGCTAGTATCTGATGAGGCTTTGGAAAATTACAAGCCGACCGGAACGAAATTGGCCTCGCCGGTGATGGCGCCAAATTCCGGGAAGAAGCGCTACAGCAAATCTTCGGCAGAGAGGGTTTACAGAGCTACGCCTTCCGACGCCTCAATTGAACAGCCGCGAGTTCTTACAGAACCGCCAAAGGATCCACGCAAAGAAAGATTGTATCTTTTGATTGAGAATCCAGACGACACGGAGATTTTGACCGCCATCCGCCGGCTGGCTGATATTTATCTTGGTATGCAGGAAGTGATTTTGGTGTTGAAGGACGGGGAAGAAAAGAAACCACTCCGCATGCCATTTAAAGTTGAGGTCTGTGATGAACTACTCGCAAAGCTCCGCGATTTGCTTGGGGAAGATAAAGTCAAAGTGAAATAGTGATATAATAGGGGTATGAAAAAGCAAAAAACTCCGGATATGGTAACAGTGAACCGCAGAGCGCACTACGACTATCAGCTCGGCGAGGAACTTGTTGCTGGTATGAGTTTATCTGGCGATGAGGTACGCTCAATTCGCGACCATCACGTGCAGCTAAAAGGGTCTTTTGTGACGATTCGCGGTGGGGAACTTTGGCTTAATAATCTGACGCTTGGTGCAGACACAGCTCGCAATATTAAATTGCTCGCTACGCGTAAGCAAATTTCTGCACTGGAGCGCGAAAAGGTGGCTGGTTCTACGATTGTGCCGGTAAAATTACTTGGTGGCGGCAGACACATTAAACTCGTAATTGCCGTAGGTAAAGGTAAGAAAAAATACGACAAGCGCGAAACGATTAAAAAACGGGATTTTGAAAGAGGGCGCTATGCTTAAAATCTTTTCTTGGAATGTGAATGGGCTAAGGGCGGTACTTCGCAAAAATGCCTTGCAAGAATTTTTAGATGAATATAAGCCAGATATTTTATGTATGCAGGAAATAAAGGCAAAGTCCGAACAGGTAGAGTACGATTTTGAAGGATATGAAGAATACTGGTTTCCGGCAGAAAGACCAGGATACTCGGGAACAGCAATACTAGTTTCCGAGAAAATGGACTTGAAAAATCTGGACGTCATGCACTGGGCCACCAGTATTGCTGTCCGTGAGGGCCGCGTGCTTATTCTGGAATTTTCTAAATTTTTCCTGGTAAATGTTTATACTCCAAATTCTAAACCGGATTTGTCTAGATTGAAGTTGCGTGAAAACGAATGGGATCCAGGTTTTCTTAATCTACTAAAAGAGCTTGAAAAGAAAAAACCGGTGGTTACATGTGGTGATTTTAATGCGGCGCACGAAGAAATTGATATTGCGCGGCCAAAAACCAACCATCATTCCGCAGGCTTTACCGACGAAGAACGCCAGGGAATTACAAATCTAATTAGCGCAGGTTTTGTAGATACTTTTCGTACGCTCCATCCGGAATCGCAGCGCTACACCTGGTGGAGCCATTGGGGTCATGCACGCGAAAACAACATCGGTTGGCGCATTGATTATTTCTTTATTTCGCGCGCACTTTTGCCACGATTGAAATCCGCCGAAATTTACGAAAATGTGATGGGTTCGGACCACTGCCCGATCAGCATAGAGCTGGAGGTTTGATGGATTATTTTAAGAAGATTGATAGCAGACCAAGCGACGATTTGCTTTGGAATGTGCCGGAGCGAAAGCAAGGGTCGGTAAACATCATCGGCGGGAATGGGCAAAATTTTCGTACACCAGTAAAAACCGCGGAGTTTTTGAGCGAAAAATATCCGGTAGAAACCATAAACGTAGTGATTCCGGATGCTTTGCAAAAAAAGTTGCCGCCGCTGCCAAATTTTGTGTTTTTGCCGTCTACGGACTCCGGGTCTTTTAGTGGGGAAGGTCTAGACAGAGCACTTAGCGGGGCGGATTTTAACCTGGTAATTGGTGATATTTCCAAAAATTCCATCACTGGGCAGGCGGTAGCCAGCGCGGTGAAATCTGCCGAAAAAATGACGCTCATCACGCGCGATGCAGTGGATATCATAGCCGAAAATTCGCCAGAGCGAGTACTAATGAACGAAAATTTGATATTTTTTGCTAGCATACCACAGCTGATAAAACTACTTCGCGCAGTATATTATCCAAAAATGCTGCTTTTGTCTGAGTCTCTGATGCAAGTGGTGGAAGTTTTACATAAGTTTACTTTGAGCTACCCAATCTCTATTATTACTTTGCATAGTGAACAGATTTTGATCGCGGCGAACGGGGAAGTAGTGGCAGTGCCCATTGAAAAAACCGGCTACTCGCCAATCACAATTTGGAGCGGGGAATTAGCCGCAAAAATCGTGGCGCTGAATTTGTATAATCCAAATAATTTTATTTCTTCTTCTGTGGCTTCGCTTTTTTCGTAAGCTCTTGTTCAATTTCGACGGCGTCGCGAGAAATGTGTTTGCGGCGGACCGCTAGGAAGAAGTAGCAGAAAACGAACATGGAACAGCCAAAGATAAAGAGGCCAATTTTTACCGGAAAGGCCCAGCTGGTAGCAAATAGTAGGAATGCATTGATGATGCCGAGGCAAATGGTATAAGCATAGCGGCGAATCATGATGATGATTTTGGCGAGAGGAAAGTTGACTTTGGCAAGGCTATACTCGGTACAGTTGTCTGGGTGGCCAAAGAATTTGCCGTAGACAATGAGTTCTACCACTGGGCAGACTACGACGTAGAAGATAATCACTACGAGCGCGGCGATCCAGTTGACGTTGAGAAGGCAGAATAATACTTGTGCGCCGGCGAGAAGTGCATCCGAAACCATGTCAAACTGTGCGGCGTATTTACGATATTTGGGAGTTTTGTCTTTTGGGAATGGCCATTTGCGGGCGCAGGTGCCATCAAAAATATCCGTGAACTGCGCCGTAAGGAAGATAATGAAAGCGCCGTCTGCGGAGCCGTGGATGAATGACCACACAATAAGAACTATGGAGAGGATAAACCTCGTAAGCGTAAGAATATCTGCTAAGTATCTCATATATTCATTATAGCACAGCTATAATATTATTGGATACACATCAGAATAAATGGAATAATGAGCACTGCGCCAATAAGAGCGGCGAGCTCGCCTAATTGTTTGATTTGTTGGGCTTTTTCCATACTCTTTGCCTTTTTGTTTTTAAATGGTATATATTTTCATTATAGCACAAGCGGAATAAAAAGTCAAGCGGTTCGTATTTTTAGCACGCTAGGCAGCGGATAGACCATGAGTAGGAGCGGTAGCTGCCGTTCCGCGGACCAACGTTAGTGGAGCCGAAGCCTAGGTAGTACGCGTAGCTGCTACTGAAGACCGTGCTAGACCAAAAGAACGCGAGGTAGCCTGGGTAGTACAACGTATCCGAATAAACGTACCCCGCCCGGTTCATATATAATGGTGAATTGAATAAGCCGGTATCTTGACCTTGGGAGTGTAAAATGCCGGGAGCCTACTCGGCAACGCAGCGGATAGCCCCCCCGTAGTTCCGGTTGCTGCTATTCTGGGCATTCACGCCATTATAATTGAAGTTGAGGTACCGTGCGTTGGTAGAGCTATCTACGGTGCTAGACCAGTAGTAGCCGTTGTAGCCGGCATCGTATAGTGCATTACCACTCACGCTCCCGCCGCGTACAAAATATAACGGAGCGGACGTCGCGCCATAATCGCCTCCGCTGTTAGCATTATAGGCAGTTAGTAAATTAGTAAACTCATCGTTACTACTGTTTGATGAGATGGTAGGCAATCTCCAATTTGCTGGGCAAATTGAGCTTTGCGGATTATTAGAAACGTCATCAAAAGTGGAGGTGCCATAACTAGCGGTATTGTTTGAGGCTACGGCGGCAGACCAGTTATAATAATTGCCCACATGACCATGGGTGCCATTGCCGGTGTATGGTGTTTGAGCGAATTTACCGTTGGCATTGCCGGTGAGGTAATTACACCAGGGACTAGATGTGCAAGCATTATTAAACCAGGTATCCGTGTAATACCAATCTCCCGTATCTGCAGAATAAGGGAGAGTCTGTTCATTTTGCCACCCAGTGATGGCGCCGGTGGAAGAGTCTGGAGTAAGAGTCGAGTTATCCGGCTGCCAATTCGCAGTTAAATCAGTATCGGCGGGAGTATAGGTCTTGGTACTATCTAAGTCTAGGTCTAGGTTTTGGGTCATCCAGCAATGGCCATCTTTTA
>JAZNWC010000026.1:0-21368 GCA_045593145.1 Candidatus Nanosyncoccus sp.
AAATTTGTCTTCCTAAGACCGCTTGGCCTCCGACTTCGGTACTAGGAGCGAGATTGTTGATGTGGATGTCCGTGGAAGACAAGGACATACTCATGCTATTGTTGAAGCTAAAGTTCATGTTGTAGGTGGTTTGATAATTTAGACCACCTTCTTCTGCATATGCATTATAATTATTAATAACCAAGCCATTAATATATGCGCTACTAATGAGAGACGTAGGTATTAGTAGTGCATATATTAATTGTTTGGTTTTATTGTTCATCTTACCTCCATTTATGCTACGGTATACCTTATAATAAAAATCGACACCGTGCAGGTGTCTTAAACCATTTAACATCACTGTCCCATACTAATGTTTCAGCAATGCGGCACGGTGCCGATCAATAAACACTAATATGGGTTTTAAAATAACAGTGATATATTAAATGGTTTAAGACAATTTAATTGTATCACGCTGGTGCTTGAAAAGTCAACAAAAAGTGGGTGGATTAAAGATTTTCTAGATAAGCAATTTTGGCGTCGCGACGAGCATCGTCGTCTGCGGCCGGCAAAGTATCGCGAGAAGAATAATCGTCAAAAATCCCGAGGCAATCTTTGATCGGGCCGTCGTAAATTGGCGGTTTGTCGTAAACGCTCCACATAATCATACGAAGGTCTGGTGAATTATTAGCGTAAAACTCGAGGGCTTTCGACGTGGCGCGAATAAATTCTAGCTCTGTTTCCCTGCTGTGGCGCCAAGCGCGACCAGAGAGATATTTTTCGGTAACGGTAGGTGAAATGGCAATCATCAGAAAGAGTGCTTCGTAACTGCCGGCTTTTAGAAGTTCTAACAAGATACCTTCCATTTTGGGGTCTAGCAAAGTAACATCTAGGACAATGTCGTAGCCACCTTTGATGAGCTCGGACAAAGTGAGAAATAACATAATAGTACTAAACTCATCGGTGTTTTTGCGGAGATTTTCGTCGCCATAGTATTCTTTGATTTTCTGGTAATGTGGGTGATATTCTACAAAACGACGCGCGGCCATTAAGATTGGCTCGAAATTATTTTTTCGGCAGTAAGCCTCTACGGCTGGGAGAATTTGGGTAGTTTTGCCAGAGCCAGAAAGTCCAGCGATACGAATAAAGTAGTGATTTTTGGTGGCGGCAATGGTAAAATCTTCTACGACCTTTTTTAGAATCTCTGGATATTCATTAAGACCAACTTGCCACTCTGGCTTAACGTTGCTTGGCCAGTGAGATTTCATATACGAAATTACCTGCTGGAGGCGTGAATCACTTTGAGGCATTTTGCTCCTTTCTTGATTTCGATAGTTTTAATATCTTTAAACACATGATATTCGCCTTCGGCCTGAAGCTCCACGGTGGCTGGCTTGATAAATTCTAACGTGTCGCCAGTAGTATCGGTGCCGGGGACGCGTTTAAGAATGGACGCTGCCATGAGTTTGGTAAGATTCCAAAAGTTAATAAGACGACAAGTTTCACTACGAAAAACTTTTGGTTTTAGGTAATCATCACCACCCCTCATCACGCGGCACATCGAACGACCGGAAATGGCGCAGTAGTCGCTAGCTTTGTTTTTGGTAGGTTTCCCGTTAACGGTAAATTGAGGAATAAACTCTTTTTTGTGGCGATTTTTAAAATACCATTTGGCAAGCGCAAGGTAAGAGCGCCAAGAACTTTTGCGACCTTTTTGCATTTCTTTTCTAAAGGTTGGTTCGTCAAAAAGCTCGCACGCTTCTGCCGTCATGCCAAGCGTAACATAACAGGTAGCGTAACGGAAAAATTTGCCATCTACATATATTTCTAGTGGATAGAGCTTTTTGGTGACAAAATCTTTACTAAAAACATCGTCAACGGTTTTGGTGCCAAGGGTACGGGCAAGGTCATTGAAATTGCCATATGGAAGAACGGCAAGGGTGACGTCTTTGCCGGATTTTAAAATAGCATTGCTCGCAACAATGCCAGTAGCGTCGCCACCGGCAGAAATTACAAGATCTCCGTCTTTTAATAATTGAGCGAATTTAGCGGCGTTTTTGTCTACATCGGTAGGCTCGACTTCGTATTTGCCCACCATGTAGCCTTCTAGATTTCTGACTTTGGAAAGAACTTCTTTTTCTACGTCAACAAAACGCGACGAGCGCGGGTTGTAAACGATAAAAAGGCGGCGCATAGATTAACTCGTTTGATTAAATGTAGGCAACAGCCACTGTAGAAGTGCGTAAATTACCACGTAGGCCACAATGCCAATGACAATTTCAAAGAGGCGACGCTTGGCCTTACGAGTTTGTTCCTCATTGCCACCGGCGGTAAGATATTGGATGCCAACGATGGTGATGCCAATCACGGCTAAGATGCCGATGCCGACGGACAGTATATCGACTGCAGTTCGAAGAAGGCATATGATACTGTCACTACCATCCCGATCTCCGCATTCTTCGAGAATTGCAGTTTCCACAGCAAAATTTTGCGTAGTAGCCATTGCGGGAGTGGCTGGAGTTATAACAACAAAAAAGCTAGTAACAATTGCGATGATACTAGATAATAGTTTTTTCATTTGCCTCCTATTTTAAATATTCGTGTAGTTTTTTGGTGTCTTTGTTCTTGCGAAGTTTGGAAAGAGCTTTGGCTTCACTCTGGCGGATACGCTCACGGGTAACGTCAAATTCGTTGCCGACTTCTTCCAGCGTGTGTGGGCGCCCACCGCCGATGCCAAAGCGAAGACGGATAATCTTTTGTTCCCTCTCGGTGAGGGTAGCGATGATTTCGGACAATTGTTCTTTCAAAATTTGATTAGCGGCGGAATCTTCTGGAGAGTCGCGTTCTTCATCTTCGACGAAATCGCCAAGCACGGAATCTTCGTCGTCGCCCTCGCGACCAACAGAGGCATCTAGCGAAGCGATGTCCTGTTTGATGCGCATGACATAATCGATTTTTTCTGGTTCGAGACCGAGTTCTTTGGCAATTTCTTCGTTGGTTGGCTCGCGGTTCAATTCGGCAGTAAGTTTGCGAGTGGTGCGAAGAACTTTGTTGATAGTCTCTACCATGTGAACTGGGATACGAATAGTGCGAGCTTGGTCGGCGATGGCACGAGTAATGGCCTGGCGTACCCACCAAGTAGCATAAGTAGAAAACTTAAAGCCTTTGTCTGGGTCGAACTTATCGACGGCGCGCAAGAGACCGGTGTTCCCCTCTTGGATAAGGTCTAGAAAATCAAGACCGCGGCCACCGTAACGCTTGGCAATAGACACCACAAGACGCATATTGCTCTCTACCATTTTGTCTTTGGCTTTTTTGTCGCCTTTGACAATACGGGCGGCTAGGTCGGCTTCTTCTTCTGGGGTGAGGAGTGGGATTTTGCCAATTTCGCGCAAGTACAACCTAACGGAATCGTCCGCAAAAGCATCGACGTTTTCGGCAGTGATGGCAAGCTCTTCGTCGGAGAGCTCTTCCTCGCTCTCTAGGTCATCGGTACCTGGCTCATCAAAATCAAGCGCTAAATCTTTGGCATTCAAAACATCATCATCTTTCAAGTTCATTACAAACGATTATAAACCCTTTTTACTTACTTTGCAAGTCGCGGATTTTCTTAATTATATCCATATACTCGTCGCTGTCTTCATCTATGGAAGCGAGTTTCTCGTTTAATTCGGCAATCTGCTGTTTTTTGATTTCGGCATTGTAGGCGGAGAGGAGGTCGGCGGCCTCTTTTTCGTAATCTGTATCTTTGAATCCGTCATGATTAGTATTAAAAATCAACTCTAGCTCGGCGAGCCTGGCGTCGTCCTCGGGAATCTCAAACGGGATTTTGGTTTTGACTACGCCACCAAAAATTTTGAGCGAAAGCAAGTTGTCTTCCATCTTTTTTAACTTGTCGCTTTTAATCGTGGTCTTTGGTTTTTTGAGATAACGGTGAGCGGCGGATTGTTCTATTTTTTTGTTCAGGCGCTCTCCCTTTTCGCGGAGAATTTCTACTTCTATGTCGAGCTTTTTTGCGACCTTTTTTTCGTAGCTAGCGCGCTCGATTTCGTCTTTGATGTAGCTAAGGATTTGCAGCGCTACATCGGAATATTGTTTTTTGCCGGGGGCAGTGGAGAGGTCTAAGTTTTCTTCGTATTTATCAAGAAGCCAATCTACGGCCGGGACACGCTCTGCTACGGCGGCTTGCCAGAGTTTCGGGTCTTTTTGAATAAGCTCGTCTGGGTCTTTGGCGCCGTGGTAGTTAGAAATGACGGTAAGATTAATGCCGAGATCACCGGCTAGCATAATAGCGCGTTCGGTAGCCTTGATGCCGGCCGCGTCACCATCATAAGCCAAGCGAATATCCGAAGTAAGATTGGACAAAATCTTGAGATGCTGTTCGGTCATGGCGGTACCAGATGTGGCCACAGCTTCTTTAACGCCGGCTTGATGAGAAGAAATTACATCCATGTTCCCTTCTACAATCACCACGTAACCATTGCGACGAATCGATTCTTTGGCGTGATAAAGACCAAAGATAAAACGAGATTTGTTAAACAAAATAGTCTCGGGGGTATTAAGATATTTTGGCTCGCCTTTACCCAATATCCGGGCGGTAAAACCAATCACATCGCCGTTGGTGTCGATAAACGGCACCATCATACGGTCGCGAAACATATCGCTTTTAAAACGGCTAAGAAGACCGGCGTCGTCCAATTCTTTTTCGGTGAAGCCACGCTTTTTTAATACCTCGAGAAGTGCTTTGCCGCTAGCTGGCGAATAGCCAATTTTGAATTCGGCTACGGTACTGCGATTAAGATTTCGTTTATAAAAAACATACTCGCAGACGGATTTACTACGAACCAGACAAGCCTGATAATATTTGGTGGCAAGAGCGAGGGCCTCGCGAGCACGAGATTTTTTCTTGGCTACGTCTTTGTTGCCACCACTATATTTAGAAATATCTACACCGGCGCGCGCAGCTAATTTTTCTAGGGCCTCTCTGAAGCTAATGCCTTCCACTTCCATCAAAAAGGTAAAAATATCGCCACCTTTGTTGGCGGAAAAATCATGCCAAATGCCCTTTTCGGGAGACACCATAAAGCTGGGGGTTTTATCTACACCCCAAGGTGAGCGGCCTTTTAGACTACGACCGGCACGTTTTAACTCCACATACTGTCCGACGATATCCTCTACGGGCAGGCGGGATTTTATTTCCTCCTTTAGGTCGTACATATGCTATAATTATAGCATATATGGATGGTCAATCTTATCTTAATGAAATATCAATGGCAAATCGCCCAGCACCAAAATCCAAAATGGATTTTATGAAGTCGAAATTTTTTATCGTAGGTGCAATTGGGATTATTGGTCTAATTTTGATTTTTATAATTGGCATGGTGCTTGGCAGTGGCAAAACTGGCGTCAAAGAGCAATCTATTACATTGAAAGTACGTTTAGACAATGTCTCTGAAATAGTAAAAGAATACCAACCAGATATTAAATCTTCGGAGTTAAGGTCTGATAGTGCATCGCTTTATAGCGTAATGACAAACACTAGTCGCGAGCTTGGTGAATATTTAGAAGCGGCATATAATTTTCGCGAAAAAGATATTTCGAACAAAATTAAAAATACTGAAGACGCTCACAAAGAAGGATTATCTAGCGAACTTTTTGAAGCCAAAATCAATGGGCTGTTAGATAGAACCTATACTTACAAAATGGTCTATGAAGTTTCTTTGATCACTACGATGGAACGACGGATTTACAATTTGGCAAATAATGAGAGTCTGAAAAATATTATGGATTCTTCTATAACTAGTCTAACCAATATTTATGATGCGCTAAATAGTTTTTCCGAGACAAACAATTAATAAATGAAAGGAAGAAAATGTCTAAAGAAGAAAAAACCGCAAAAGCAAAGGAAGCTTTGAAAAAAGTTCACAAAGGTGGCTCTAGCTTCCGCCAAGAGTTTATTGAATTTATCAATCGTGGCTCCGTGGTAGACCTCGCCGTAGGTGTGGCCGTGGGTGGCGCATTTACAACGATTGTTAATTCCCTTGTAAATGATATCGTAATGCCAATTGTGGGCTTGATCGCTGGTGGCGTAGATTTTACCAATCTTGCTATCCGGATCCCAAACTTCTTTGGTACAGGCGACGAAGCGGTGATTGCCTATGGCAATTTCATTCAAAACGTAATTCAATTTTTGATTATTGCGTTTGTAATTTTCCTCATTATCAAAGGTATGAACCGTATCAACCGCAAACGCGATGCCAAAAAAGCGGCAGCAGAAAAAGAACTTTAGGCCGTTTTGAAATTACTTTAAGAGCTCAGCAATGAGCTCTTTTAGTTCGCTGTCGTTTTTGCATTTAAAGGTGAGGCTGCGACCTTTGATGACTGCGGTGGCATTGTATTTGGCGGTGAGCTTGTCTTCGTCTTTTCGGTATTCGTCGCGTTTGATGGCGGTAGCAGAGGATTTTTTGGTGGTTTCGGCAAAATATCTTTCTACTTTGCGGGCGGTCCAACCTTCTTTGACGATTTTTGGCAAGACTTTTTTGATGGTAGCTTCGTCACGCGAGACGAGCGGGCGCATCACACCTTCGGTGAGTTTTTCTTTGACCATGATTTTTTTGACGTCATCTGGAAGATTTAGGAGCCTCAAAGTGTTTTGGATGGTCTGTTCAGACTTGCCGACTTTGGCGGCGATGTCTTCGGCGGTAAGGTTAAATTGGTTTTTGAGCTTGGCGTAAGCGGTGGCAAGCTCGATAGCGTTCAGATCTTCGCGTTGGGCGTTTTCGATGATGGAAAGCTCGAGACGATTTTGGGAATCTAGTGTACGAATAATGGCCGGGATTTTGCTAAGACCAGCGATTTTACTTGCGCGCCAACGACGTTCGCCGGCAACGATTTTGTATTTGCCTTCTTCTTTGACGACGACGATTGGCTGAAGTACACCGTGCTCTTTGATAGATGCGGCAAGTGCGTTTAAGGCTTCTTCGCTAAATTCGCGGCGCGGCTGTTCTTCGTCGCGGATGATATCTTCGATTTTTAGCTCTTTTAGGACGGATTCGCTTTTGTCTTCAACGGCAGTAAGATCAAATTCTTCGTCGACTAAATCTGTAGGGATAAGAGCTTCAAAGCCTCTGCCTAAACCTTTTTTTGAATTCATTTTGTTCTTTCCTCCACTTCTTTAGTAAACTCTTTGTAGGCTTTGGCGCCTTTGCTAAACTTGTCGTAGGCTCCTACCGGCACACCGTGGCTTGGGGCTTCGGCGAGACGGACGTTGCGCGGAATGGTAGTTTTGAAAGTAAGTTGTTTGAAATATTTTTTGATTTCGGCGAAAACTTGAGAGGAAAGGCTGGTGCGTTTATCATACATGGTGGCGACGACGCCGAGAAGCTTGAGGCCGGGATTGGCCTGTTTCATGACGAGTTTCATGGACTCTAGAAGCTGTGCTACGCCTTCTAGAGCGTAAAATTCGGTCTGGACTGGAAGCAGAAGATAATTTGAAGCAATCATACCATTGACCGTAAGAAGACTAAGAGATGGCGGAAGATCGATAATAATGTAATCGTAGTTTGCTTCTACAGAGCGAACGGCGTCGCGCAGGCGAACAAATTTTTTCTGCATACTGGTAATTTCTACTTCGGCATTGGCGAGTTCTGGAGTAGTAGGGGCGAGATCGTAATTTTTGTACTTGGTAGGGCGAATACAATCTGCCATGGCATTTTTGCCAAGGACAACATCAACCATGGTAACACCGAAGTTGGGGTCGTTCTTGTCGAAGCCAAGACCAGAAGTAGCATTGCCCTGTGGGTCGAAATCGACAAGGAGCGTGCGGCGCTTGTCTTTTGCCAGATAATAGCAAAGATTGACGGCCGTAGTAGTTTTGCCGACACCTCCTTTTTGATTCGTAACACAAATCACCTTCGCCATAATACTTACGATTATACCATAAAAAATAAGCCCTTGGTAGGGCTTATTTTCATTAAGCGATTTTGGTAATTTCGATTTCGCTGTATTTTTGGCGATGACCGGTTTCGGTGTGGACGCGTTTTTTGCTGTGGTAGCGAATGACGCGAACTTTGTCGCCTTTAACCTCTGGGGCTACTACTTTTGCTGAAACCTTTACGCCTTTTACGGTAGGGGTGCCGACGGTGGTTTTGTCGCCATCAATTACGAGTAAAGCATCAGTTTCGAGCTCTTTGGTGCCTTCCGGGAGGAGGTCCACCCGTAGGGTCTCTTTTTCCTCGACGAGATATTGCTTCCCGCCAACGAGGATAACTGCTTTCTTCATATTAATCCTTTATTAATTCAGACTATTTTACCATATTATCTGGTTTTTGTGAAGAGGTATCCTCTGATTTTCCTGCAACATCCTTGCCAGCCGCAGTGTCTTCTACGGTTTTGAGGGTTTTGCGAGTGCGATATAGATAATAACCGCCGCCACAAATGCCGAGAACCACCACGATAGCCATAACAATTTCTACTGGACCAGTTTCTGGAATTTTGTTACATTCTGGGAGTTCTGGGTTAGTCGTACAATCATCGCAATTTTCTTTGATGATATCAACCTTGGCAGTATCTTCATCGGAATCACCAGTGCTAATCTCGCTATCGTAAGTGAGCTTTGCAGTGTTTACCATGTGAATACCTTCACAGTTAAAATCATCGTTAGCCTTGGCACGGTAAGTGATGTAGACTGTGTTTTCGGTGCCGATGGTGCCAAGATTGATGCCATTATTTACGATATCGTCAGAAATTGTTTCTTTGGTGCTAGATTCATTAGCCCACAATTCTACGCTGCCAGCTACAAGCGAAAGGCCGGTTGGTAAGGTGTCTTTTACTACTGCATTGGTGAGTGCTCGGTCGCCAGTGTTTTTAATGGTGAGTTTAAAAGTGACTTCTTCCCCCGGGTTGATCTCTACGCCTTCAACGAAATTTTCACCATCTTTGGAAACGAGCTTGTCAATAGAACCACTAAGCTCCTCGGCCTGCAATACATAAGATACCACGCCATGATATTCTTCACAGCCTGGAATAGCGCCGTTTAAACTGGTAAGACCAATTAAGGTGCCATCTTCTGTAAATAAATTGTCAGACAAAACAGACTCGTTGGTGGCAAAATCATTATAGATTTTGGCTGAACCAAGTACGTATCTTAGGAATACTTTGTCTGAAGCAGTAGTCATGTAAGCTTCATCCCAAACCGAAAGTGGGTTGGTGTTATTCGCCGTGATAGTGGCAGTAACTGTACCTTTTTCGCCTGCGGTCAGAACCGTTGGGAACGAAGTAGACATTCTGGTGCCTACGGCAATTCCAGAATTGTTGTGAGCGGAGTCATTATAAGTGGAAGAGGCGTTGTTGTGGAAATATACGTAAACTAAGTATTGTTTGCCTGGCACTACTTCTACTTCGTCGGTCAAATCTGTGACAGCGGTATTGATTTCGCCAATGCGTACGAAATTGCGTTCATCACCGATGGTTGGGTTATTAGTAATGGAGTTAAACACAGGGTAAGTGGCAGGTTTTTCCATTGTAAAAGTTTCACGCTCTGGTCCCCATGCCATAGCATTAGAAACTCCTACTACCCCGCTAATTGCTGCTACAGCAGTAAGGCTGAGAGCAAGTTTTTTAATGTTGTTTAGACTTTTCATTTATTGTCCTTTCTCCCACTTCTTTTTTAATTAAACCCAAATTCACCAGCAGCCTGTTCTGGAGTGGCGGCCTGCTCAATTGGTATTTCTCCTTCGTTGGCTTGTTGCTGCGCCTCAGGATTGTCTTGCACTGGGCCAGAAGGTTCACCGCGATTTTCGCCATAATCGTTTTCTGGTGCGGTAGGTTGGACTGGTGTGGCTTCTGGAGCTTGTTCATTTTGTTTAATTTCTGGTTCAGTTCCTTCATATACGTCGCCAGTTGGTTTTTCGGTCTTTTCTTCGGCGGTGTCTTTGTGGACTACTACTTCTTCGCTACCAATATTTTTGGCATTGTCTTCTTTGATTTGTTCGTCAATGCGTTCCATGTTTTCGTAATCTTTTTGCTCAATGTTCTCGTTATCTTTGTGCTCGTAAACCGTTACTTCGTAAGTAGTTTCTTGGGTACTAGTATTCACGGTTTTGTGAATTTCGAAACCATTATAACAACGCTCCAAGAAATAATATGTTGTTTCGGTAGTAGCACTTTCGGAATAAGTAAATGACAGAACTTTGGTTTCTGAGCCAGTTGGCACATTTCTATGTTCGGCCTTGCCAGTGGCTCTGTTCATATAGTAGTGCCAGTCGGCAAGAGTTTCATCCTGACCTGCTACTTTTAGAGCCTGACGGATTTCACCAACAGAAGTTTCGCCAACTTCGGAATTGTCAAAGATTTCCTTGAGCATATCTTGATATTCAGAACGTTCTTCTTCGGAGGCATTTTTGATTTTTTCTACAGCCCGGATGTAATCCATGCCCTCAAAACCTTTGGCTTTAACTTGTGTTAGAATAACCGCGGCGGTTTCGGCTTGTTTATATGATGTCATCTCTACACCCAAAGCTTTTTGCTCTAGGGTGGCCTCTTCCATATTGGTATCAAAGTACGCTCGCATCAAAGTGTTTGGGGCGGCCATGGAATTGTCCGAGAACTTGCCATCTGGATCGGCTTCGGATTTTGTTTCGGTGCCGTTCATGCCAAGGTCTTTATTTTGATCAAAAGTACCATCGACGGTTTTGTCAAATTCATCAACGCCGGTAAGTTCTTTCCAGTCTTTTTCGGCTTCATTCTCTTCTGGATTTGCTTCTTGACCTTGAGGAGTAAAATCGACAACTCGCCTTTGTTCGTCTGCGGTTTTTTGAGCATTCCGATTATGCAAAGCTGCGATGGTAGGAACAATAGCAAGTGCAACGGCGGTAGAAACAGCAGCGATAATCATTATGGTTTTTTTATTCATCATGCCCTTATTAGAGTTGCCTTTTTCGATAATTAGCTCGACTTCTTCATTGGACGGAGCAGTCTCCGGCATAAGATCTTTGGCATATTCAGCTTCTTTGGCAAGAGCAGCACGATATTCGTCGTATGCCTGAAAAGCTTCTGAGCGTTTTAGGTCTAGCTCTTTTTTCACCGCTTCGAGCTCGGCCTCAAGCCCATCACGCTTTTCGCCAACTTTTTTACTCTCAATATAGAGAGCATCGTATTTTTCCCTTTTTTCCTTCGTCTCGGCCGCGAGCTTTTCATATTTTGCTTTGACTGCATCTAAAGTTTCGGCTCCAGCGGCTTGGTTTTTTTCTTTTTCTGGGTCGGAAACGGTTTCTGCAGTTTCTTGGTGGATGTTTACCTCTTTACTGCCAATATCCTCTGCAATATCCTTTTGGATTTTTTCGTCGATACGTTCCATATTTTCGTAATCTTTTTGCTCATTCATGATATCTTCAAAAGAGGTAGAAGAGCCAAACTGATCCCACTCGTTTGGAGCAGAGCCGCCAAAAGTTTCTCCGTTAGTCATTGGTACCTCCTAAAAATTTAGTCTTGAAAGCTTCTAAAACCTCGTTGGTTTTTTGTTGTGGGTCAACACCAGCTCTTTCAAAAAATGCATCGAAGACTGCTGGGTCTTCTTCGTTGCGATCAAAAAGACTGTTAATTTCTGCGAGTTGTTCTCTATTCAGGCTGCCATAAATGGCTTGGTCGATGCCTTTGTCCAAAATGTCGATACTTTTTTCTCGAAAATCTTTGTAATTTTCAACAGGTTGACCTGGATATTTTTGCGCGATAAGGCTATCGACGAATTTGCCTAAAGCTTCGCGCTGGAGATAGTTGTTTTCCATAAAAATTATTTTTTAGTGTTGACCTTTCTTGTTATAAGATTAGCATAAACTGAATAAAATTGTCAAGATTATGCTTATCTTATTTTGTGTCCCAAAAAACCGAACTTGATGTTCGGTTTTTTAAGTAATTTATGGCTAGTTTTATCTTATATGGTGGCCATAAAGAGTATGGCCAATTCGTAGAATGTATGGAGATTTTGTAATCTCATTGGATTATATGTTACATTGGCAATCCTTTCGTTTAAATTTGATATTAAGGCACTCATCTTATAATTTTTCTCCTTTTTGTTTTTAAGCTGCGGGTCGTTTATTTTACCACTTTAGGAGGGCGATACCACCAATCTTACGTGCTTTAATCCTATCAATTTTTGCTTGTGTAGCGTCGTCTATGACTTCTGCCGGAGAGATATATTCACTCTCATTTTTGTAGGTTATTGGTATTTTGTAGGTTTCTATGCCCGCCATTTTTGTTTTCCTTTGTTTATTTTTGTTTTTGTTTGTTAGAATTTGTATTTTATTTTCTAACTTAATTTGAGTATAGCACACTTTGGCAAAAAAGTCAATAGTGTTTATGCTTATTTTTTGCTGTTTTGTCAAGTTTCCAGAGGAAACTTGGAACTTCGTAAACAAGTTCCCAGAGGAAAAATATAAAATCACAAAGTCGCTGGTCCTCGTCGCGCCATCGTCATTTTTACAACGGGCTAGGCGGACTCGTCCCGGTATTTCAGTACTGGCTACTCGTCCGTGGCCGTTGCCAAAATGACTGTGGGCGACTGCGGAGACGCTCCTTTTGTGATTATTTTATTTTTTCTAACGAAATTGTGACGTTTTCGCCACCTAATTTGGTGATGTCGTCGAAGGCAAAGTTGCCGTTTTTTACTAGCTCGTCTGCTAAAACTTCGGTTTTGATTAGATCGGTGAAGGCAGCGGGTGGGACGATAGAGAGCGAGAGTTTGATGCGGTCGTCCATCTGGAGGCCAGCTTTCTTGCGGGCGGATTGGACGGCGCGGATGATGTCGCGAGCGTAGCCCTCTTCTTCTAGCTCTTTGGTTATGGTTTTATCGAGAGCGAGTTCTTTGCCGTGAATGACTTTTTTGACGTTGACTTCATCGGCGATGATTCCCTCGTAAAACTCTGAGAGCTTGTTTCCAGCATAGGTGAGGCTAGCGAGTGGCTGACGAACTTTAATCTGGGCTTCGGTATCGGACTTGCGCATACGAAGAGCAAGGCCCTCAGTAATAATAGCGCGAGTGGCGGCCATTTGGTCTAAGATTTCAGTATTGATTTCGCCGGCTTCTGGCCAATCTAGAAGATGGACGGACTCGGTAGAGCCGGTCATTTTTTGGTAGAGTTCTTCGGCCAAAAACGGCGTAAACGGTGCTAGGAGCTTAGCTAAATATACTAATATATAATATAGTGTGGCATAGGCGGCCATTTTATCTTTTTTGTCATCATTTTTGGAGAAGCGACGGCGAGAACGACGGACGAACCAGTTGCTGAGGTCGTCCACAAATGGAAGGACGTTCTCTAAGGCCTTTGGCAAGTTGTATTCTTCCATGCCTGCGGTGATTTCGTTTCTCAAAGTATGTATGCGAGAGATAATCCAGGTATCTAGTGGATTTTTGTTATCTGGATCTTTGAGTTCGTCGCTGTCTATATCATCGATGGCGGCGTAGGTAGTGAAGAAGTCGTAAACATTCCAAATCATGGCGAGCTTGCGGCTGACGTCGGAGACGTCTTTGTCTAGGAGAGCGAAATCTTCGCCAGACATGACTGGGGAGCTAAGCATTAAGAAACGGAGGGCGTCGGCGGAATATTGGTCCATGAGAACATTCGGATCGGTATAGTTGCCGAGGGATTTGCTCATTTTGCGGCCATCATTTCCCGCCAAAGTGCCGGTGGTGATAACGTTTTTGTAGGCTCTCTCACCAAAGAGTGCGGTGTTTACGGCATGGACATAGTAAAACCACGCGCGCACCTGGCCGACGTATTCCACGATAAAGTCAGCTGGGTAATTAGCCTCGAATTTTTCTTTATTCTCGAATGGGTAATGGAGCTGGGCAAACGGCATAGAGCCAGATTCGAACCAACAGTCTAAGACTTTTTCGATGCGGGTAAAATGTTCGCCGTCGATGTCGAAGGTGATCTCGTCTACCCATGGGCGGTGATAATCTTCGAGCTCTACGCCGGAAAGTTCTTTCAACTCTTCATATGAACCAATGACCTTTACAGTGCCTTTATCGCCCTTCCAGACTGGCATCGCAGTGGCCCAGAAACGGTCGCGAGAAAGATTCCAATCTGGAGCAGCTTCGATGTTTTTAGCAAAGCGGCCGTGCTTGAGATAATCTGGGAACCAGTTGATATGCTCGTTTTCGGCTAACATGAGAGATTTTTGGCTGTCTATATCGAAGAACCAAGATGGGAAAGCGCGATACATAATGCGTTCTTTAGAGCGTGGGTTAAACGGATATTCGTGCTGAATATACTCTATCTTGTAGATAATGCCCTTTTCTTCCATGCATTTGGCGATAAACTTGTTAGCCGCCCAGATTTGGATGCCGTTTTCGTCGGTGTCACGCACGCCGATGGCGTGGAGTTTATCAGCATATTCGGCGGTATAATAACCATTCTCGTCTAGAGTATCGACAAAACCGATTTCGTCTTCGTGCTCTAGATAGAGGGTGTAGTCGTCTTCGCCATAGGCTGGGGCGATGTGAACGATACCGGTGCCCTCTTCTTCGCCAACAAAATCGGCAGCGAAAACTTGAGCCTCGGTGCCGTCGATAGACGTGTATTTTTTGCCGGCAAGTTCTTTGCCAAGCATGGTTTCGGTAGGTTTGAGTTCTTTGAACAAAACTTTTGCACGGCCTGTAGCCAAAATAAACTGTTCCCCGTCTATATTATATATACCGTATTTCATGGACGGGCTTACCGCAAGAGCGCGGTTGGCCATCAAAGTCCATGGAGTAGTGGTCCAAGCGAGGAAATATTTGCCGTCTTCAGATTTGAATTTAACATAGGCGGATGGGTCGGTAACTACCTGATAGGCATCGTTATCCATCGTAACTTCGGCTTTACTTACTGGCGTAGCAAACTTGGTATCGTACATCAAAACTTTGCGGCCTTCGTAGATTTTGCCAGCCTCGTATAATTTTTTGAACGCCCACCAGACAGATTCCATAAAATCTTTGTTCATGGTGCGGTAACAATTGTCGAAATCAACCCAACGGCCACAGCGTTCGATGGTACTACGCCAAGCTTCGGAATTTGCCACCATGGATTCGCGGGCTTTGATAATGTAATCTTCAAGCGACCATTTGGTGCCGATTTCGCGACGGTCTGTAATGCCGAGCTGTTTTTCTACGAAGTTCTCTGCCGGGAGACCATGGCAATCCCAACCCCAACGACGTTCAACACGGTAGCCATTCATGGTCCAAAAACGCGGTACGGTGTCTTTTACGACAGAGCTAAGGAGTGTGCCATGATGCGGCAAACCAGTAATAAACGGAGGGCCATCATAAAAAACGTAGGATTTATTAATTGGACGATTCTCTACGGATTTTTCAAATGTTTTGTCTTTTTTCCACCACTCGGCGATGGCTTTTTCGTATTCTACAGCCTTGCGGCGGTCTCCTGCTCTATATTTCATAGAGTATATTATATCATATTTCAAGGTTATTTTTTGTCGTGAAGGATAATTTGAGTGTATGGAACCTGAAGTTTGTGGGATTCCATGGTAGTGACAATAGCGCGAAGTGCATCACGACGGGCCTGGAGCTGGTTAATCGGGTCGCAAGTTACTACCACTTGGTATGCTAGTGCCGAAGTGTCGAAATTGGTAACTCCTTGGTAGGCGGCGCTAGTAAGAAGCTCCAATTTGCCGAGATTGTCTACGATGTCTTTCATTACAGCTTCGGCGTCTTTGACCTTTAATTCGTATGGGAGTGGAATTTGAAGATAGATGTAGCCAGTGCTGACTTCTACTTTGTCAATATCGCGGTTTGCAATAGATACGATGTTCATGGTATTGATATCTTGGATTTTGGTGGTGCGAAGGTTGATAGATGTAACCTGGCCTATATTGTCACCAAATTTAATCACATCGCCAATGTCGTAATAATCGTCTGCGACGATTTCTAGGCCACGGAAAATATCTTTCATGGCATCCTGAAGGGCAAAGCCAATTACGATGCTGGCGATGCCAACACCGGCAAGCATGGAACTGACATTGATGCCGAGCAACTGAAGGACGATGAGTACTATAACAACGACCACTACGGCGATAATAATACTCCTAAGCATACGGAGATAAGTCCTGCGCTTTTTGTTTGACATGATTTTTGGTCTTGGCTTATCGCTCATGGTTATATTGTATAATAGCTGACTTCGTTTATCAATGGCAAGTCGCGGCCTTTCCACATGGCATGGACTTCGCCGCTATTCCCGATGGCAAGAATGGTAGGATACTCTACGATGTCGTAAGTTTCACAAAAATTAATATTTTGGTCTGGGTCCATGGTTTCGATTTTTTTACCGGTACGACGATAAAAATTTTCTAACCATTCGTTAACGCTACGGCTATAATCTTGATTGTCACGGAAAACACACACCACCCGCATTTTGCTATTTCCTGTTCTTTTGCTCTTTTAAGATGTTTTCAAAATCCTCGAGGGTCTTGAACTCGCGGAAAACGCTGGCAAAACGGATATAGGCGACTTCGTTGACGTCGGCGAGCACATCCAGCACGGCGTCGCCGATTTGTTTGGATGTAATTTGGTCTTGGCCGATAGCGTATAATTTTTCGGTGGCACGGTTGACGACATCTTCTACTTCTAGCTCGGAGTTGAAAAATTTGCCAACACTACGGCGCACAGCAAGAGCGAGTTTGTCGCGGTCGAAAATTTCTTTGTTGCCACTACGTTTGGCAACAGTAAGCGACGGCATTTCGATGCGTTCGTAAGTGGTGAAACGGCGCCCGTCGGTAGTTTCGCGGCGACGCCGAATCATAGTGCCGTCTACGGTTTCGCGGCTTTCTAGAACTTTGCTATCCCCAATTCTAAAATTTCGTTCCAACATCCGCGTGTTCTCCTTTTAATCTTTCTTTTTCTTGCGGAATCTATCGCGAAGAGAAGGTGGTACGTCCATCTCGTCATCATCGTCAACGACTGGTTCTGGCTCTGGCTCGTTTTTGATGGAGTCCCACATATTAGACTTGTTTTCTACAGCAAATTCTTTAGCTTCGGTGGCTGGTTTTTCGTTGGCAAAAGTAGGAGTAGTGTCTATGACTTCTGGCTCGTCATTGAAATAGTTTGCGTCAAAACCAGTAGCCACTACAGTAACGACGATTTCGTCTTCTAGCTCTGGGCGGATAGAAGCACCAAAGATGATGTTGGCATCTGGAGATACCGCACCGGTGATGACTTCGGCGGCTTCTTGGATTTCGCTCATAGACATATCGTAGCCACCAGCTACGCTGAAGAGTACGCCACGAGCACCTTCGATTTTGACCTCGATAAGTGGGGATTCTACAGCTTGTTGAGCGGCAATCACTGCACGATTCTCGCCACTAGCGCGGCCAATACCCATAAGAGCAGAGCCGGCGTTTTTCATGATGGCTTTGACATCAGCAAAGTCTAGATTAATAAGTGAATGCTCAGTGATAAGCTCGGAAATGCCTTGGACACCTTGGCGAAGAACATCATCAGCAATTTTGAAGGTCTCTAGAAGTGGCGTGCGAGGATCGATGGTCTGAAGCAGTCTATCATTTGGGATAGTAATAAGCGCATCTACTTGGCGAGCAAGCTTATCAATAGCGAGCTCGGCATTAGCACGACGTTTGGCGCCCTCAAATGTGAATGGTTTGGTAGCGACGCCTACGGTAAGAATGTCTTTTTTGCGAGCTTCCTCGGCAACAATAGGACCAGCACCGGAGCCAGTACCACCACCGGCACCGAGAGTAATGAATACCATATCGGCACCATCGAGGGCTTTTTCGATAGCTTCGCGACCTTCTTCGGCAGCTTCGCGACCCTTTTCTGGGTCACCACCAGCGCCGAGACCACGACCAATATGAACTTTGGTATCTGCACTAGAGTGATGTAGAGCCTGCGCATCGGTATTAATGGCGACAAATTCTACGCCAGTAAGGCCTACTTCTTTCATTCTATCAACAGCGGAACCACCGGCACCGCCAACGCCCACGACTTTTATACTTGCTGTACTCTCCACCTCTGTAGGTTTGATTTCTGGCATAATAATCCTCACTTTAATTAGTACCAGTATACAACAGATTTAGAATTTTGAGAAGAGCTTCTTGATGATATTACCTGATTTTTTAGTGTTTTTTAAGCTAATTTTATGAGATTTTTTAGGTTTTTTGCCAGATGGAGCGGATTCGAAATGACTGTCTTCGGCGGCAAGCTGGGCAAGACCTACGGCTACGGCATATTCTGGCTTGGCGACAGCGTCGGCTACACCGCTAATACCCGTAGGGATACCGACTTTGACTGAGGCCTCTAAAACTTCTTTAACAAAAGCTTCGATACCGCGCATTTTGGCGCCACCACCAGTAAGGATAATTCCCTCTGGGAGGCGTTGATCGTACCTAGCAGATTTGAGATGTTTTCTGATTTCGCCAAAAATTTCTTCGAGACGGGCTTTTACGACTTCGTCTACTTCTTTGCGTTCGAAATTGCGCTCCATTTTGCCCTCTTTGCCAATCTTGATAACCTGAGATTTGCTAGAATCGAAGCTGCCAGTGACAAAACGGCGTTTGATTTCTTCGGCCATATCAGGGTCAATGGCTAGAACAATGGCGAGATCGTTAGTAATGTTGTTTGAACCGGCTGGAACTACGCCAGTGTATTGCAAATCGCCTTCTTCGTAAATGGCAACGGACGTAGTAGTGGCGCCAAAGTCAACAACGGCAACGCCATTCTCTTTTTGGCGTTCGGTGAGAACAGCCTTGGCGGCCGCCACGGCACTAGGCACTAGGCGCAAAGCCTGAACATCGGCGGAGGCGGTGGATTTTTTGAGATTTTCGCAATTTGGAGAGAGTGCAGAAACTACACAGGCGCGCATTTCTAAGCGTGAACCAGACATACCAAGAGGATCTTTGATACCACCTTGGCCATCCAAGGCGTATTCTAGTGGCACAACATCCAAAACATCACGATTGGCCGGAATACGGCCAGTAACGGCGACATCTTCTACGCGGTCTAGGTCGTCTTCGGTAATTTCGTGGTCGGCAGTGCCGACAGCAATCATGCCTTCGGTGCGAGTGGAAAGAACCTGCGAGCCATTGATAGAAACATAGGCACTACGAACATCGTAGCCGCCCATACGCTCTGCTTCGCCGAGCATTTTGTCGATAGCGCCTGCGGGGCCGGCAAGATTGGCCGGAACGCCTTTCCGCATACCGTTAGATTTGCCTTCATTGTAGCCAACTATAGCAATTTCGCCGTCTTTTGAGACGGTAGCGATAACGGCACGAATGTTTTCGGTGCCTACGTCTAGGCCTGTAACAAAGCGTGTTTCTTCATCCATAAGCATATTATAGCACACTATTTGATGAATAAACTAGCATTTGTTCGCTTTACTTTTGCGCCAGGAACAAGAAAATAATTCTAGGCAGATTCTCACCTGTATTTCAGTATAGGATTCAAATCTGTAGAATTATTTTCTTGTTCTTGGGCTCAGCAAAATGCTCACAAATGCTAGTTCATTCATCAGGTAACGTGAGGACTTCATATCCGTCATGGGTGACGAGAATCGTGTGTTCACAGTGACAGCCGATGGAACCGTCTTTCATCTTGACGGACCAGTGGTCGGATTTGTCGACATAGTTAGCGGGTTTGCCAAGACAAGACATTGGCTCAATACAGATAGTGTCGCCTTCTACGAGTTTGTAGCCGTGGCCTTTTTTGCCATAATTTGGCACTTCTGGACCCTGATGCATTTCTTTGCCAATGCCATGACCGATGTAATTTTCGATGACACCGAGATGGCCTTTTCTAAGAACTGTTTCAACAGCGTGGCCGATATCGCCGATGCGGGCGCCTGGTTTAACTTGCTCAATTCCCTCCCAAAGCGAAGATTCGGTGACTTCGATCATTTTTTTGACTGCTGGAGAGCCTTTTTTGCCAACAATCATCGTGAAAGCAGAGTCGGTATGATACCCCTTGTAGTAGATGACGAGGTCAAAGGAGACTTTGTCGCCCTCTTCAAATGGCTCGTCCTTGGGAGCGCCATGGACCAGCTCGTCGTTAACCGAAATACAGATAGCGCCCGGAAAATCTTCTTCGAGCATATCATAAGAGACCTTGGCGCCACGCTTTACGATTTCTTTTCGCACCCAAGCATCTACTTCCTTGCCAGTCATGCCTGGCTTGACGTAATTTTTGAGGTCTTTTAGGAGATTCCCCATGATTTTGCCGCCTTCGCGCATGGCGGCGATTTTTTCGTTTACTTCAGCGCGAGAGTTGTTTTCGATATTGATTTGTTTATTCGCCATAACTTTTCTCGATTTCTCCGCCGTTGACGTCGTTTTCTTGGATGGTGGCAGCAGGATTTAATTTTTTGATCACATTTATTAACCGGTCTGTAACGACGTCGATTGGACCCACGCCATCCACACGTTCGATTGGAATATTTTGCGCTTCTAACAGAGGTAAAATTGAACAAATATTTTGTTCAAAAATGGAAAAGCGACGATCAATGGCTTCCTTTTCTTGGTCGTCTTCACGGCCACGAAGGGCCAAACGTTGATACAATTCTTCTTTTGGTACTTCCAAAATAATAGCGCCGTCGATTTTTTCTGGCATGTTGTCCATCATCCATTTGGCCTGGTACTCATCGCGTGGGTAACCATCCAAAATCACGTCGTAACCTTCGGCTTCGGCTTTTTCGATTTGCTTGTTCATGAGACGGATGACATCGTCGTCCGGAATGAGGTTACCTTTGTTGATCGTGTCGGCATATTCCCCAGTGTCACGAATGACCTGGCCTACAGAAAAAGTACGCCAGCCAAAGAGCTCGGCGAGGGCCTTCCCTTGTGTGCCTTTACCAGAACCAGCTAAACCAAATAAAATAATCATATAATCTCCTTTACATATATATTATATACTAAAATATCCCCTTACGGGGATATTTTATTTGAGTCCTAGTTTGATGCGCTCAGCTTTTTCGGCCTTGCGAGCTTCGCGGATGATGGCCTTAATACGGCGCTCGCGCTTTGAAATAGGTTTGCTAAAGCGCATTTGCGACTTCTTAAGAGGCATAATTCCACTCTGGAGGACTTTGCGGTTGAAACGACGAATGATGTTTTCGTTTGCTTCTCCCTGGTCTTTTCTAGTAACTTTAATAGCCATATTGGAGAGTATTATAGCACAGATTGAGATAGATGGCAAGAGAAAAAATGGCCATTCGGACGAGACTAGGATTTTGCTACGCAAGGACGAGACGTCGCTCATCCTCCGGATGAGCTCTCTTTGTTTCGTCGTCTCGAAAAAGAAAGCAAGCTTTCTTTTTGCTCGCCTCCTCACAAAGACGAACTCTCGTTCTCGTCTCGTCTGAATCCCAAGATACTAAAATAAAAATTAGTCCCTT
>JAZNWC010000027.1:0-30772 GCA_045593145.1 Candidatus Nanosyncoccus sp.
GCTACTGGTCGTATCGAGCAAGGTGTTGTAAAATTGAACGACGAAGTTGAAATCGTAGGTCTAAAAGACACTCAAAAATCAGTTGTTACTGGTATTGAGGCCTTCCACAAGACCCTCGACCAAGGTCAAGCTGGCGATAACGCCGGTCTCCTACTTCGTGGTATTGAGCGTGATCAAATCGAACGTGGCCAAGTTATTGCAAAGCCAGGTTCTATTACCCCACACACCGAATTTGAGGCTCAGGTTTACATCCTTAAGAAAGAGGAAGGTGGCCGCCACACTCCATTTTCTAAGGGTTACAAGCCACAGTTCTACTTCCGTACTACTGACGTAACTGGCGAAGTTGAACTTCCAGCTGACAAGGAAATCGTAATGCCAGGCGACCAAGTAACCTTCAATGTAAAGCTACTTGCTCCTGTCGCTATGAACAACAACGACCGCTTTGCTATCCGTGAAGGTGGCAAAACCGTTGGCTCTGGTGTTATCACCAAAGTTATCAAATAATCGTATTTGATACATCTAGCCCCTCTCTTTACAAGAGGGGCTTTTTGTGGTATAAGGGAAGTATGAGGATAGCTATTTTCTCAGATTGCTATTTAGATCTTACCGGTGGTATCACCTCCACTATCAATGCGCAAAAAACCGCCCTAGAAGATTTGGGGCACGAAGTGAAAATTTTTAGTACTGGTTACCCCAGGACAGAGCGGGAGTTAGACGCTTTGGCACGTAAAAATATTTATCAGGTGCCAAGTTGTAAATGGTTTTTCCGTGGGCTTACACCAGTGTCTAGGCGGCCGGGAATTATTGAAAAGTGGCTTTTATCTGAACATCCGGAACTAAAAGATTATGATATATTCTACATCCATTACGAAAGCGGTTGTTCAATCGCTGGGCTAAATCTCGCAAAAAAGCTCAAAATCCCGTCCGTACAAGTAATGCACGGCCGCGAAGATATGGGTGAGTCGATGATTATACCATTTGGATTCCGCACATTCGTAGCAACATGCTTAAATTGGTTCCATTCTTGGTATGTGCCGCACAAAATTACAATTTCGCGCGATAATTATCTCGCCAACACCATCGCCAAAGCCAAAATGTGGACCATGATGGTAAATCACGCAAATTATGCCGACCTAGTTTTGACACCGAGCGAACATTTTCGTAAAAAACTTCTACATTACGGCGTAAAAAGACCAATAAAAGTATTTGCCAACGCTTTTCCGGACAATAAATTCCCAAATGACCCGGTGGTAAAGACATTAGAACCGGGTGGGGAACTAAGGTTGATTTGGCACAGCCGTGTAAGCGCCGAAAAACGGATGATGCCGTTTTTGCAAGCACTAAACAAACTAAGTATCGATTACCGTTTGGATGTTTACGGTGGCGGTGGCGACCTTGGTAAGGCTCGGCGCTATGCTAGCCGCAATAATATGAACGTGATTTTTCACGGTAATACCGATTTTGGCAAAGTTTGCGAGGCGATTAAGAAGGCAGATTTGGACGTTCTAGTTTCTTATAATTTTGATACTTTTGGTATGACTTTGATTGAGGCGGAAGCGTATGGCGTGCCAGTGTTTTTCTGCGACCCGGATATGAAAGAGGTGGTACCAGAGGGAAGCTATGTGCTTAGCAAAAACGAAACGCCGGCGGCAATGGCGGCCGCGTTGGAAAATTTGGTTGCGCGCCCAGAGAAGGTTCGCCAGATGAGCGAGGTAATGATAAAAAATCGTTATGATATCTTAGTTTCTAGAAGGATTGAAAAACTAATAAAGATTTTTAATGAGCTAAATAAGAGTTCCTAGGTGACGGATAAGATATAGGGTATAGGATATACCGGCTTATTCAATTCACCATTATATATGAACCGGGCAGGGTACGTTTATTCGGATACGTTGTACAACCCAGGCTACCTCGCGTACTTTTGGTCTAGCACGGTCAGCAATAGCAGCAACGCGTATTACCTAGGCTTCAGCTCCACTAACGTTAGTCCGCGGAGCAGCAGCAACCGCTCCTACTCAAGGTCTATCCGCTGCCTAGCACGTAGATTATTTGTATGCTATAATAGTTTTATAACAACTCAATATCGAGAAGGAGTGAGGGACCGGCCCGTTGACCTCCTACCAACCTGGTGCACCAAGGTGGTAATTCCGGCCAGAAAGGAAAGATATGTTCTACAGAACTGCGGAGAGCGTTTCTCCAAAACACCCAGACAAACTTTGCGATAGGATTAGCGATGCTATCCTAGATGCGTATTTCGCACAGGATCCAGACGCACGCGTTGCGGCCGAGACTTGTGGCGGGCACGGCGTAGTATTTGTAACCGGCGAAATTACTTCAACTGCTGACGTAGACATCCCGGCGATTGTCCATCGCATCGCTGGCAACGACGTAGAAGTTCATACCAAAGTAGTAAAACAATCGCCAGAAATCGCCCAAGGCGTAGATACTGGTGGCGCTGGCGACCAGGGAATCATGATTGGCTATGCCTGCGACGAAACTCCAGAACTTTTGCCACGCGAAGTGGTTTTGTCTCGCCGTTTAAATCAATACATTTATGAAAAACATCCGTATGATGGCAAGACTCAGATTACAATTGCGCCGGATGATACGATTGATTCAATCGTGGCAAGCTTCCAAAATGTGCCGCACGATGAGCTCGAAAAACTCGTGCGTGAGTTTATTGAAAAAGAAGGCCTTACTGGCAAACTTGAACTTCACATCAACCCAGCTGGCGACTGGAACCAAGGTGGTTTTGACGCCGATACTGGCCTAACCGGCCGCAAACTCATTGTAGACAACTATGGCCCACGCGTGGCTATCGGCGGTGGCTGTTATTCTGGCAAAGACCCGAGCAAGGTAGACCGCTCTGCTGCTTATATGGCTCGCCGGGTGGCTGTAGATTATCTTCGCAAACGCAAAGCCCACGAAGTCTTGGTGCGCCTAGCCTATGCAATTGGCTATGCTGAACCTCTAGAAAAAACTGTAATAATTGATGGCAAGGCCGAAGAAATCGAAGGCTACGACCTCACCCCGCGCGGCATCATCAAATATCTAGATTTAAAGCGCCCAATTTACGAAAAAACCGCCGAATATGGACATTACGGAAACAATTTTGACTGGGATAAGTAGCAAAACATAGCAAAAAGTCGTCGAATTTGGCGACTTTTTTGGTGTTTTTACCCCTATTGCTACGCAAAGTAGCAAAAAAGTTGTAAAATGTAAATAAGAATTGCTAGTAAAAGTTTACATTTTGACTAAAATAAAGAGCAGAAAGGAAAAATATGGAATTTAAAGATAAATTTAAAACACTAAGAAAAGAATATAATTACACCCAGGAAGAGCTAGCCGAAGCGCTAGATGTATCTCGGCAGGCTATCACCAAATGGGAAAGTGGGGAAGGCGCCCCAGACGTCGAAAACCTAAAACAAATTAGCAAACTATTTAATACCACAATAGATGAGCTAATCAAAGAGGAAAAACAGGTGAAATCTAGCGGCCGACGCTTCCGCGCGGTAAGAGAGCTAGACATCGATCACGGCAAACACTTTGATATCAAGCTCGCGCCAGCGGAAGAATTAAATATCGTGCCGGCCGCAGACGAAAAAGTGAAAGTGGAATTACTATCAAGCGACAAAGAGAATTTGTCTGAGCTGGTAAAAGTGAAGTTTGATGATTTATATAATAAGCTTGACATTAACATCAAGTCTAAGCGCGCGGGGCAGGATATTATTATCAATTTGTACTTGCCAGAAAAATACATTGACGAAATTGAGCTAAACGCCAAGCTAAAAACCCTAAATATTTCTGACCTTGACGTGCAGAAATTAGAGTATGACGGAAAACTAAAATACCTCAATGTTTCTGGCTCAAAAGGAAAAATCGTACTGAATACTTCCAAAAGCGACATTGAGGCAAAGTACGACAAATTTGATGGCGTGCTAGAAGTAAACACGATTCACTCTACCGCGCGCGTAGAAATCCCGGCCGGCACTAAGTACCAAGCCATTAATAAAGGATTCAAAAATACCTTTATTGACGAGGTAGACACCGAAAACGCCGAAAATATCATCGAGCTAAATGGCGCCGCCAGCAAGTTGATTGTGATAGAAAAATAGTTTTATCAAAAAGGCCCCCGCAGGGGCTTTTTTGATGTATGTTATAATGGGATTATGGTAGCAAAATTGTTTTTTGTACTGTTTTATATTGTCTTTTTCGTTGGTTTGGCGGTTTTTAAGAAGACTGACAAAAAATTAAAAATCGTGAGATATTTGATTTTCCAAATCATGCTAACTATGGTCTTTAGCGCCGCGCTGATGGCAATTTTGTTTTTGTTTGGAATCGGTACAACGCCGATGTTTAGTGCGACCGTTTTAGGCATAGTGGGCATTATACTTTTGGCGATTGCCATAAAGAAAAAAGAGTTCCAAAAATACGAGTTCCGGCGGGTAGATTTGGTGGCGGTAGTATTAATCGTGGGCGTAGCATTATTTATGGGGCTCAATTTGTTTGGCCCACAACTTTATCCTGGGTATAATAATGCCGACCCGGCAGTCCATTTTTATATGGCGCAAGATGCGCTCATTAACGGTGGACATTCTGGTATGTTTTTCTACGAAGTAAATAACGCTTTGATTATGAACGGGCTAAGTTTATTTACAAATTCAGCTTTTCTAAATTATAAATTGTATTTAATTATCGAAATATTTATGCTAGCACTAGGCGGACTAATGTTTTATGCGCTGGTTTCGAGCTGGGCCAAAACCAAACCGCGTTCTTTTATTTGCGCTACAATCGCAATACTATACATGCTAGGGTATAGCCTAAACAATATGATTTTTGGCTTTGGGCATTTAGGCGCTGCGGTGACACTAATTTGTTTCATCGCGATTCTTTGTAAGGTTTTTTGGGACAAAATAATTTCGCTTAAAGTTTTTATTCCGTTAATGAGTATGAGCGCTCTTTGTATTGCTTTGTGCTACATGCTTTTTGCGCCGGTAGTTTGGATTGTCGTGTTTATTATTATTTTTGGATATTGCAAAAGGGAGAAAATTAAATTCAAAAAGACCATGCTAGTGGAGCTTGGAGTTTTTGCTATACCTACGATTCTCGCAATTAAATTTTGCTATTTTGATTTTTTCCTGAGCGAAAATTTGGATGCGGCGAGCCAAATTCGTGCCAACGGAGCGCACTATTCAGAATACATAAAAAATGTTATTTTGTTTTTGCCACCAGTAATCTACGCAGTTTATCAAAATATAAGAAAGAAGAAATCTTTTGTAACAACATTTTTGTCCATAAGTTGGCTGGTATTTTTTGCTATAGCAGTGGCGGCTAAACAATTTGGGCTAATATCGCCATACTATTGTTCAAAAATATATCATGTTGCTTGGCTAGTAACATTTATAATGTTTGCCGATGGCGCGGTGCAACTAATGGACAAAATTCCAAAAATCACGGTTTCGTATTTTGCAGTAATCGTGGCGATGGTCTCAAGCGCATTTCTTTTTCAAAGAGCTCCGCTGATGGATCTTTATAAATTTAATTTCCGGTGGGTGAGAACTCACGAGACTATTGGCGAGCAAACTATGGATGGATATCGTTTTGCTACCGATGAGATAGTAAATAAAGGCGAAAAAATCACCTGGGCGACAACGCTAGAGCATTACGACCGCGCATATTGGTTTTATGGCATACAAACAATTGAGGCAAATAAGTGTAGTTATTGTCAGTCTTGGCAATATGATGCGTCTGAGCTAAAAGACGAAATGGGGAAGAGCGGCGTAAAATACATTGGCATTTACAAATCTTACCCGGATTCCTACGCGCCATACTATAGTTTATTTAGCGACAAAAAGCCAATTTTCGAAAACGAAGAAGTTGCTATTTATGAATTTTGAAGTCGCAACCAATAGTTGGTAGTAATATTTTAAAGCAATATTTATAATTTCCAAAAAGAAAGGATAATTATGAAAGAAGAAAATTTAAAAAATGCAAAAACTAGCGATAGCCAAATGGTGGAAACTTGGAAAAAACGATTTTGGCTGGCGACAAGTATATTGTCGACAATCATATTAATAATCGTCACTGTTGGTTGTGTAGGGTTTCTTTGTGTCAAAGACAAGATCGTGAGCGACGAAGACATTGCGGCGCTTGCGGTTTTCGATGAAATAGCCGCGCCGTTTATTAACAATATCCAATCTAGGCCAGAAGACAATCATATTACGACTACCAAAGTTTCTGGTTATGATATTTCGCCAGACGGGGATTTTAATATTAGTTTTAACCTTTGCGAACGAATTGACACTGAAGACGGTTTTAAATATGGCAACTGTAGAGATGGAAAAATGTATTTTTGGTGGGATGATGAGTACGGACGCTCATATGGTTTTGGCTTCGACGAATAATCTTTGATTATAAAATACGCGAGATGGCAATATGAAATTTGAGGACAATCTAAAGAAGAGGCGGAGACTAGCCAAAATTTCACAAGAAAAATTAGCTGAAGAAATGCAAGTTTCGCGCCAGACGGTCTCAAAATGGGAGAACGGTGAGTCTTATCCAAGCACAAAACATATTTTTATGTTGTCGGAAATCCTTAATTGCGATATTGACCATCTCGTGAAAAAAGAGCCTACGGATGACACTACTTTAAATAAGAAGACGCCGCACAAAAAAGAGAAGCCCGCTTATAAGCGCTATTTTTACGTAACGATAGGGGCGGTTTCTGCCCTATTTATAATATTGTTTAGTTTTGGGCTTATTTTGAATTATAGAACGGATAACGATGCGAGGATTAACGATTTAAAAATTGCCGTTTTTGATAAAATGATTGACGGCTCGCTAAATAACGTAGTAAATGACTTTGCTATAGATGGTTTTATTAAGCCAAAAATAGTAGGGTACGGAGTCACTAAAAAGAGCGGGATGTTTTTTATAAAATATAGTCTGGTAGACCGCAACTCCAACGGGCCGTGCTCAGCCATAGTTTATTTTTATAAAGAAAAAGACAACTACGTATATAAATGCCAATATTTGGGCGACGCCAATTATCTCCCGGATGGGGATTATTATAAGATTGGATAAATTTTTATTCGGTTCCTACGCTGGTGGGCGAGAAGGGACTTGAACCCTTACGACATTACTGCCACAAGATTTTGAGTCTAGCGCGTCTACCAGTTCCGCCACTCGCCCATAGGTATATTTTAGCATATTTCGCCACTTTATGCTATAATTTATTTATGAATCCAGAAAACGGTGGGCAATCTTCTTCCGACTTGCAAAGACAAGCGGCGGCCGCAATTGCTAGAAAAAAAGTCCTAGCAGCTTATGCTGAATCCGCCAAAAAAGCGGCTCACGCGGCCAGTGTTGCAGATAACCAATCTCGGCTGAAGGACGAGCCTGTTACCACTAAAATCAATTCGGAATCTTGGAAAAAATATCACTCGGAATGGCAAAATTATTACCAAAAATATTACAGTGAGTATTATTCTAATGCTGCCAAAAATTATGTAGCCAAAGAACGTTTGAAGGATGCGCGCGAACAAGCCGAGGAAGAAGAGATTTTGCACGCTTTGGCACATTCCACTCCCAAAAATGACAAAAAAACTGGCTTAGAAATTTCTGGCGGAGACAGTATCAAAGACGATCTGAAACGAAAAATCCGTGCCAAAGCCACTACGAGCGCCAAAAAAACACGCCGGATGCGCAAATTTATCCCGTTGTTTTTAGGCGTGGCAGTGGTGCTTGTGATTTTGTTTTTGCAATATAACCGCTTGATTTTCGCACCAATCATGGCCTACGTGTCACCGGGGAACGTGCCGGCTTCCGAAATTGAAGCTTTGGACCCAACGATTACACAAACCGTTTCGGCAGATCCTCGACTAATAATACCAAAGTTAAACGTAGATGTACCAATCAGGTTTGGGATTTCTGTTTCGGACGTGATGGAAGCTATGAATAATGGCGTAGCGCACTACCGCATTAATGGCGCTAGCGCATATCCGAGCGAAATCGGTAATTTCGTAATTACCGGCCACTCTGCCGGCGATGTCTATAGTTCTAACCCTTATAAATATATCTTTTCTGGTTTGGAGCGTTTGGAGGATGGTGATTTAATTTACGTCAATTATAATTCGGTGCGTTACACTTATAAGGTTATTAAAAAAGAGGTGGTGGAGCCAACCAATGTGGCGGCGCTGCAAGTCAATACAGATAAACCGCTGCTTACACTTGTAACTTGTACCCCGCTTGGTACTTCTAGGTACCGTTTGCTCGTAACCGCCGAGCAAATTTCACCAAGCTACGAAGGCGCAGAGGAGGCCGAAAAGACCGATGACGATGATGAAGAGGAAATCACTATGCCAAGCAACGAGCCCGGATTCTTTGAGGGGATTTGGAATTTCTTGACTGGGCAATAGTTAGCGACTAATTAATTCGCGGGTAAGTTGGTCGTCGCTAAAATAGTATAGCCATTTGTCGCTAGTAATAGTGACTGGGAGACGTTCGGAAACATTGGTAGAGATTTGGCGATGGTTAAGACCGTCGAAATCATATACCGACAGCTCGCCAGCAGAAACAGCGTAAAGCATGCTGCCATCTAGCCAACCGTAGTGATTTGAAGTAATTTGCCATTCGACAATGGAAAGAGCTTCCATGTCTAGTGTAGCAAGACGATCTTCTGACCCCACCATAACAAATTCACCAAACTGGCCCACTTTATATATATTTGGTACAAAACTAATTTTGCCAGAGAAAAATTCCGAAAAATCATCTTTTTTGTATACTGTGATGGCGGAGTCTTCTATAATAGTAATATATTTATTGTCATAAAATTGGCTAAATAAAACTTTTGGCAAATTATCTGAAGCATAAACTGCATCGACATCGCCACCGCCGATCTTGGTAATGCCGACATAATACTTTGGGTCGTCGGCATTGATACTTTTAGCAGAAAAGACAATTTCAGAATTAAAGAAATCATAGCTTACAACATTTTCGGCGATAATGGCAGAGAGCTGGCGACTACCAACATCGATTTTACGCAAATTATTGTCGAGGAGAGCGATAAGGGTATTAGCGGAATTGTCGTAAATTTTAATACTGCTAAAATTAAAATCGAACAGCTTGGAAAGATTGACGCTACTGGCTGGATTTTTGACATTCAAAAGTATCCATTCATGGTGAGTATTTTCTTCTACATTGAAGAGAATATGCTCGTTGCCAGCATCCCACTCGGCACTGATAATATTGCCAGAAAAGAGCCCCACCTTGGCACCAGCAGCCTTGCTGACGGCACTAAAAATATCAGAAATATCAATATTTTTTACTTCCGGCTTTTCATTATTTAGATTAAGAAGTTCCCAATTAGTGGTTTTGTTGGCAAGAAGTAGGGAGTTGCGGTCTGGCGAGATGGTCGCAAAAGTAGTACCAGCGGCATCATAAACCGATTCTTTTTCGCGCTCTTTCAAAAATAGACGCGGATAGTCTATGCGATAAAGTAAACCCTCTGAGATATTGACTCTGCGCGACCAAGTATCGTAACCTTCTTTGGTAAGCGTGATATTGTGTTCGCCGCTAGAAAGGACCTTGCTAGTATTAGTGCGTTGCATCCATGAAGAACTGCCATCTATCTCAACATCTGCACCGGTTGGAGTAGATGAAATCTGGAGTAAGCCCTGCCGTTCTACTTTAAAGTCCGAATTAAGCCAATAACCAGAAACAATGAGCGCCAAAATCGCTACAGTAATAATAACTGCAACTACCATAAAAAATTCTGATACGATAACACGAATACTCTCGCGACGAGCACGTTTGTCCATATGTTTATATTATACCATAATTTTTTTATTTTTTAGCTCTTGCGTTTTGACAAAAGAACTAGTATTATTAATATAAGAATAAGCGAGGTAGAAAAAATGCAGAAATCCGATAATAATCAGAAGGCTATGACGGCGCGTCGTAAAGTGATGTCTTCTACTACGCTCAATCGGAAATACGTTTCAAAACCAGCTACCAGAAAAGGCGTAGATATGGTAAATGTAAAAATGCGAATGAGGAAACGCACCTCAGAACCAGAACCTATCAAAACAATGACTGCGAAAGAACTGAAAGATCAAGCTATTAGGAAAGCTTTGGCTAATGCTGCTAAAAGTGACGATAAAGATGCAAAAAAGGCTAAGCGGGCCAATAAAATACATTTTGGAATCGGTAGGGTTTTGTTAGCGCTTGCTTGTGCTACGGCGGCAGTATTTGCAATCGTATATTTCGTAAACCTCAACATGCCGGATATTTCACTGAAGGTTGCAGCAATGCAGACTGGTATCGAAGCTTCTTATCCGTCTTATGTGCCACGGGATTTTAATCTTTCGGATATTGTTTCCGAAGACGGGAAGATCACTTTGAATTTTAGCAATTCTAATACCGGTGACGCATTCTCCCTCACCGAAGAACGTTCTACTTGGGATTCCAATGCGCTCTTGTCTAACTATGTACGTGATGCTTATGGAGAAAGCTACACTATTATTAGAGATCAAGGTTTGACCCTTTACATCAGTGGCAGCAATGCTGCTTGGGTAAATGGCGGGATTGTTTTTAAGATAAAAACTTTGTCTGGTAATCTAACTAAAAAACAGATTCGCTCGATTGCCGTATCTCTCTAAAAGTGATATAATATATTATATGAAAGCTATCACTCGTTTTGCGCCAAGTCCAACTGGCTATATTCATATTGGTAATGTTCGTTCCGCAATTTATCCCTATCTTTTGGCACGTCAAACGGGCGGCAAAATGATTTTACGGATAGAAGACACTGACCGAGAGCGCTATGTAGAAGGTGCCACCGAGCTTATAGAAGATACTTTGAAATGGCTTGGGTTAGATTGGGATGAAGGTCCGATTGTGGGCGGGGAACATGGGCCATATTTCCAAAGTGAAAGATTAGAAAAATATCATGAGTGGGCGAGAAAATTAATTGCTGAGGGCCGTGCTTATGCCGACCCAACCCCAGCCGAAAAAATCGACGAATATCGCCGTGAATGTACAGAGAAGAAGGTCCCGTTTCTTTATCGTAATTTTCGCCCTGCAGAAACTCCAGAATGGGAACCGGGTATTCCTTTAAGATTTAAGTCCGAGCCAAAAGATTATGATTGGCACGATGCAGTGATGGGTGATATGCACGCCGGCCCAGAAGTACAAGATGATATTATTTTAATTAAAAAAGATGGTTATCCGACCTATAATTTTGCCCACATCGTGGATGATGCGGAAATGGGAGTGACCCACGTAATGCGTGGAGTAGAATATCTTTCGAGCACACCAAATTATTTAGAGCTTTACGATGCGTTTGGCTTGGAGCAACCAGTGCTTGTGTCTTTACCACATATCCTTGCGCCGCAAGGGAATAAGAAGCTTGGTAAACGCGATGGCGCAAAATCCGTAACCGAATATCGCGATGATGGCGTTTTGCCAGAGGCAATGCTAAATTATTTGGCATGTCTTGGTTGGAATGATGGCACCGAACAAGAAATTTACACAAAAGAAGAATTAATTGAAAAATTCAGCCTTGATAAAATTCAAACTTCTGGTGCTCGCTATGACGAAACTAAACTACTTTGGATGAATGGCCAATGGATACGCCGGATTTTTGATGAGCAAGGTTGCAGCGCCTTGTATGACCGCACAGAAGGTTTTTGGCCAGAAGAAGCCGCCGAGCATTCTGAAGATTATCGTAAAAAAGTTTTGTCTATTATTTACGACCGGCTAAAAACTTTATCCGACCTTAATGAGATGACTAAATATTTCTTTGCTGATCCAGAAATAGATTTAGACATGGTTATCAATAACAAATTCCTGAAAAAAATGTCCGAAAGCGAAATCGAAAGTCTACTCAAAACTGTAATTCAAAAATTGACTGCGCTAGAAAATTGGAACGCAGAAGATTTACAAGAAGCTTTGAATGAGTTATTGGCCGAAACCGGCAAAAAACCAGCGGAATTGTTTAGTCTAATCAGAATCGCAGTAAGTTTTGCGCCATTTAGCCCAGCTTTAAATCTTACACTAGATGTAATCGGCCGCGAGACTAGCTTAGCTCGCTTAAATGCCGTGGCACGTAGTATATAAAAATTATTATTCTAAATCTTCTTCTTCGTCATCATCGTCGTTGCGGCGTTTGGCAACGACGAAGAAGATGACGCCAGTGGTGGCGGCTACGGCGGAAGAGACGGCGAGGCTAGTAGCAAAGGAGCTACCTTCGTTAATATTGCTGGCTGCGTATTCTTCTATGACGCCTTGTGGACTAGCATAGGCGCTACGATTATCGCCAGAAGAGATTGTGGAAGTGGTGGTGGTGTCAGAAACCGTAGTATAGACGGTGGCATCGTTTGAACTGTCATAGGTAGCAGTGTTTGGGCTAGAATCGGTAGTTGGGCTTTCTGGAGTTGATGGATTATCGTTGACTACGCCACTGACAATGCTGATGACCACTACGCCGTTGTAAGAACCGGCGGCTTGGGTAATGGCAGCCTTAGTGCCAAAATAAACATCAACAGAGCTCGAAGAAGCCCCAGCAGAGTTAATCAATGAAACCGGCGTACTTCCGGAGCCCGGCACGGCGCTATAAGCAGCATCGTCGATGGAGTAGCCCCAACGGTTAGATGGGAAATCACTAGCCGTGGCGCCCGAACTTAAAGTAGGTATGGTGATGGTGGATTTGTTTGAATGAACGAGATTTGGCGTAGTCGATTGGGTAGTCATCGAAGCCATAAAACCAACGGAATTATTAGAAGCTACGTTTATTCTGATATGGTTGCGGAGAAAAGTGCCGACGTCACCCGAATTCTGTGAACTGGAAGTAAGGTCCGTAAGAGATACTGCGAGGGAATCTTTTACGCTGACCTTAAAATTGACATCGCCAGAATTGGCCGCAGAAACTGGAAAGCAAACGCCCAAACACACAACAAGTACTACGAGCAGAGCACTTAAAATCCCATATCTGCTTGATGACCTACTAAGCATAAATATATTATAACACAACCGTTTTATTTTGTGCTAAAATTAAAGTAATTAATTGGACATAAAAGTGAAAGACGAACAAATCACCATCAATTTATCACAAGAAAACTTAAATAAAGAGGCAAAAAACTCTGAAAAATCGCGGTTCTCAAAACGCGATTTGGTATTTTTGATTATTGGGATTTTTGGGATTATAGCTGGTGCTGTAATGATTAGTTTGCCGTTTTTGTTGCCAAAAGAAGTCAAAGAAGCGCTCTCTTTCCCGGCAATTCCAACCACGCCTGAATCAAAAGAAAAAGCCTATAGTAGCCTAACTGGCGTAGAGCTAAACAATGCTGGCGAAAAAACTGCACCGGTTTTTTGTATCCAAACGCCAAATGGCACCGATGGTGCTAGGCCACACTCTGGTTTAACTGATGCTGGTGTAGTATTTGAAGCAATTGCCGAAGCTGGCATCACACGCTTCGCGGCAATTTACCAAAATCCAACTCAGGCAATTATTGGGCCGCTTCGCTCTCTTAGAATTTATTTTCTAGATTGGGACGTGCCATTTGATTGCGCTATTGTCCACGCGGGCGGTTCAGCCGATGCTATTGATGCGGTAAGAGCGGGCGGATATCGCGATTTGTCTGAAGATTATCAATATATGTATCGCGGCACCTATGGCAATCGCCTTTGGAATAATTTGTTTACAACCTCTAATTATCTAAGGCAATATGCCGCCAATACCGGCTATACTACAGCCGAGGTTAAAGGTTTTGCTAGAATGACTCCAGAAGAATCCAAAAAGAGCCGTATTGATGCTACGGCGAGCGAAAAATTAGACATTACCAAGGCCAGCGACAAGAATCTTTCTGAATTGTCGGCAAAAGTTGGGCATATCAATTTTAATTATGGCAACTGGGGCGATTTTAACGTAGTATATGACTATAATCCCGCCACAAACACTTACAATCGTAGCTATGGCAGTGGCGAAGCGCACAGTGTATATGTTTGTTCCACGGAAGATCTGGGAGAAAGAAACCCGGAAGACGTCTGCACGCTTTCACAAATATCGCCGTCGGTAGTAATCGCAATGATTGTGCAAGAAAAGCTCTCTGCGGACGGCTATCATGAATCGATTACCACTATTGGCTCGGGCGATGCGTATATTTTCCAAAATGGCATAGCGATAAAAGGCACTTGGAGCAAAGATTCTAGGGAAGCACAAATTGAATTCAAAGATGCAAATGGCGCTACTATTAAGCTAGCACCAGGGCAGACTTTTATCTCGGCCGTGCCAAATTACGGCAGTGTTGCCTACTAAACGTTTTTATGATAGAATAATTGGAATGGCTCCTTCGTCTAGTGGTCTAGGACGTCTGGTTCTCATCCAGAAAATCGCGGGTTCGACTCCCGCAGGAGTCACCAAAAAATAAAAAGAAGCCCTTGGGCTTATTTTTGTTTTTTAAGACGACGCCAGGGAGAATTTCTCCCGCGGAAGTCACCATAGTTGACTTTTTTGGTAAAATGTGCTATAATTAAGGTATGGGCTATTCAAAGCCTCTTTTTTATGTTATAATATTCTTATGAAAAAGTTACCTGTAGTAGCGCTAATTGGACAAACAAATGCTGGAAAATCTAGCATATTGAACCGGATGGCGCATAAAAATATTGCGATCGTGGCTCGCGAAGAGGGCACGACGCGCGATAACGTAGTTGCCAAAATTGACGACCGGTTTATTTTGATTGACACTGCAGGCCTAAAAGACCCAAATGATGATTTTGAGGCGTCCATCCAGGACCAAATCCAAGATGCAATTGAGGCGGCCGATGTAATGCTGGTGACGCTCGATTCTAGTAAATATCCAGATGACAAGGATAAAAGAATTGCTAAGGATGCACTAAAATCTCGTAAACCAGTTTTGTTGGTATTAAACAAATGTGATTTAGGTGAGAGCTTGTCTAATGATGAGTTTTTGCGCTTAGGAATTAAAGAAAAGGAAACATATAGGGTTTCCGCCACTACCGGCCAAGGAATCGCAAAGCTTAAAGCGGGGGTCCTGTCTGAACCTATTTTTTCGACATCAGGACTTGAATTTTCGAGCACCTCATACACTGGTCATCCGGCAGAACCGTCCCTTCGGGACGAACCTGTCGGTGACGTCAGGAATATGGGTGTCGAAAATTCAAATCAAGTTAAGATGTCTAAAAAACAGGTTTCAGCCACCCCCGCTCTTAAAATTGCGCTGATTGGCCGTCCGAACGTGGGGAAATCATCGCTATTTAATTCGCTTGCCAAGAAACAACAGGCGGTAGTAAGTTCGCGCCAGGGCACGACGCGCGATGTCAATCGTGTAAATGTGCGTTACAAAGGGCAGGATATTGAAATCCTAGACACCGCTGGCCTTAGAAAGCCTGGTAAACGTGAAGTGGGGATTGAAAAATTCTCTGCAATTCGTACTCTTGCCGCGATTGAAGAAGCGGACGTATGTGCTTTGCTCGTAGATGCTACCGAGCCGCATAGCAAACTAGACCAATCTCTTGCTGGACAAATTGTAGAAGCTGGCAAGGGGATTATCGTAGTCTTAACTAAGTCAGATTTGATAGAAGACACCGATACTATTCTGGACGAACTTGAACGCGATTTTAATTTTTTGCCATATGCACCAGTACTTATCACTAGCTCCGAGACCGGAGAAAATGTAACAAAATTATTTGAGCTTGCTACGGAAATTGAGAAAAATCGCCACCTAGAAATTAAAACTTCAGACTTAAACAAGATACTAAATGAGGCGATTATTTCGCACGCACCGGCTGGACTCAAAAACACTCGTCCAAAGCCAAAATATATCGTACAAACCGATGTCTGCCCACCTTGGTTTGTGGTGCATGGACACGATTTAGAGCTACTGCACTGGTCTTGGAAACGTTATTTGGAGCGCAAAATCCGCGAAAAATATCCATTTATCGGCACGCCGATTATGTTCTCGTATCGTAGCGACAAAAAAGACAAAACCGAGTAAATATGATACAATAAAGGTATGGGCATCAGGCCCATATTTTTATAGGTAGTAGCGCAGCTGTACCGGGCGCTTGGAACATTAAAAAGGAGGTGATAGGATGCCTATCAAAAAAGACGGTACTGTTGATACCAGAAAAGAGAAGCGTTTAAATAGACGCGAGCAACGCCAAAAACTTCAGGCAGAGATCAATAACGTATTGAGTGAAACGGGGATTGAGGACGTTGAAGAAATTGAGGAACAAAAACCGAAGAAAAAAGTAAGAAAAATCGATAAGGCAAAAATCTTCATTTTGGATACGAATGTGCTCTTAAGCTGTCCGGATGTTATTCATGATCCTACAGACCCGGATTGGAAAAAACCATTGAATTTTGATCCGAATTTAGATGATGCACACCTGGTGATTCCAGCAGTAGTACTGGATGAACTGGAGGGCATCAAGAAAGGCACAGAAGATCGTGCTCGTAATGCGAGAAAAGTTCTAGAGAGGTTGGCAAATTTGACACCTTCTTATGAGGGTAGTCTAAAAGCTTCCTTGGATCTCTCTACGTATGCAAAAACGGGTCTTGGAGATCAGAGGCTTACTATTCTCGATTTCCATAAAAACTTCCCGAACGTATTACCAATCCGCATCACAGATAATGATGGGAAGGTAGCGACGACTGCGCTCGTTGCGAATTTGCTTTATAAAGGCAAAAAAGTAGATGGCACAGAGCCATTTGACCTGTCCTTAGTAAAAAGTCGAGACAGCTATGTTGCTTTGCTAACAAGAGATAATGGATTAATCGTCAAGGCGTGTGCAAGACTGGGCGTTTTTGCCTATAAATGTACTTTTGACAATTATCCAGCTTTTACTGGCTACCGTGATTTAGTGGTGCCAAAGGAAATGTTTATACGCTATTTTCGAGATGAGATGCTAACGGAAGAAGATTTCTTGGCCTATATGCCGGAGCAACTGCCGTTGGTGGCTAATGAATACGTAGTGCTGAAGCTTGAAAAAGAGGAAGACTATCCGAAGAGTTTCAAAGCGACGGAAGGCTATTTTAAAAACGTTTTAAGATTTAATAGCAAAAATAAGGCTCTTTACCCAATTAGGCACTGGCGCGGCGAAAAAACTTCTCCGCCAAATAATGGAATTGCTACATATTATGATGCGCTAAACGACGACACCATTGAGACAGTTATTGTTACTGGCGATGGTGGTGTTGGCAAATCATATACCGCACTTGTCCATGCCATCAACAAGGTAGAAAGTGGAGAATACCAGCGAATCATAGCAATCACGACTCTCAGTTCAAAACTAGATTGTGGTGCAATTCCGGGAAAACTGGAAGACAAACTTAATCCGCTCGTTTTGAACTGTAAAGACGCAATCCGTTCTTATCTTGAATCTACTCCAAGGTTCAAAGAAATGAGAAGAAATCTAAGGAAGCGTAGTGTGAGTGATTTCGAAAAAGAACTCCCCCCCCCACCAGCAAAAAAACGGAAAGCCGACACAGAAAAGAGCAGGGAACGTGCTCAATCACTGGAAGAAAAAGGGGCTTATGAAGAAGCTATCAATAGAGAGGTAGACGCTATTTTTAAACGTTGTTTTGAGATTGCACCGTACGAAACGATACAGGGTCGTAATTTTAACGATTCCATCGTATTTCTTGACGAACTTCAGAGAATTTCGCTTAAAAACGATAACGATTCTCTGAATAATATCGTAACAATGCTGACAAGAAGCGCGCAGAATTCAAAAATGATTATAACTGGCGATTATTCGCAAATCCCTAGAAATAATCCGGAAAAGATGATGCTAAACGGCCTGTATTTTGCAACAAAATTGCTCAAAAATTCGGATACGACCGCCTTCATTCATCTAACGGAAAATCTTAGAAACAACACTACCGATCTGATCTTCAAAAACCTTGCTCGAGTTAAAGAAGAGTTGGGGCTTTACTAATCCTACATACTTCCGACACCCTGCCTAATGGCGGGGTGTTTTTATGGTATAATATTTTTATGAAATTAGTTATCGGGCTGGGGAATCCCGGAAATCAGTATAATTTTACTAGGCATAATTCTGGCTTTTTGGCCCTTGATTTTTATTTTAAGATACTGGGGACGAGTTTTGAGGGCAAACCGCGCCTAGGGGCCTTGTGGGGCCGTACAGACGATATTATCTTTATTAAACCACAAGATTTTTACAATGAAAGCGGGCGCGCGGTGCAGGAATTTATGCGTTTTTATAAGATACCCGCCTCTGATATTTTGGTGGTTTGCGATGATTTTAACCTTGAATTTGGCAAAACTAGATATCGGTCTTCTGGCTCGGCGGGAGGGAATAACGGGTTGAAATCCATTATTTCTACTATCGGCACAGAGGATTTTGCTAGGCTCAGGATTGGTACAGGGAATGACGAGCTTCGCCGCAAAATGGGAGACGTGGATTTTGTATTGTCCAAATATACTCCAGAGGAAAAGGCGCTTTTGCCAGAGGTGCTTCGCGAAGTTTGCGAAAAAATTGACGAGTGGTTAGGCTAATCCCCAGTTGTTTGCGCCGAGAGCGCGAACTAGGCCTTTAATCTCTAAAATTGTGATAGTTTCATTAAAAAGTGCCGGGGGAAGGCAGAGCTTTTCGGCGATTTTGGAACCGTCGCGGATACCTTCGGCAAGGCAATGGAGGATTTTGGTTTCGATATCGTTATCGCCAAAAAGTTGAAGCTGGGCGAGTTTTTGGTGCTTTTTGGCAAATTCCTCTGGAAAAAGAGCTCTGATGAGGTCATCCGGGCCGGTATAAGGGTTCGCTCCTTGGGCGATTAGTTTATTGCACCCCTGAGAATAAGGATTTGTGATATTGCCAGGCACCGCATAAACTTCTTTACCTTGATTGAGCGCGTGCGCCGCAGTATTAAGCGAGCCGGATTTTTCGGCTGCCTCTACCACCACTACGATATTGGAAAGCCCAGAGATAATACGATTTCGCTCCAAAAAACTAGCCCTAGCAAAAGTCTTCGCGCCGGGGGCATATTCGCTCATCACAGCGCCGCCTTTCTCTATAATCTCCTTCGCTAGACCCTTGTGATTTCTGGGATAAATTCGGTCTATTGCGGTACCAAGCACCGCCAGAGTAATCCCACCGGCATCCAATGCCGCCCGGTGGGCAATACTATCGATGCCGTAGGCTAGCCCAGATACAATAATTACACCTCTTTTAGCTAGCTCATAGGCCATTTTGTAGGCCACCTCTTCGCCATATCTGGTATTATGGCGTGAACCTACAATTGCGACAGTTTTTACCACATTTTCTGGTATTTTGCCATAAAAATACAATGTTTTAGGCATAACCGCAATAGTGCTTAACACCTCTGTATATTTTGCTTCTAGGGGTGATATTTGGTTGATTTTTTGCGAAAAATCATTAAAAAGTGTTGACATATTTTCTCCTGTGTGATATAATTAATACAGTTGGAGTACAAAAAAATGCTCCACACCGCACCTAAATAAGTTAAATTTTCAGCTATACTACTATTAGTGTAGCAGAAATTGCGTGCTTTTGAAACCCTTTCGGGCTTTAAATTTCTTAATGGTTTAGAGTTAAAAGTATTACCTCCACTTAGAAAGGGGCAATTTCAAAGGCATAGCAATCCCTCTAACCGGCGGGCCCCAATTGTGTGAGGTGGGTTACGCTCCGGGGTCTCCCCGGTATAGAATAGAGAAGCGTTAGAGGGCCAAAATAGCCTTAGGTGATGCCCACCCTTACCTAAGGCTTTTTTGGTGTAATTGGGCTTTTCTTTAAAAAAGAAAAGCCCAGCCAAAGAAACCAGTTTGATTTTTGAAACGAAAGTGAATTCCGTTTCAAAAATTGATTATTATGTTATTATATAATGTATCGTATGGCAAAAAATTTAGTAATAGTAGAGAGTCCGGCCAAAGCGCACACGATTGAGAAATATCTCGGTGGTGATTTTAAAGTTTTGGCGAGCGTGGGACATATTCGCAAAGATATCAAAGTGGATAAATCTACTTTTGATGTAACTTATGAAATTGATCCGGGACACAAATCTATTATTGCCGAGCTAAAAAAAGAAGCCAAAGCCGCCGATAAAATTTGGCTAGCGACCGATGAAGACCGCGAAGGAGAGTCGATTTCTTGGCATTTGTGCGAGGTTTTGGGCCTACCCAAAAATACTGCGCGGATTACTTTTCATGAGATTACCAAGCCGGCGCTGGAAAATGCCATCAAAAATCCGCGTACGGTGGATATGGATATGGTGTCGAGCCAACAGGCGCGGCAAACGCTTGATATGCTAGTGGGTTATGATCTTTCTGATATGGTGCGCAAAAAAGTGCCAGGCGCAATAAGCGCTGGGCGCGTGCAGTCTCCGGCCCTTCGCCTGATCGTGGAGCGCGAAAAGGAAATTGAGAAGTTTGAAAGCAAGTCTTCATTTAAAATTACTGGGGATTTTAGTGATTTTACCGCAAATTATGATGGCAAAGCACCAGAAACCGAAGATGATGCTAAAAAACTAATTGAGAAATTAGCCGGCGAAAAGTATATTGTGGAAGATATCGAGGAGGCGGAGGGGACCAAAGCGAACCCGGTGCCATTTACCACGGCGGCGCTCCAAATTGAAGCCAACGCCAAGCTTGGATTTTCTTCTCGGACCACGATGACGGCCGCACAAGGGCTGTACCAGGCAGGCCTCATTACTTACCACCGCACAGATTCGCTTAATCTTTCAAAACAAGCCGTGGCTGCAATTGCGGGCTACATTGAAAATAATTTTGGCAAAAATTATCTAAAAGTCCGGACTTTTAAGACGAAAGACGCTAGCGCACAAGAGGCGCACGAGGCGATTCGCCCGACCAATGTCAATGCCACGAGCGCGGGGAGGAATGACTACGAAAAAAGGCTTTACCAGTTGATTTGGGCGCGGACAGTGGCGACTCAAATGGCAAATGCACGTGTGGCCAAAACTACAATTAAACTTTCACACGATTTTTCGGCCAAGGGCGAAGTAGTGATTTTTGACGGTTTTCTCAAAATTTATGGCAAAAGTAAAGATACGGAACTGCCAAAACTCACTAAAGGGAGCGCGGTTGAAATTGCCGAAATTACAGCGCGCCAAACCTTTGCTAAGCCGGCGGCGAGATATACTGAAGGTTCGCTAGTGAAAAAACTCGAGGAGCTTGGTATTGGCCGCCCATCCACGTACGCCTCTATCATGACCGCTATCCAAGCGCGTGGATACGTAGTAAAAGGCGAGAGTGAGGGGCATGAGAGAGAAATAATCGAATTAAAGGCCACCAAAAATAATGTTACACGTATAGTTGTAAAAGAAAAATTTGGGGCCGATAAGGGTAAACTTATTCCTACACCGATTGGTGAGCTGGTGGCAGGATTTTTGACAGACAATTTCAAGAATATTGTTGATTATAAATTTACCGCTAATATCGAAAAAGATTTGGACCTCGTAGCGGATGCCAAACTTGAACGTGTCAAAATGCTAAGAGATTTTTATGGGCCGTTTCACGACACCGTGCTAACGGCGCAAGGAGTAGAGAGATATAATAATGCCAGACTGCTTGGACATGACCCAGAAACCGGCAAGCCAATTTATGCCAAAGTCGGAAAAACTGGTGGTTTTATTCAGCTTGGAGATAACGAAAAAGAAACGAGCGAAAAACCACGCTTTGCGCCTTTGCCAAAACGAAAAACCGCCAAAACCGTAACTTTGGAACAGGCTTTAAAACAACTAGCTTTGCCAGTTTTGCCACGCAATCTCGGCAAGGCTAAAGATGGTGCGGAAATTATTGCCGCTAACGGTCCATTTGGTCCATATCTAAAAGCAGGGAAATATAATATTCCGCTGGGCGATTTGGACCCATATACGGTGACGCTTGAGGAGGCTTTGCCTTTGTATGAGGCAAAAATCAGTTCCATTATTGCAGACTGGGGCGAAATTATGATTATAAACGGGGCTTATGGGCCATATGTCAAAGGGCCGGGACGTCGTAATAACGCCAAGATACCAAAAGACGTAGACCCAAAGAAAATCACGCTCGAGCAAGCCCGCGAAATGTTAGCAAACAAGCCAAAAACTCCGGCTCGCGCAAGACGTGGTACCAGAGGCAAACGCAAGTCTAGCAAGGCTTAAAAACATGGGGGGATTTTTTGACGCTTATGTTTTTATAATTTTTTTCCTAAATTGTAAAAAATGTGCTACAATAGTAGTAGGAAGTGATAATTTTCATAGTTGACAGAGAGACCAACTTATGATATTATAAAGAAAATTACTAAAATTAACAGATGTGGGATAAGGAAAAAATCTGATGGACCAAAATGCGGAAATCCTAAAAAATGCAATTTCCGGAAGCCTAAAAATCATCGAACAAGAACGTGAAAAAGAAATCATTTCGCGTCGTTTCGGGCTAAAAGGAAACAAAGAAACTCTTGAACAAATTGGCGAAATGTTGTCTATTACGCGTGAGCGTGTGCGTCAACTGGAAAAAGCAATTTTGATTCGTCTCCAAATTTCCGCTGAGGAGAACAAAATTCCAGAACTCGCAGCTGCCGAAAAAATCTTGGTTCGTAACCTTACCGAAATGGGCCGCGTAGCCAAAATCACCGATCTAGCCGACAAAGTTTATGGCAAAACTGCCACTGCTTCAGAAAAGACCGGCATTTATTTTATTGCTACTTTTGCGAAAAGTTTGACCGTGGTAGAGGAAAACGACAAATATAATGCCGCGGTGGGAATTGCCGAATATGGTAACGAAAAAGCCATTCGCGGAAAAGTAGACGAAATCGTAAAACTCATTCGCGAGAATAAAAAACCGATGAGTCTAGACGAGCTTGACAACAAGCTAAATTATGAACATCCTGACCATATTCGTGCGATTGCGTCAATTTCTAAACTACTTGCTACTCTTAACGGTATGTGGGGACTCGCTAAATGGCCAGAAGTAAATCCAAAAAATATTCGCGACAAAATCTATGTGATTCTTGAGACTAAAAAAGAGCCGATGCATTTTTCGGAAATCGCCGAAGAGATTAAATCTTCTAATTTTAAGCGCAAAAATGTCACGATTCAGGCGATTCATAACGAACTTATCAAAGATAGCCGTTTCGTCTTAATTGGTCGTGGTATTTATGCACTTTCTTCCTGGGGCTATAAAAAGGGAACTATATCCGAGATTATTACTTCTATTTTGGAAAAGTCTGACAAGCCACTTTCGCGCGAGGAAATCGTAAAACAAGTTTTGAAAGTCCGCAAAGTCAAAGAAACTACAATTCTTCTTAATCTACAAAATAAAAAGATGTTTAAGAAGATAGACAAAAACTCTTACACTTTAGCCTAAATATGGTAAAATGGTGTTATGGATAGTGTCATACATTTTATTTTAATGCCAATATTCTGGATTCCAGCGGTGGGGATTTTGGCGTTTTTGACTTACAGAAATTATAAAAAATTGAATAAGCTAAAAATTCTAAATGTGGATTCTGTTTTGTTGATGCTAGAGATTCCGCGCGAGAACGACAAGAAGGAACTTGCAGCGGAGCAGCTTTTTGCATCTCTTCACGGGATTTTGCGCGACAAAAAAGAACTAAAAAATTCTGGTGGCGTGCAAGAGCATTTGTCTTTTGAGATTGTAGCTACGGCTGGGCAAATCCGTTTTTATGTGTGGGTACCGAAGGTTTTGCAGAGTTTTGTAGAGGGGCAAATCTATTCACAATACCCTACCGTACAGATATACAAAATGAACGAAGATTATGCCGATGGACGTAGTAAATACCCGGTAAATTATCTGACTGAACTGACTTTAATAGAAAATGAAGCACTGCCGATTAAAACATTTGATAACTTCGAAGTAGATCCGCTAGCTGGCATCACTGGTACGCTTGCCAAACTAGACCCGGACCGCACCGAAGAGATGTGGGTGCAAATTTTGACCCGCCCGATCGCAGATGATTGGCATAAAAACACTACGGATAAATGGATTCAAAAAGTAAAATCTGGCCGCAAGTCATTATTCGGTAATTCTGGGATAGATTGGACTTGGCTAGTAGAAGTACTTGGGGCACTTTTCCGCCCGCCAGCCGGAGGAACTACTTCTGAGGAAAAGGTAGAGTTATCCGAGCGCGCCAAAACTCAAATCGCTAAAGCCGAAGAAAAAGCCACCAAACTTGGCTATGAGGTGAAAATTCGTTTGGCTTATCTTGGACAAAAAGACGTAGATGCCAAGCTCAATATGCAGGCGCTCGTGGGTACTTTCAAACAATATAATTCTACTAATTTGAACGGTTTTAAACAATCTGGTGGCAGCTTTAACAAAGCAGATTTGGACGCTTATAAGATGCGCCAATTCACCGACCGTGGTTTTATTTTGAATATTTCGGAGTTGGCGTCGGTTTATCATTTGCCACATACTTCTGTGGAGACACCAAATATTGTCTGGGCCAATAGCAAAACAGCCGAGCCACCAGCACAGCTTCCGGTGCTTACTGGCAATCCACTAGAAGATGAAAATATTTCCGCTTTCGGGCTCACGAATTTTCGTGGTATCAATCATCAATTTGGCCTTACGCGCCGAGACCGCAGCCGTCACGTCTATATTATCGGCCAGACAGGAGCAGGGAAAAGCGGGATGTTGGAGCTACTTGCCCTGTCAGATATTTTTTACAACCAAGGTTATTGTATCATTGATCCGCATGGCGATTTTGCAATTGACAACCTTAAATTTGTACCAGAATCGCGCGTAAAAGATGTAGTTTACTTTAATCCTGCCGATACGGCATATCCAGTGGCGTTTAACCCATTAGAAATTACCGATCCATCACGCAAGCCAAATATTTGCTCTGAAGTAATCGGTGTACTTAAACGTATGTTCGGTGATTCTTGGGGCCCAAGACTTGAACATATTCTCCGTTATACTCTCCTAGCATTACTAGACCGCCCAGAAACTACGCTGCTTGATATTTCGCGTATGCTGACAGATAAGGAGTTTAGAAAAGAGACTTTGGATTATTGTAAAGATGTAACCGTTCTACAATTCTGGAAACATGAATTTGGCCAATGGAATGAAAAGCAGGTAAATGAATCTATTGCGCCAGTACTAAACAAGGTGGGCGCGTTTACCGCAAACCCGATTATCCGTAATATTATTGGTCAGCCAAAATCCTCGTTTGATATCCGCAAGATCATGGATGAGGGCAAAATCCTGGCCGTCAACTTATCAAAAGGTCTAATTGGCGAGGATAATGCCGCTATTCTTGGTGCATTCCTTGTTACCAAAGTGCAATTAGCTGCTATGAGCCGTTCTGACATACCACTAGTAGAAGATCGACGGCCATTTTATCTTTATGTAGACGAATTTCAAAACTTTGCTACGGATTCGTTTGCCGTAATTCTCTCTGAGGCGCGTAAATATGGCCTTAACCTCACCGTGGCGAACCAATATGTGGCTCAGATGACCGATTCTGTGCGCGATGCGGTGTTTGGCAACGTAGGTACTACAATTTCGTTCCGCGTGTCTGCCGACGATGCTCCGATGCTCGTAAAACAATTTGAGCCGACTTTTTCTGAGTCTGACCTCGTGCAACTAAACAACCGTAATTTCGTGATTTCAATGATAATTAACGGCGAGAAGGTACCAGCGTTTTCTGCTACAACTTTGTCTATACCAAGTACGCCAAAGGATAATTTGGAGGCTATTATTGCTAATTCTCGCGAACATTATGCGCGTCCACGCGCCGAAGTAGAGGCAGAAATCCGCGAAACAATCGAACAGTCTGAAAAATACAAAAAAGAGTTGTCTGATTCTGGTCGCCAGCCAGAAATCAATATGCCGACCTTTGTTCCTCTAAGAGACCAGTCCGCTAAACCAAAATCCGAACAAAAACCGAACTTTAAATATCAGCCGGTGCACAAGCCTGCACCTACGCGCAATCTATCACCACAGGCCGAATTTCGCCGCCAAAACCTCAGCCCAAATGCCGCCGAGGGCAAAGACAGGTTAGGATTAAAAGATTTGGCAAAACTCGTAAATGGGGAAGTAGAGGCTCCAAAAAAGCCAGAAACAGGGAAAAATAATAAAAAACCTTACAACAACAGGGGTAAAAAAGGGAAAAACCACTACGAAAAGAAGGCTTCGTTCTCCCCTGTTAGACCAGAGGTAGAATATCAAGAGAAATCCCCGGTAAAGATCCAGCCAGATAATAAGCCTGCTTCCCTTATGACCCCTGTTAAACGCACAGACAAGTACGTCGAAGTCGATAACTCGGTGGACGGATTTTTGGCGATCAAACACGACTAATAAAATCGCATACAAAAAGTAGGGAAATATAAACCAAAAAATAAATGAAAATGGGCTTTGGTAGATTTTTGAAGTTTTTTTGCATGATATATTTATCGGCTTTTCAATATAGTTTTAATGTCGTACAATGTAGATTTTAGGACATTATAGGTAAATGAAAAAGCTGGTAAGTTAATCGTCTAAGCATAAGCAATATCCCCATGTGGGCGGGGATTAGTGCTTATGTTTAATTTTACACATGGATCAATGTGTGTATTTTGCTAAATATAAATATCTGCAAACTGCTCGTGTCCGCCGGGAATTTGAAGATTTTCTTTAGGCGGATTCTCACCTGTATTTCAGTACAGGATTCAAATCCGTAAAGAAACTCTTCAAATCTCGGGCACGTCGCAATGTTTGCAAATATTTATATTTAGCCAGGTTCACCCTTTGACCCCTGTAAATTTGTAAGTTTTCCACAACTTGGCGCCCAAATTTGCGAATTTGACATTTCCCCGTTTTTGTTTCCCTTTTTGTTGTTTTACCCTGTTGTTTTTGCATATTTCCCCGCCCTGACAAAGAATCGTATATTGTCTACCGAACAAAAACCGAACAGAAGAGTAGAGAATCAGAATTGTAGAGGGGGAGAATAACAGGGGTAGACCTCTGTTATTTTGCCTCTAATTCCCTATTTCCAGTAGGCTTTGCCGTCTATGCGGACGTCGATATAGGTAAAATCAGTAATGCCCTGACCTGCTAGATAGCGGAGCATACGGTCGGCGTCTTCTACGGATACACCGGTGGGACGATCAATAATTAGTTTAATAAAGCCATTATATCCCTCTAAGTAGAAGTCGACTTCACGGACAGAACCGGCCGGGATAACGGCTTTTGTTGGGCGATAATTAAGCTCACGGAAGTCTGCTTCGGCTTGGCCAATATATTCTTTCATGCGACTAGTAACACCGCCGCCGCCAGTAACAGCTACCGCCCCTTCGTCTATGATTTCTACAGACGGAGTGTAAATGATGGAATTAGGGGCCTGCCCGGTGTCTTCGGCAGCTGGTGCGTTATTTATAAGTATGATAATTGCGCCTATAGCAAAACACAATACAAGCAAAAAACCAACGATCGTGAAACAAAGACGGAGGCGTTTTTTCTTTTCGTTTTTACGATGGGTCGCGGCGCGCTCCGAAGCGGTTTCCAACTTTTCCCTACGTTCACCAATTGTACGGCCCAATTTAATAGACATTAGCTAGCTACCTCTAAAATAATATCGGCAAGACGTTTAGCGGCATCCGAACGTGTCTCTTCACCTAGTTTGTCGGCCATATCGGCACGAAGACGTGGGTTTTTAATGAGACGACGAATTTCATCAAGAAGAGCGGAAGGATTTTTTACCATTTCGTAATCGTTAACTACGGCGACAGCGCCAGAACTGGCCAAACGTTCGGCGTTTTTGACCTGATGCCCACCAGGAAGACGCTCGAACGGCACTAGAACTGTGGCTTTTTTGAGGGCTGCCATTTCTGCAATCGTAGTAGCACCTGCACGCGAAACCACCACATCAGCGGCACCCATCAGCTCGTCCATGGTAGTGTTGAATTCCCACATACGAAAGTTGGACTCGAGGCTAGCTTTATCCCAGTTTTCATATTGTTTTAAATCAATCATATCTTCGTAGTGTTTACGGCCAGCTACTAGGCCTACGGACGTAAATTTGAGGAGTTCTGGCAAAATGATACGCGTAACTTCGTTGAGATTTTTGGCACCCTGAGAACCACCCGTAATTACCACTAGTGGCTTGTCTGCATTGAAAGAAAAAGCTTTTTTGAGCGCCATTTGGCGTGTAGGGCCAACTGGATGAAATTCTGGTGCGACAGGAATACCCGTCCAAATATAATTTGGGTGGGCGGCAGACATGCTTTCTGAAATAGGCATACCAAAAGCAACTTTGGTAGCTTTTTTCATTAAGATACGGTTAGCAAGACCAGCTACTGTGTCTGATTCGTGGATTACATATGGGATACGAAAAAGCTTAGCAATGATTCCGACTGGTAAACAGACATAGCCTCCTTTTAAGAAAATAACATTGGGGCGATATTTTGGAATCAATAAACGGAAAAAACTAGTAATGAGGCCACCGAAAAAACCGAAGAAGCCAAAAATATTGCCAAAGATAAGATCTTTTAGAGTAACATCGAAGTAAGTGAAATAATCACTAAATTTCCAGCCTGAATAACGGTGGAATTTTCCCGCCATAATCCGGCGCACGCGAATATATTGGCCTTTTCGCTTTCTTTTCTCGCGCTCTTCCCCTCCCCAAGAAACGCCGAGCTCAGTAGTGAGCTTAGTGACATTGCGGAAATATTTAAAATCTGTCCAAAATTCTACCTCGGCACGAGGTTTTTTCTCCAGAATTTCACGCACTACGGCGACGGCTGGAGTGATGTGTCCCCCTGACCCCCCGCCGACTACTAATATCTTCATTTTTATTTACCTCTCTACTAGTATAACATGAAAGTTGCAAAACTAGGCCAATAGCAAAAGCAATAAAGATCATGCTAGTGCCACCATAAGATAGCAGAGGCAAAGTAATACCAGTTACTGGCACGAGCCCAGTCATAGCCATAATATTGACCACAACTTGAGCGAGTGTCCAAGAAAATACACCTACGATAAAAAGACGCTCATCCGAGGAGGAGGTATGATCCGCAACTTTAAGCATGCGGATTAGCATAGTGCCAAAAATCGCGATAATAGCAAACAAACCCACAAAACCGAAAGTTTCGCCCATGATAGCAAAAACAGAATCGTTGATGGATTCTGGCAAATAGCCAGTTGCCTGAACCGAATTACCTACGCCCACACCAAAAAAACCACCCGTGCCAATGGCGAGCATGGCATTTTCGATGTGGTAAGTAGAATCTGAACTAGCTGCACCAGAAAGGGTGTCTAACCAAGCATGGACACGTTCCATGCGGTGTGAGGAAGTAGCCACGGACCCAACCGCTACTGCTAAAACCACAGCAAGCATAATAAAATATTGTTTAGCTGGTACGCCCGCAATAAGTAACATGCCAAAAATAATAGAAATAATAGCAACACCAGTACCAAGATCTCCTTGCGCGATTACAACTAGAAAAAGTGAGATGCCGCAAACAATAATTAACGGGAGCCAAAATTCTTTCCACTTGCCAATAGTGTTTTCTTCTTTTTTGCGGGTAAGAAAATCCGCCAAATAAATTACAAGGGCGAGCTTCAAAGCCTCTGCTGGTTGAAAGCTAAAACCGCCAAGATTAAACCAACGGCATTCACCGAGTTCACATTTGGCGAGACTAGACCCAGTATGCGAGAGTATCCAGAGCAAAACGGACAAGAGCAGTGCTACAATGAGAATCGGCTTGGCGAATCTTTTAATATATTTATATGGTATTAATTTAAAAGCAGCAAAGAAGGCTATGAGTGATAATATTACCGAACGGAGTTGGCCAAAGAAAAAATCGTTACTGTCGTAATCTGTGCCATAAGTAGAATTGAGAACATTGGCACGCATCGGACCAATGGCATAAATCACAATGAGGCCTGCGGCCATCAAGCCGAGAGTGGAAAATAAAATTACCAAATCTGATTTGTGCTTCCTCAAATCGCACCCCCCACCGCAGCTAAGAAGACGCCGAGAATAGCACACACGCCAGCTAGAATCCAAAAGCGCATTACGATTTTGGCTTCACCCCAACCTTTTGCTTCTAAATGATGGTGAAGCGGAGCAGAAATGAAGATTTTTTTGTGGAAGAATTTTTTGGAAGTAAGTTGAATTAAACTAGAGCCGGTCTCTATCACAAACATTAAACCAATCACAGGAAGGAGTAAAAATGAATCTGTCATCATAGCAACTACGCCAAGACCAGCGCCGAGTGCGAATGAACCAGTATCGCCCATCATAAAACGAGCTGGCGGCACATTGAACCAAATATAGCTAAGAAGCCAGCCAACTACCGTCATACAAAAACCAAAGAGCATAATGTGCCCTTGAAAAAGAGCAATGATACCAAAAGCACCGTAGGCTAACATGGCAAGACCACCAGAGAGCCCATCAAGACCATCCGTAATATTGACGGCATTAGATGTGGCGACTACAGCAAAAGCAAAGATAGCGATGGTGCCAATTACGCCAATCTGAATATCGCCCATAAATGGCACTAAAATTTGGGACCAACCAAGTTTGACGGCGAAGAACCAACCAAGCACTACACCGACAATGGTAATCAAAAAGAATTTGACTGGGCCGCGCAAGCCTGCCGCGCCACGACCAGAACCAAAAATATTGATAAGATCATCGATTGCGCCCACAACGGCACCGCCAAGAAAACCAGCGAGTGGCAGCCAGGTCTGGCCACGATCTAGGTTAAAGACCCAGGTGACAACAGTAACCGCAACCACACCAATAAGGCCAGCCATGGTGGGAAAAACATGTT
>JAZNWC010000028.1:0-7648 GCA_045593145.1 Candidatus Nanosyncoccus sp.
CCGTGCTAGACCAAAAGTACGCGCCGTTGCCTGGGTAGTACAACGTATCCGAATAAACGTACCCCGCCCGGTTCATATATAATGGTGAATTGAATAAGCCGGTATCTTGACCTTGGGAGCCAGAGCCTGTTTTGTTAGCATTATATAGATAGTTTAATCTTGAGAATTCATCAGTTGTGCCGGCCGTTTCGTTATCTGCGCCAGAAATAGTAGGCAATCTCCAACCCTTCGGGCAGATGGAATTCTGTGGGTTGCTGCTCGGTGTGTTATAGGTGCTAGTACTAAACAATTGGCTATCGCTGCTCGCAATGGCGGCAGACCAGTTGTAATAGTTACCCACCGAGCCATGTGTGCCATTAGAATCAAACGGTGTGGTTTTGAAACGCGCACAGACTGTATTCGGATCTAGGTAGTTACACGAAGACGAGGCATGCCAGGTGCCATCGGTGTACCATGTCCCTACGTCAAACGATTGCGGAGCAGTTTGGGTGTCATTCCAGCCACTAAAGTCACCGTTTGAGGCATCAATGGTGGATGCCCCTGGGTTCCAATAGATTACGCCACCACTAAGTTCATAATCTGTTTCGTATTTGTAGTTAGTACCAGATACGTTTATATCCGTATTGGTACTATTTATCTTAGATTCTGTAGTAGTTGCCGCCCTAGTAAGATCCAGGTCTAAATTTTGAGTCATCCAGCAGTGACCATCTTCGAGTTTGGTCACCCAATAAAGCTTACCATCACGCGTGTCTACTAATTGCGTCTGCGAAGCCTCGCCAATGATATCTACCGCACCACAGATGTTGGTAGTCATACCTTGCATAGTATAGTGCATTTTACCATCTTCCGCCTCTGCCATCGGCGCCTCTGCATTTTTGAGCGCTTGGTAAAGAGAAGTCAGCGTGGTGCTTTCGTTTTGTGGATGCACCAAAGCATACTTTACCATACCCACATAAGTATCCGCCACCTGCCCCACCGAGGCATACACTGCATAAGTTGCATTCACAGAAGAACCCTCTGCGTTATAGTCAGTAGCCGGCATATCCGTAGCCTTGTTTAGCGTAGCTACTTGGGTGTAAGTTTCTGGAACTACATGATTAGCTCCAAAGTCATTCACCACAGTTGGAGTATAGTTATCGCTACTCACAGCCGTTAGGCGCATTGCCCAGGCCGAAGTGCTGCCACTTAGTGTAGTACCAGTTTTGATATTATGACTTTCATTAACCGTAGAGGCAACTAAGTCAGTATTGCCATCTTCACCGCCACTTGCCCCTACGGCATAGATGGAGAAACCGCCCTCGTCGTTACAGTATGCAGTAAGTTTGGTCGTACCAACGTTCTCATTTTTTTGCCCGTTGATAAGATTAGCTGTATGTACAGCACTATCGCTTGCCAAAGTACAAGAAGAAAGTACCGAAATCGATACATTATCTGCACTAGAGTTATCTGCAAAAGCCCCTGGCATTGTTAGTGCCATGCCAGAAAGCGTAGTAACCCCTACCAAGCCGCCAATATACAACTTTGCACCTGAAAACTTTATCATTTTTCCTCCATCATAAGTTAAATATACACTACCGTTTTCAAAAAATCAACTATTTTTCTGCAATTTCTTTGTAAATTTTTACCCACTGCTCCAAACTCAAATCGCCCGGCCGCACATTTTCATCAATTTTTAACTTATGCAACATTTGTCGCATTTCTACCTCTGTTATTAGACAAATTAGATTATTTATTAGTTTTTTGCGTGGCGCAATAAAACCCAGCCGAATTACCTTAAAAACTTCCTCATCCGCAATCGGTGCGTGTGGCGTCAAGATTATTACTTGGCTATCTACTTTTGGCGGCGGCGTAAACTCATCTCGTGGTACCACTATGCCCGGCTCTGCCGTAGCATAATTTTTTACCATGAGAGATAGCATCGTTTCCTTTTTGTCGAGAATCCGCTCCGCCACTTCTTTTTGGATTAAGAGCACCACCTTTTTTGGCTGATTTTTGGCTTTTAAGACTTTTTCGATGATCGGGCTGGTGATGTAATACGGAATATTCCCCGCCACTACGTATGGCTCTTTGATAGTGTCTAAGTCGTATTTTAGAAAGTCTACGTTCACTACTTCTAGATTTTTGCCTGGAAACGACTTTGGCAAATTTTCCGCGAGGCGCGTGTCAAACTCCACCGCCACCACTTTATCGAATCTTTTTAGCAGACTAGAAGTTAGCGTACCCAGCCCCGGCCCAATTTCTACGCAAATCTTCCCGCCGCCCGTCTCATCAGCAATTTCATCCAAAATCGCTCGATTTTTGAGCCAGTGTTGGCCAAGCGACTTGTCGTTTTTAGCGACCATCTCTATTAGTCCAATCTGTCGCAATATCGAACTGTTCTGGGTTTTTGGTTACAAAACTACCCGTATCATATACTTTCCCCGCCCCTAACGAAGTTTCTACCACCGAACAGCGCGGATAACGACTAAGATCTGCCGCCACCATCACATAGCCATCTTGGTCTATTTTTACACCATCTTCACGAATACTATAACTTGTGCCACAAAACGTAATCACCACACTCATGTTTAGATCATAAAAAGTTTCTTGGCGCTCTATTACTGTACCATCTGGCTTAGTAACAGTATAATAATTTCGCCCCATCATCGCCGTCAAAGGTTTTTGTTCGATTGCACTTGCGCCCACCGCTACGATTTTTTCTACTGGCTGACGCGTGATTTCTTCACTAATCAACGTCCGCTCCACCTCTTTGCCATCTACATATAATATATTATATGTAGAGCTTTTGGTGCCTACCTCGCCAAGCTGGCGCACTTCTTTTACCCCCGGCGCAAGATTATAATCTTTTACTGTCCGCTCCGAAAATGGGATTTCGGTTTCTTCAGTTATCGTACGGCCACCGTTTCTGGTGATTTCGTAACGACTGGCTGCGCCCGTCTCAAGGAAATTTCTATTTGGCACGAGTGCAATCTCGTCACCGTCATACACCATGTAACCCGCTTCACGCGCAATGGTTTTTTGGTTATAACTTGCCGTCATGATGTATTTTTCGGTTTGCCCATCGCCTACTATCACCGGCCGTGCCCGATAAATGTTGATAAAAAAGTCGCTATCTATCTTGGTGTCTAGGGCTGGCTCTACAATATCTGTGCTATTTATACTAATTTTTGCTCTCTTCAAAGCTTCTTCCACCGTCTCTGCATTAGTTTTTACCGTAAGTTTTTCGCCATTGTCATAAAAAGTCACAAAATGATTTTCGGTTTCCACATAAACACCGTCTTCGTTATCCGCAAAAGTGTTTTTAGCCCCATAACAAAATAGCGCCCCAAAAACCAGAGCGACTACAAAAATCATTATCGCAGTTAAAGCCTGATCAAATTTCTTTGCAAGCCTCATGAGATATATTATATCACATTTTTTAAGCATTACCGAGAAATCGTGATATAATACCTACTATGAATTGGAGGAAATGGCTAGACGAATTTGTTTTGGCGGCCAAAGGCATTTTGCTTGCCACCCGCGAAAAACGTTTTTGGTATGGTTTTATCCCGGCATTTTTGTTTTTTGGACTGCTAATGAATCTCCTCTCTGGCGGTTTTTCCAAATTCGAGCTGATGGGCGCGGTTGGCTTTCCCGACAATCTCGGCATTATCGGCAATAATTTTCTCGGGATTTTCGGTGTCAATCGCTATTTTCTAGATTGGCTCCCAATTTTTGGTATTTCACTTTTACAGGGCATTTTGATTGGGTTAATTGTCTTATTGTGGAATAAAAAACGCACCAGCAAAAACACCAGCAACTCCGCCAGCCTCGAAAAAGCCGGCATCATCACCGGACTAATTGCGCTCGGCGCGGGCTGTCCTACTTGTGGCACCACTCTGCTTACACCGCTACTTGGCGCGATTTTTTCTACCGGTGGCCTCGCCATCACCGGCACTATTTCTACCATCGTTACCTGGCTCGCCATTATTATCGCAATTTTGTCGTTAAAGCGCCTCGGTGTGGAAACTTATGCTACAATAATAAATGAAAGATATTTGAAGAAAAAGGAGGAACGTGCAAAAAGCGCTTAGAATATTTGGTGTTATCGCCGTAGTTGGTGTCCTTATTGCCACCATCGCTATCAGTATGACCGCAAAAACCCCTACCGCAGAATTAGTTTGGGACAAGGATATGACTCTTGGTAATCTCGACGCCAAAAACTACTATATTATATATGGTGATCTCGCTTGCCCATATTGTATTTATTTTGAAAATCCCATCGTAGAAAACATGGATAGTTTCAAAGATTATCTTGCCGAAAAAGACATTCTGGTCGAGATTCGCCTTACTGATTTCTTGTACGAATACGGCACGCACAAGTCCGAGGCTTCACGCACCGGCGCCGTGGCCGCTTACTGCGCCAAAGACGAAGGTCGTTTTTGGGATTATTACGACCTCGCCGTCAATGCCGTTTATTATAACTTTTTCAGAAATATCTCTGGTTTAGAGGAGCTAGACGAAGCCGGCACCGATTTTTGGCTTGAGCTCGGCAAAACCATCGGCCTTGGCGACAGTTTTAAAGATTGCGTCAAAGAGCAAAAACCTCTTGCTACCATCATGGAACGCGCCGCCAAAACCTCCCGCCTCGTAGACGGCATGCCGTATTTCAAATTCAACAGTTACACCTTCTCTGGTTTCGACCCCAATGGCACTTACGAAGACGTCATGATGTACATGAACGCCGGATTAAAGAGCAAATAACTTCCTTTTATACTCACCCGAAATGACTTCTGTTTCGCCAATCACAATACCAGATTTGGCGATTTTGGCAGCATAATTTAGTTTGTCGCCGAGTTTTTTATCGGTCATCACTACGGTTACAGTTTCGCCTTTTTTACGTAATTCTTGTGCCAAATTCAAAGAGTACGGAATTTCGTTTTCCGAAATCGGGATAATCGCCGTATCTAGTGGCTGCTCTTCTTGACTTTTTAGCAAATTATTTTCATTTAGAACATAAAATAAGCGAGTAAGTCCAATCGAGCTGCCTACCCCTGGGAAAACTTGCTCTGTAAAATACCCGGTGAGATTATCATAGCGCCCACCACCGCCAACCGAACCAATCTGTCGATATTCTGGCAAAACATATTCAAACACCGTACCAGTATAATAATCTAGCCCGCGCACGATTTTCATATCGGCCTCAACTTGCGAGCCGTAATCTTTTAACAAATCTAGCACTGTTTCTAGCTCTTTTACCCCAATGGTAAAAATCTCGTTTTTGATGCCAAGATTATTGAGCTTAGAAATTACAAAATCTTTGCCACCGCGAATATTAATAAAACTGAGGAACTTAGCCGCTTCGGCATCAGACAAGCCAATTTCCGAAAACGCTTTTTCTGTAGTCTCCGGCGAAACCTTTTCAGAATGATCTATAATACTATAAATATCCGCGGATTTACTCTCTAGCCCCATCTCCAAAATCGTACCGCTCAAAATTTTGCGATTACTAATCCGCGCCAAAACCGGCGTATCTAGACCAAACCCCAAAATCGCATCAAGCGACGCCGAGATTACATCTGCATCGTAAAAAATCGGTAAATTTCCCCGCCCGATAATATCCACATCGCACTGATAAAACTCCCGAAAACGCCCTTTTTGCGCACGCTCACCCCGGAAATTCCGCCCAATCTGAGTCACTTTAAACGGAAAAACCAAATCGCTCTCGTGCTCTACCACATAACGCGCCAGAGGCACGGTGTGGTCAAAACGAAGCGCCTGATCTGCATCTTCGGCAGACTCCGCCGTTTTTATCACTTTATAAATCTGCTTTTCGGTATCGCCGCCGGCTTTTGCCAGCAAAATCTCTTGGCGTTCAATCGTAGGTGTCTCAATATTCAAAAATCCATGGGCGTGATATACTTCACTAATTGTATTTTTAAGTTTGTCAAAAATGGCTTGCTTGGCCGGCAAAAGCTCTTGCATGCCAGAAATCGGTGAAGTATTTATTCTTTTCATACTTTTAATTATAGCACAAGTGTGCTACAATGTAGAAATAGTGGCTCTGTAGCTCAGTTGGTAGAGCAGAGGCCTGAAGAGCCTTGTGTCACTGGTTCAAGTCCAGTCGGAGCCACCAAACCGTATTTAAATCGGCAAATTGGCCGATTTTTTAGTGATAAGTCGCCCCACCATCAAAAAAGCCCCACGAGGGCTATATTTTCATTATAGCACACTTTTTGATTTTTGTCAATATCGTCTGTTCGGTTTACCCCTGTTCCAGCCCAAAAATATTAAACCATAAAAACAATGAAAATCAATGTTGACACACATTCTGCCTATGCTAAAATAAAATTAGGTTCGGGCTGAACCAACGTTGAGAGCAGCCAGAGCTATAGAGTTTTAGGGTGGAGAGTGTAGAGTTGCTTTGACTAGATTACTCAAAATTCACCTAGAAATTAGTTCAATAAAAACCTATGTCCTCACATAGGTTTTTAATATAGAAAGGAACAAAAATGTGCACAGGAGTAAGATTTAATGGCGCCAACGGCGAAATGTACTTTGGCAGGAATTTGGACTGGTCCGTTCCATACGGGCAAAAAGTCGTCGTCACTCCACGCGCATACAGATACAACTCCGCTTTTCTCGGCGAGCAAACCATGAAAGCCGGCGCCGTTATCGGCATGGCCATCATCGAAGAAAACATCCCTCTTTATTTTGACTGCGCAAACGAACAAGGTCTCGCTATTGCTGGTTTGAACTTCCCTGGTTATGCCAAATACGAAGACAACGCCGTAGAGGGCAAAACCAACGTCGCTGCTTACGAATTTCCACTTTGGGTCATGATGAATTTCACTACCGTCGACGAAGTCGAAAAAGCCTTAAAAGATGTTGCTATTGTAGCCAAGCCTATCAACGAACAATTCCCAGTTTCTATGCTCCACTGGATTATCGGCGATGCTAAACGCTCCATAGTAGTAGAATATACCGAACGTGGCATGGAAATCTTCAAAAACGACGTTGATATTCTCACCAATCAACCAGGCTATGGCTGGCACGAAGAAAATCTCCGCAACTACATGAACCTATTCCCACAAATGCCAAAAGAAGTCAAGTGGGGCAAAGCCAAAATGACTGCCTTTGGCTCTGGTTCCCTCATTCGTGGCTTACCTGGCGATTATTACGCTCCATCACGCTTCGTCCGTGTGGCCTATCTCAATACCCACTACCCAACCAAATCCTCCGAAGAAGAAAACGTTTCTCGTCTTTTCCACACCCTCACCGGTGTTGCCATGATCGATGGTGCAGCCGCTATGGGTGACGGTGCTTTTGAAAAGACTATCTATACTGGCGGTTATTCTGCAGCCACCAAAACTTATTATTACAACACCTACGAAGATCCAGCCATCAAAAAATTTGCTATGAGCGATTACAATCTAGATAGCACTGATTTGCAAGAAGAAAAATAATTCACGAAAACCCTAGTAAAAATTTATTAATGTGGTATAATAACACTTGTACCACATTAACAAGTGGGTCGGTAGCTCAGCTGGTTAGAGCACGGGCCTTTTAAGCCCGGTGTCGAGGGTTCGAGCCCCTCCCGATTCACCAAATTTCCTAGAAATTTGGTGGGCTAGCGGGCACATTAGTGAAGTCCGGGGTCAAGGGGCCT
>JAZNWC010000029.1:0-39133 GCA_045593145.1 Candidatus Nanosyncoccus sp.
ATTAAGAAAGAGGAGTTCTAATATGGCACACACATTAGTAGGGACAGTTACCTCCGACAAGCGTGATAAGACCATTACCGTCTCCATCGTAAGTCGTGAAACTCATCCACTCTATCGCAAGCAGTACACGAAAACTCGTAAATACACTGCTCACGATGAGAAAAATGAAGCTAAAATTGGTGACCGTGTAGAAATTGCAGCGACTCGCCCACTTTCTAAGACCAAAGCTTATACTTTGGTAAAGATTATCGAGCGCTCACATGGTACCGTAGAGCTAAAGGAAGACGTAAACAATGTTGAACTTCCTGAAAAAGTTGGCGCAGACAAAAAAGCCAAAGAAGCTCTAGAAGAAGGGGAGGAATAAGATGATTCAACAGGAAACTAGATTAAAAGTAGCCGACAACTCTGGTGCAAAAGAGCTCGGAGTAATCCGTGTCCTTGGTGGTACCAGAGCTAGGTATGCAAAAGTAGGCGACATTGTAACTTGCTCTGTAAAGGAAGCTTCACCTACTGGTAACGTAAAGAAAAAGGCTGTAGTAAAAGCTGTAATCGTGCGTACGGTTGCGCCAATTCGTCGCCCAGATGGTTCTACTATCCGTTTTGATGAAAACGCTGCTGTACTTGTAAACGAAGATAAGACTCCAAAAGGTACTCGTGTCTTTGGCCCTATCCCACGCGAACTTCGCGATCTCGGCTTTTCTAAGATTATCAGCCTTGCACCGGAGGTACTCTAATATGGCAGATTTCAAAGTAAATGACAAAGTTATGGTAATTTCTGGCGACAACAAAGGCAAAACTGCAAAAATCGTCAAGATTGACCGTGCCGCTCACAAAGCTATGCTAGAGGATATCGAAGTGCGCGAGCGCCACATGAAGAAAACTTATTACAACCCAAATGGTGGTAAAAAGACTATTCATGTAGGTATTGACATGTCTAACTTGAAGCTTGTAGAAGCTGCAAAGGTAGAGAAAAAAGCTGCTAAAAAGGCAGACAAAAAAGACGCTAAAGCAAAGAAAGGAGCTAAGTAATGGCGGAAAAGAAAACGGCTGCTAAAGCTGCAAAAGAAGCTGTAGCACAACCACGCCTCAAAGCTCTCTATAATACAGAGCTAAAGGCGAAACTAAAAAAGGAGCTTGGCCTCAAAAATATCAACCAAGTCCCAGAGTTAAAGAAAGTTATCGTATCCTGTGGTGTAGGCAAGAAGCGTGAGGACAAGAAATTCACCGAGACGGTGGAGCTTACCTTGGCTAAAATCACTGGCCAGGCTCCAACTTCTCGTCTTGCCAAGAAATCTATCGCGACCTTTAAAATTCGTAAAGGTATGGGTGCGCCAGTTGGCTATCTCACTACCCTACGTAATGACAAGATGTACGAATTTGTAGATCGTCTTATCAACATTGCATTGCCACACGTTCGTGATTTCCATGGCGTATCCCGCACTGCATTTGATAAGCAAGGTAACTACAACCTAGGCCTAAAGGAGCAAACTGTATTCCCAGAAATTACTTTTGAGGATGCAAGCGTACTCCACGGCCTAGAGGTAACATTTATTATTAAAAATGGTTCAAAGGAAGGAAGCACTAAATTGCTAGAACTCTTCGGAATGCCGTTTGAGAAAGGAGAAAAGTAAGATGGCTAAGAAATCTGCAGTTCTCCGTGACGAAAAACGACGCAAAATGTATGAAAAATATGCTGCCAAACGCGCAGAATTAAAAGCTGCTGGTGACCTAGAAGGTCTTCAAAAGCTTCCACGTAACGCTAGCCCAACTCGTCTCAAAAACCGTGACATGTTGGATGGCCGTCCACGTGGCTATATGCGCCGCTTTGGTCTCTCACGTATTAACTTCCGGGAAAAAGCAAGTAAGGGTGAAATTCCTGGTGTAACTAAGAGTAGCTGGTAGGAGAAAGGAGAAAATATGTCGTTACAATCTACTGATCAAATCGCCGATTTACTTACTCGCATTCGTAATGCGATTAGTGCCGGCAAGACTGAAATTCTCGTTCCTACTTCCAAGCTAAAAGTAGCAATCGTAGAAATTTTGGTAAAAAATGGCTATCTCTCTAGCTTTGACGTACAGGATGGCAAACCACGTGGCATGCTTCACGTAGTAATTAATAATCCTGGCGAAATTGCTAAGATCAACGAAATCACAAAAGTTTCTAAGCCTGGTCGCCGCGTTTACTCTGCGGCAGTAGAGCTTCCAGTTGTAAAATCTGGTCGTGGTGCAGTAATTGTGTCTACTTCCAAAGGTCTTATGACTGGCCGCGAAGCCAAGAAAAACGGCCTTGGTGGTGAAATCTTAGTACGCGTTTGGTAATTTTAATTATCTGACGCCAAAATACCACTATATATAATATATAGTGGTATTTTTGTGATATAATAATAAGTGAAATAAAGATACAAAAATGACAGGAAAAAATGCGAGAGTTGGTATTGTGACGCCAGCATATAATAGTGGTGGCACGATTGAAAAAACTCTAAACTCCATTTTGGGGCAGAGTTATGATGATTTTGTGGTTTTTGTGATAGACGATCATTCTACGGATAAAACGGTAGATATAGTAAAAAGATTGAGCAAAAAAGACAAGCGCGTGCGCTTGGTAGAGCTAGGTAATGAAAAAGGTGCAGCCGCAGCTAGGAATCTAGCCATCAAACTTATTGAAGAAGACCCAAGCATTAAGTATGTTGCATTTCTTGACAGTGATGACTATTGGCGCAAAGACAAACTAAAGACACAAGTTGAGTTTATGGAAAAAACCGGCACACCGTTTTCTTATGGGGATTATGATGTAATTGATGTAGTGACGGGTAAAATTTATAGAAGGAGAGTGAGCCCATCAAAAATGTCATATCGTAGAATGCTGATTGGCAATTCCGTGGGTTGTTTAACCGTTATGTACAATAAAGAAATCGTGGAGTCGGTAGAGATTCCTAATCTTAAAAAGCGAAATGATTATGCGCTTTGGTGTGTGATTTTAAAAAAAGCACGCAAAGGTCTAAAATATCCTGGTAATTTGGCGATCTACGATCGCAATCCGCATGGTATTAGCTCTGGCAGTAAACACGTTTTAATAAAACATCATTACCATACCCACAGAGAAGCGAATCATTTTAATCCTGTAACGGCTAGTTTTTTTACCATGACGAATATCGCCAATTATATTGGTAACATTGTTCTGCATGATAAGAGGGTGAAGTGATGAGTAGTAATCGTGCGCGAATGATAAAAGAAACGGGCAAAAAGCTTTTGTCAACTTCTGGTAAACTCATGCCGAATTTCAATGCTAAAATGCTGTTTTTTGCACGCACTCATGAATGGCCAAATCTTAAAAATCCAGAGACTTTTAACGAAAAGACAACTTGGCTAAAACTAAATAATTATAATAATAACGAGTTAGTGTCAAAATGTGCAGACAAATATTCGGTGCGAGATTATGTAAAAGCAAAAGGTTGCGAAGAAATATTAAATGACCTATATGGTGTTTACAATAATTTTGATGAAATAGATTTTGATAAGTTGCCAAACAATTTTGCTTTAAAATGCGTACATGGATGTGCATATAATATCATAGTAAAGGATAAATCAGAATTCGATAAGGATGCTGCACGAAAAAAGGTAAATAAGTGGCAAAAAGAGAAATACGGATATGCGACAACAGAATTGCATTATACAAAAATAAAGCCTCGCATTATTATCGAAAAATATCTTTGCGACAAGAATGGTGAAATGCCAGTAGACTACAAGTTTTATTGTATGGAAGGCAAAGTAAAATGCGTATTGGTTTGCTCAGAACGAAATGGGCATGAAGTAAAGCTGAGTTTTTATGATACAGATTGGAAAAGGCTGTCATATGAGAAAAAATCTTGGAGCTCTAAGAAGAATATAGAAAAGCCAAAAAACCTGAACAAAATGATAAAGTATGCAGAAAAATTATCTCAAGATTTTCCATTCGTGAGGGTGGATTTGTATAATGACAATGGAAAAATCATTTTCGGGGAATTGACTTTTACTCCGGCGTGTTGCTGTAATCAAGCTTATAGTAAGTATGGTGATACAGAGCTAGGAAAGATTTTGGAGATTCAAAAGTGAAGATTTGTATAGTTGGACATTTCGGTAAAAACGAACGACAGCTTGATGGGCAGACTATAAAGACTCATGCTGTCTTTGATAATTTGATAGCTAAGTACGGTCGGGATAGTATCGCTTTTGTTGACACTTGCGGTTGGAAGAAGAGAATAATAAAACTTATTAATGAATGTAGGACTGCTGCGAAAAAAAATGACGACATAATAATAATGCCAGCTAGTAGGGGGGCAAAGTTTTTCGTGCCGCTTTTTGTCGGATTAAAGAAGAAACATAGTTTTAATTTGCATTATGTTTTGATTGGGGGAAGGATCTATGCTGTCGCAAAGAAAAGTTCATATTTTCGCAGGAGGTTGGCGAAAGTAGATTATATCTATGCTGAAAATTCTGATATGATGAAAAAGTTGGGGGAACAGGGTATAGAAAATGTGTATTATATGCCCAACTTTAAAGATTTGAAAAAAAGCAATTTGAAAAAAACTTTCACCAGAAGTAACGAATTGCATTGCTGTATATTTTCGAGGATTGAAAAAGAAAAAGGAATCTTAGATGCTATAGATGTAATAGAAAAATACAATAGTAAAAATGGCAATAAGATTTTTTTGGATATTTATGGTAGGGTAGAAAATAGTTTCAAAGATGAATTTAAAAAGGCAATAAGTAAGAATGAGTTCATTAAGTATATAGACGCTATAGACCCATATAAAAGTGTCGGCGTCATCGAGCGTTACGATTTATTGTTGTTTCCGACAAGATATAGAACTGAAGGGGTACCGGGAACCATAATCGATGCATATTTTGCTGGGACTCCAGTTTTGGCTTCGAGATGGGATAATTTTGATGAAATAATAGATGAAAACGAAACTGGATTTGGATATAGCTTTGGTGATATTAATGATTTTTATAATCGTCTAAGCTGGATATCTAGTAATAAAAAAGTTTTAAAAGGGGTTAGTAAAAGATGTCTGTCCGCCGCTGATAGGTATACGCCGAATAAGACTATGTCTGTTTTGTATAAAAACATTGATAAAAATTATCCAGACACAAACAACAAGGATGAAATTAAAATACCAAAGAAAATACACTATTGTTGGTTTGGTGATAAACCTTTACCAGAGGATGTGAAGAAAAACATCGCTAGTTGGAAAAAATTTTGTCCTGATTATGAAATAATCGAATGGAATGAGAAAAAAATAAATGTGAATTCTAGCACTTTTATGTCTGAAGCGTATCGAAGAAAAAAATGGGCTTTCGTGAGCGATTATGTAAGGTTATGCGCTCTTTGTGAAGAAGGTGGTATTTATATGGATACAGATGTTGAATTGATAAAACCATTGGACCCCTTTTTAACAAATAGGGCTTTCCTGGGTTTTGAATCTTTGAAATATATTGCTACCGGTGTGATGGCTTGCGAGAAAGAATTTCCGTTATTTAAAGAGTTCTTAAGCCATTACGAAGACAATCATTTTGCGCCCATCAATGAAAATGACGGTGTAGAAACGAATGTTGTGTTAGTGACAGGTATTTGTAGGAAACATGGTTTAAAAACTGATAATGAATTACAAAAAGTTTGCGGTGCTACTATATATCCGAGCGAAGTATTTTCTCCAAAAGACCCAAGTACTGGACTTATCAATATAACTGATAACACTGTGGCAATACACTATTATTCTGGTTCGTGGCTGGATAAAGACAGGCAAAAAAGGATAATGATTAGAGACGGATTGTATAAAAAATATGGTAATAGAATTGGACGGTTATTGTATAGGACAGTATTTATACCGTATCGCGTTGGGACTTTTTTACATGCCCATGGCTTTAAGAAAACATTAAAGAAGATAGTAAAAAAAGATGACTAATTTATTAAGAACATCTAACCATGGTCTGCTTAAAAATATTATTTTAATGTTAACATTTTTGCCTTTCGTTGGTGTTGGTGGAATGTTTGGGAATGCCCTCATACTGCATGCTCTACAAATCCTTTCATCCGTTATTCTGACAGTTGCGATATTGACTGATTTGAGACATTTCAAGATTACTTCGTTGCACATCGTACTGGTTTTATTTTCGATATATGAGTTATTTGCCGCGTTGTATAATGGTACAGTCTCTTTTGGGATACTGTTTGCAATTTATTTTAGATTTATTTCTATCGTCTATATAATAAAAAGCTACCAGAAGAAAGATTATGCCTTTATCCGTTCTTTGAGCTGGCTATTAAATATCTTGTTAATAATAAACCTACCATCTATTTTTGGCTCATTGAATTTGCCTGAATATCAAAAAGTATTTCTTTTGGGCGGAAAAAATTCGCTGGCAATAGTGGCAGTATCGTCAATGTTCTTTAACTATTTAAACACGCTCATCTTTTCCTCAAAAATTTCTAAGTGGGGTTATTTGATAATGGCGTTAGACTTAATAACACTATTCTTGAGCGGCAGTTCAACAGGAATGTTTGTAGGAATAATTATGTTGCTGTTTGTTTTCTTAGGAGAACATTTTAATATAAGATTTCGTTACTACGTTTTAGTCTATGCGGTATTTTTATGTTTTATTTTTAACACTAAATTGATAGAAAATATTCCATTTTTGTATAACTATATAACCGGCTCATTAAATAAGAACCTCACTTTTACTGGCCGAACAGCAATATGGGATCACTCGTTGCATTACATATCGAATAATTTTTTTGGTTATGGTAGAGGAAATGATATTATTGTATCGTTTACTGGTACAGTAAGCGAGTGTCACAACGCTTTTTTGGAACTATTATTGGCGAGTGGTATCCCAGGTTTAGTGTTGTTTATTGTTTTTCTGTTTGATTGTGTGGACACACGAGGAAAGAAGATGAAAAACAAAGCTCTGAATATTTGTTTCTTTGCGATTTTTGCAATACTAGTATTAGGGCTAACCGAAAGCGTAATCAATAGTGCTATTTTGTGGTGGATTATGGCTATAACATTTTGTGAGAATAAAATAAGAGAAGGGCAAAACTAGTATGATAACAATTTTTACTCCTACTTATAATAGACTAAAATTATTAAAGAGATGCTACAAATCGATTGCCAGCCAGACAAATAAAAACTTTGAGTGGATGGTAGTTGATGATGGCAGTACTGACGGTACGAAAGAGTATATAGACGATATTAAGAAAACTGCAGATTTTAAAATCATATATATCTATAAAAAGAATGGAGGAAAAGCGAGTGCTCATAATGAGGCGGTAAAAGTATGTGAACGAGAGTTTATTCTTATATTAGACTCAGATGATATATTGACGCCTGATGCCATAGAAGTGTTGGACAAAAAAAGCAAAATGATTCGCAAAGATGAAAAAATTTGTGGTATCGTAGGAAACAAGGGTCTCATTGACAGTGGTGATATTGTCGGTAAAAAGATGCCACCAATTGATTATGTTTCTGGATTAGAATTGTATCAGAAGATGAAACACAAAGGAGACACTTTGAGGCTGTACAAGACTTCTGTACTAAAGCAGTTTTTGTTTCCAGAAATTGAAAAAGAAAATTTTCTGTCAGAAAATGTTATCTTTGATAAAATAGACCAAAAGTATAAAATGCTCGTCATAAAAGATGTACTATACTTGTGTGAGTATCAAAAAAACGGAATAAGTAATAATATATATGAGATTAGGTTAAAAAACCCTATCGGATATGCTTTGTCACTAAAATCCACGGCAGAGACTGCATTAACTCTGAAAAAGAAATTTGGAGTAACGATTCTATATATTATGTGGACAAGAAAGTTCAATATAAAGAACTCTTTCAGGGATTTTAAATGCAAAATAGTCTATGTGTTGTGTTGGCCGATTAGTTTTATATTTCAGATATTGAGGATACCAAAGTTTTATTATAATATGTTTAGAGAGAGCAACGATGGAAGAAAATGAATTAATAAGTGTAGTTATAACTACGCATGGGCGTAGCGATAGGATCGAGAACGCTATAAAGAGCGTTATGAAACAGACTTATAAAAACATTGAGATAATAGTAGTTGATGACAACAGTGATGATTTGGAAGAACGAAAGAGGACTGAAAAAATTGCAAAACAGTATAAAGAAGTAAGGCTTGTGGAGAATAAAACGAATCTAGGTGGTGCTGAATCTCGGAACGCCGGAATAACAAAATCTCGTGGTTCCTTAATCTCGTTCCTTGATGATGATGACCAATATTTGCCAGAAAGAATCGAAAAATTATATAAGATTTTTTTAGAACATAAAAAAGATAATATTGGATTAGCTTATTGTTCTTGTAGTGTGGTCAATAACAATGGAAGAATAATTGGCGAGTTTGTAAATGTGGCTAATGGACAGCCGTTTTATCAGCAGATGATGGGGTGTGTAGCTGGGACTTCTATGTGGTTAGCTCCAAAAAAGGTATTAAATTCGGTTGGCAATTTTGACGACGTTCCTTCAAAACAAGATTCTACAGTGATACTGAAAATGCTCATAGCTGGTTACAATGTTTTTGGCACTTCAGAAAAACTGGTATTATATTATGAACATTGTGGTAATGGCATAAGCGGCACCAAACCGTCTAACGCAGAAGGTATAAGAAAGTATCGCGAGAAATGTAGGGAACAGTATGATAGAGTAACAAAAACGGAAATTGCAAACATAGAATGTAATTTTAGCAGGCATTTGATCACGAACTATGTAGTGAATAATAATGCAATCGGTGCAAAAAAGGAATTGAGAAATATCTGGAAATATAAACCATTTTCAAGAATATACTTTAAGAATATGATAAAAATAATGTGCCGGAGAAAGTATCTCGATAGACTAGAAAGAATTAAAGAGGAACGGAAATAATGGCATCGCGTACAAAGAATGCTGCTCGCAATATAGTATTTGGCTTTGTGAATAAAATGGTCCATTTGGTTTTTCCATTCATAATTCGCTCGGTTATCATTCAGGTGCTTGGTTCAGAATACTTAGGTTTGGGCAGCTTATTCACCTCTATTTTACAGGTGTTAAATTTAGCTGAAATGGGTTTTAGCAGCGCAGTAATCTATAACATGTACAAACCAATAGCAGAGAATGATATAAAAACTGTCTGTGCACTAATGAATTTGTATAAAAAAATATACAGAATTATTGGCTTTGTAGTGTTGGTTATTGGTCTCGCTACGATGCCTTTTCTGAGCAAATTTATAGAAGGAGATATTCCTACCAGCGTAAATATATATATACTATACGCAATATACCTTTTTAACACGGTGTCCACTTACTTCTTATTTGCGTATAAGGGTGCATTAGTGAATGCCTACCAGAGGAATGATATTATTAGTAATGTAAACACCATTACCAGCTTGACGCAGTTTATTTTTCAAATTGTAGTGCTATTAGTGTTTAAGAACTACTATTTGTTTGTTATTGTGCAATGTATAACTGCAATATTAAATAATATATTAGTTGCCATTATCGCTAAATGTAAATACCCCGAATGTATATGCGTTGGCGAAATATCAAGGGAACAGAAAAAAGACGTGCGCAAGCGAGTGACGGGATTGATGATACAAAAAGTTTGCGCTACGACGCGTAATTCTTTTGATAGCATTTTTATATCGTCTATGATTGGACTAACTGCAGTGGCAATTTATTCTAACTATTATACAATTATGATTTCCATCGTTGGTATTATGGGCATTGTGACATCATCTGCAACTTCTAGCGTGGGTAATAGTATAGTTACCGAGACCGTGAAAAAGAATTATAACGATATGAATAAATTTAACTTTATCTATATGTGGTTATCTGGGTGGCTAACGGTTTGTTTGGCGTGTTTATATCAGCCATTGATGAGGTTATGGATGGGCGAAGAAAATATGTTTTCTTATGGTATAGTTGTATTGTTCTGTATTTATTTCTATGCGCTGAAGATGGGGGATATTCGTTATATATATTCAGAAGCAAAAGGTTTGTGGTATGAAAATCGTTATCGTGCTATAGCTGAATCTGTCGCGAACATAATATTAAACTTGGTATTAGGCTATTTCTTTGGGGTAGCTGGGATTATAACTGGCACCCTAATTTCACTTCTTGTCATTAACTTTGGCTATGGTTCACAAATCCTATTTAAACATTACTTTACGTCTCATAAAATATCAGAATATTTTCTTCGCCATGGATTATATGCATTAGTAACATTTGCAATTTGTGTGGTTACATACTTTGTTTGTTCGTTTATTGATATTGGCGGGGCGCCGGAGCTTATTATAAAAGGTGGGGTGTGTGTAGTGCTGCCAAATTTACTATATTATATAGTTTATTGCAAAACTAGCTTTTATAAGGAAGCGATAATATTTATAAAAAGGCTTATGCCGAGAACAATTAAAAAAGCATAAATTGGCGCGTAACTAAATAATTTAAAAATCAGAACAGATAGCCTACAATAACATTATGGTTAACGGCGTTCAAGGCTTTTAGCGATTAATCTTTCGAATTTTTTGTCGGTCATTAAGTATATTCTATCACTATTTTGAATGTTTTTCAATTATTTTTACTTTATTTACGAAGTCAGTCATGTCGGCAAAATAATTCGGGTATGCAATTTTTAGTTTTTTCAAGCTACCAACCGATACTAGAACCTGGTCGACTGGTGTTTGTGCATGTTTTTCTTCTAGTTCTGAATACTTCCTTACTGCTTTTGAATATTCTCGTTCGCTATATCCATATATTTTAGTTCGGTGGCTTAGTGGATCGATCTCCACTATAAAATATTTCAAATTTCCAGCCCCTTTAAAATTATAAGAATTTATAAATTGTGTAGCATTAGAGAACGCCCTCAATTTGTCTAGGATTTTATGCTTATTGTCAATCACATCTATTGTTTGGTAAATCTCTTCTGGGACATAATTAGGTTTTGGTATATATTTTTCACCATTATCTAAATATTCAACTACCTCAAAAGCTTTTGAAATATATTTGAAAAAAGATAGCCATTCTGCATCGCCTTCGTCGTTTTTGAATTTGGCTCCCTGCATTAGACCGGCAACTTCTACGGCGGTTGCCCACGTGTGTTGTAGTTTAGTCCTAAGTTGGACTTCGATCAGTAGGCCATCATATTGTTTTGCTATTTTGTTGGTACCATTATACTGGAAAACCAAATGAACTCCTCTATAGCCATCAGGTTTAGGGTTTTTAATGTAATCATAAGTATTGGTAAGTTTGTGGGTTAACTTTGCATTTTCATAATATGATTTTAGCTTATATACTTCTGTTGGATTATTAAGAATTGCTCTTAGACCACCAATGTCTTGCATCCTGGATAATGACATGGTAGGGAAACGCCTCAGTTTTGCGATTATGGTAGGAGCTCTTTTTAGCCTTTGGGCAACGATAGGGTTCTTGCAATTTCGTGTCTTCTTTATTAGTGTGGTCCGAAAAGTATTCATTGGATAAAGATGTGAGGCTCGCCAATCGCTTATTTTTGCGAAGGCTTCCTTATATTCAGTGGAAGAGCTATCGGGATCATTGTCGACAAGTTTTTTCCCTAGTCGATTAATTTCGCCATTGGAATAATTCGTTGCCTTGGGGTAAAAAGTTTTTCTCATATTTATAGTTTATAATACACGAATCTTATCGGCAAGTATATCCTTTTTAAATTTATTAGTTGCAAAAAAGATGATATTGGATTCCTCAATGTTTAATTCTGAACCAAAGTTGTTTTGTCGACTTCCAATTGCTCGTCTGGAAAAAGTTGATTAAAAATATAGACAAATTGTTCGGCGGGGTCAATTGGCAAATTTTTATAATCGAGAGATTTTAATATATCCAAGGCGTCTCGTACGACGAATCCAAAGATATCCCAACGCTTTTTCATGTATACAAAAATCCAAGAATCAACGGCGGCTGAATAATCCTTATTTGAAAATAATCCACTAATACTATGAGGCATACTTATGTCGGAAGACTTCCAATTTAAAGCATATATAATGTTTTGAAATTTTTTAATATTATTAAAATTATCCCAATCATATATTCCGTCGAATTCTTGTGAGCGGTTATGCAATACGATTGGAGCATCAAGTAGTTGGGATAGCTGCTCATCGAGACGATCTTTTATTGCTGTTTTGACTCGGCTATTGTTTTCGTCTAGCCATTTATATCGAATCCTATCGAATTTTCTTGTTTTGTCTTGCATTTTTTTCGCAAGCATACAAATAAATATAGCTGCGATAGTGGGAGAAATCTCTTCGTCGGTCAGGCTTTGTTTTTTCTGCATGGATACTATTTTTTTGGTTAATACCTTTTTTGTTAATTCGTATCCGGAATTAATCTTTACGCTTTTGGTGAATGGCAAATATTTTTCAACAAACTTGTCTGCATCTGCTACGCCATATCTGTCTAATGCATCAATAACAATTTCTAAATCTGCTGGGACTACTATTTTGATAAAACTTAAGTTTCTTAAAACCGATAATAGAGATAGGATTCTTATAATATCTTGTCCTTGCAATCTGTCCAAATCATCTATTAATAGGATAAACTTATTTTTACTTTTAGATTTGTCGTAGGCATCATTAAGATTCATTATGATGTCGCTGGATAGCGTATTTGCATTTTTGCTATTTTTTATTAGGTTCACAAATGTTCTTTTGATGTCGGAGTCTAAGTTGTTGATTAGTGGGTTAAAAATGTTGCTTACTCTGATTCCGGCTTCTATCATGGAATCTTCCAGTGTGCTTAAGATATCGTTTATATATTCATCTACGTTGCCGCTATATTTAAACGTGGCCTCATAGATAAATCGATTAGATTCTGTCTTTGATTCATTAATAGCGATGAGTAGTGATGTTGTTTTGCCGGAGCCCCATTTTGAGTTAATGCAAAGTATTCTTTCGTCGTTGTTTTCACTATCGGTGAATTTTACAATTTTTTCTATATTGTTATCAATAGACTTTGATATTATTGTGCGGACATCTTCTTCAATTTCTTCGGCTCCATATATTTTCTCGTATAGACTGTTTCTTGTTGGTGCTGGACCATTTGGTTCATTCTTATTGAAAAGCTTTATGATATATCTTTTGTCGCGTTCAATTCGTCGCGGGAATAAACGTTTGAATATCTGCCAAGATAGGAGAGATGATAAAACAAAAGAGATAGTTATTGTCGTGATATAATAAATAGCTTTAATTATGGATGTGTCTAGGCCAAAATGCAATGATATATTCCGTGATATATTTATTAATAGGTTTAGTAATTCATCAAAAGCCTTCAAGAGAATTGTTATAGACAGTGCAAAAAATACAATGACCACTAGAAAATAGACGATACTCATGGGTGAAAATTTATCTAATTTGCGGATGGGATTCTTTTTCTCTTTCATGTCTACATTTTAGCATTTATTCAGAAGAAACAAAGTTTAAGCTCTTTCAAAAAAGATGAAATGATTGTATAATTGATATTCAGAACTATTTTGTGCCATGGAGTTTGGTATTTGTAGGAGAATAAAAAAATGACCGAATTTAATAACAAAACAATTTTGATTACCGGTGCAGCTGGGTTTATTGGTGCAGCATTGGCAAAAAGAGTGTGTGTAGAAAATCCTGATACAAAGGTAATAGGGTTTGATAGTGTCAACGATTATTACGACGTAAAGCTAAAAGAGCATCGTTTAAACGAGTTAGAAAAACTTTCTAATTTTGAGTTTATCAAAGGTAACTTGGCAGACAAAGCCAAAGTGGATGAAGTTTTCAAAACATATCATCCAGACATCGTAGTGAACTTGGCTGCGCAGGCTGGCGTTCGCTACAGCATAGACCATCCAGATGTATATATAGAGTCTAATCTAATTGGGTTTTATAATATCTTGGAAGCCTGCCGCCATTACCAGCCAGAGCATTTAGTTTATGCATCTTCGTCGTCGGTGTATGGTGGTAACAAAAAAGTGCCGTTTGCTGTAGAAGATAAAGTTGATAATCCAGTGAGCTTGTATGCTGCTACCAAAAAGAGTAATGAGCTTCTCGCACATGCATATTCTAAACTCTATAATATACCTTCTACCGGGCTTCGTTTCTTTACGGTTTATGGGCCGGCTGGTCGTCCAGACATGGCATATTTTGGTTTTACTAATAAACTGATAAATGGTGAAAAAATTCAGATTTTTAATTTTGGTAACTGTAAACGTGATTTTACATATATAGACGATATTGTGGAAGGTGTGATACGCGTGATGAAAAAACCACCAGAAAAGAAAACTGGTGAAGATGGTTTGCCGCTCCCGCCATACAAAGTTTACAATATCGGCAATAGCAACCCAGAAAATCTTCTTGATTTTGTACAGATTTTGCAAGAAGAATTGATTCGGGCTGGAGTTTTGCCGGAAGATTATGATTTTGAATCACATAAAGAACTTGTGCCGATGCAACCAGGCGATGTGCCAGTAACATATGCAGACACTAGTGCGCTAGAAAAAGATTTTGGCTTTAAGCCACACACGTCGCTTCGCGATGGTCTCAGAAAATTCGCCGAATGGTATAAAGATTTTTATATGGCTTCCTAGGCCAAATAGTTTAGTATATCCCGAATGGCGTCATCCACGGTGAGTGTGGCTTTCCAGCCAAGCTCGCGCTCTGCTTTAGTCGGGTCCGCATAACAAATAGAGAGATCACCTGGGCGACGTGGGGCGATTTTGTATGGTAGGGATTTGCCACTGATTTTCTCAAAACACTTTACAAGCTCCATTACGGATGTAGGTTTGCCGGTACCAAGGTTATAAATAGAAACGCCTGGATGCAAATTGTCTGCCGCGGCTACGTGGCCTCTAGCCAGATCTACTACATGAATAAAATCACGCATGCCAGTGCCATCTGGTGTATCGTAATCATCACCAAAAATCATCAGCTCCGGGATCTCGCCAGTATAGGCTTTTACGATAATCGGCATAAGATTGTTTGGAGTATTGTTTGGATTTTCACCGAGAAAACCAGAGCTATGTACACCGATTGGATTGAAATACCTAAGAATTGTTATGTTAAAGTCTGGATTTGCGATGCTAAAATCTTTGAGAATTTGCTCAATCATATATTTGGTTTGGCCGTATGGGTTGGTAATACCAATTCCGGCAGTATCTTCTTCGGTGAACTTGGATTTATTTTGAACGCCATAAACGTTGGCGGAAGACGAGAAGATTATATTCTTGACAGAGTTTTCTTTCATTGCGGAGAGCAAATTGAGAGTGCTAAGAAGATTGGTGCGGTAGTATTCAAGTGGTTGCTCTATGGAATCGGTTACAACTTTTAGTCCAGCAAAATGTATCACGGCATCATAGTCATATTCTTTAAAAAGTTGGTCTACTTTTTCTTTTTCTAACAAGTCAATTTGGTAAAAAGCAGGCCTTTTGCCAGTGATTTTTTCTATACTATCTATAACGGTAATTTTACTATTCTTGAGATTATCCAAAATCTCTATCGTGTGGCCTTTTTCAATTAATTCTACAGCGGTGTGTGAGCCAATAAAACCAGCGCCGCCAGTAAGTAATATTTTCATGTAGTATATTATAACACGAGTAATTTGTGATATAATAGATTGAACTGAATTTTTAATAAACGTGGAGCAAAAATGAAGATTGCAATTGCAGGAACTGGTTACGTCGGCTTGTCTTTGGCTACGCTACTCAGTGAAAAAAACGACGTAGTGGCGGTAGATATTGTGCCAGAAAAAGTTGAAATGGTAAACAAGTTTATTTCGCCGATTCGGGACGAATACATTGAAAAATACTTTGAGGAGGCAGCAAGAGGCGAGCGTGTTTTGCGCCTCAAAGCGACTTTAGATTGGGAAGAGGCGTTTCGCGATGCGGACTATGTAATCATTGCTACGCCTACGGATTATGATGCGGATAAAGATTTTTTCAATACTAGCTCCGTGGAAGATATTATTGAAAAAGTGATTTCTCTAGATAATCCACGCACTACCATTGTTATTAAATCTACAATTCCAGTAGGGTATGTAAATTCTATTCGTAAAAAATATGATATAGATAATATTTTCTTTTCGCCAGAGTTTTTGCGTGAGGGCAAGGCGCTTTATGATAATCTTTATCCATCACGTATTGTCGTGGGGTCTTATTCTGAAGAGGCAGAAAAATTTGCGGATTTGCTACGCGAATCTTCGCTTGCAAAAGATGTGCAGATTTTGTTTATGAATAGTAATGAGGCCGAAGCAGTGAAACTTTTTGCTAATACTTATTTGGCGCTTCGGGTGGCATATTTTAATGAACTAGACACCTACGCGGATGTTAAGGGCATGAATTCAAAAAGTATTATTGATGGTGTGTCGCTGGACCCAAGGATTGGTACTTGGTATAACAACCCATCATTTGGTTATGGTGGTTATTGTTTACCAAAAGATACCAAGCAACTTTTGGCTAATTATAAAGACGTGCCACAAGATTTGATCAAGGCGATTGTAAAAGCTAATATTACACGTAAAAAATTCATCACAGATGAGATTTTGGCAGTGGAGCCAGAACTGGTTGGTATTTATCGCTTAACTATGAAAAGTAATTCGGATAATTTTCGCGATGCGGCGATTCGTGATGTTGTAAAAAATATTAAGGACAGAAAAAAGAAAATTTTGATTTATGAGCCAACTTTAGATATGGATGAATTTGAAGGTATAGAAGTCACCAAAGACCTGAAGAAATTCAAAAAAGAATGTTCAGTAATTGTAGCAAACCGTATGACCTTGGAGCTTGATGATGTGCGGGATAAGGTTTACACAAGGGATTTGTTCCTAAGGGATTAACGAATGAAGAATAAGCCAAAAGTAGCAAAAATAATCATCAGTATAATGGTGGTGATTTTGTTGGTACTAGGTGGTGTGTTTTTGAGATATTTTTTGGCATTGAATGGATTTTTGGATAAAATCACTGAACACAAGCCAGAAATGAAGGCTTATAGTGTGATTGTGACCGAAAATAGTGCGGTAAAAGAAATAAATGATTTGGCAAATAAGAGTGTGAGTTTTTTGGAAACCGATAACAAAGCAGCCAATGCAGAGCAATACCTGCAAAGTGTCGTGGCGATAAATTCTGGTTTTTATGATGACGTAGATACGCTTTTTGGCATGTTAAAGAGCGATATCACAAATGCCGTGGTACTTGAGTCTGATAGGTTAGAGGTTTTGAAAGAAGAAGCGACGGCGTCGGCAGAAAACACGCGAGTGGTTTATACTTTTGAAATTGAGATAGAAAGTGAGCATTTGGACGTTTCTGGCAAGGAAGTTACGACTGAGCCATTTGTTGTTTATATTTCTGGTAGCGATTCGCGTGTGGGGGTAAAGGCTACGGCGCGTTCGGATGTAAATATCGTAGCGGTGGTAAATCCAAGAAAAGAAAAGATTTTGCTAGTCTCTATCCCGCGTGATATGTATGTGCAACTACATGGCACATCTGGCCTGCGCGATAAATTAACGCACGCTGGGATTTACGGTATAGACATGAGCAAAACCACGATTGAGGATTTTCTTGGTATTAATATTGATTACACGATAAAAGTGAGTTTTGAAACGGTGGTAAAAGTAGTAGATCAATTGGATGGAATTGAAATCGAGTCTGACACGGCAATGACGTTGGAATCTTCAAAAACTAAGACATGCAATTACATAGTGGGAAGACAAATCGTAGATGGTGATTGTGCGCTTAGGTTTGCGCGCGAACGCAAGTCTTACGTAACTGGCGACCGGCACCGTGGTGAAAATCAACAACAAGTGATCACGAGTATTATTGGCAAGCTTTCTGGGTCGAAAGATTATTTGCTAAAGATTCCAGCAATTTTGGACATTGCGGCAGATTCATTTGAAACGAGTTTTGAACGTGATGATATCGTGGCGTTTCTCAGGATGCAGTTGTCCGGTGAAGTAAATTGGCAAGTAGAATCTATTTCAGTAGACGGAGCTGGTACTTATGCGCCAACTTATAGTATGGGGGCCAATTTGCCACTTTATGTAATGGAGCCGTCACCAGAAACTGTGGCCGTAGCGCAAAATAAAATCAACGAATATTTGTCGACGGCGGTAGAGGCGGAAGTAGAAACGGAAGAGCCTGCAGAAGAGAATGTAGAAGAATAAGCGTTTACAATTTTAACGCCTGTGTTATAATGGGTGGTAGGAGTTATTAAATGGAAGAAATAAACATAAAAGATTTTTTTAGCTATTTAAGACATTATGTTTTTGCTTTTATTTTGGTTACTGCCATTGCGGTCGGTGGGGTAGCTACTTATGATATAGTTTTTAAACAGCCGGTTTATCAAGCAAAGACTACTGTGGTGATCGCAAAGTCTGATGCTGCTGCTGATGGTTCTGCAGCTTCACTTAATGATATTAATGCGAGCCAAAAGCTAGCCACAACTTATAGTGAGATTGCAAAAAGCGAATTGGTTTTGAACCAAGTGATTGATAAGCTAGGGCTACGTTCTACCGTAAAGGAACTTAGCAAAAATTTGACGATTAAGCCAGTGGATGATACGGCAATTCTCAGCATTGCCGTAAAAGACCCAAACGCAAAACTTTCGGCTATGATTGCCAATGAGATTGCAGAAGTTTTTGCAAAAGAGGTTACGGAAATTTATAAAGTAGAGAATGTGACGCAACTGAGCGTAGCGGTGGCTCCAGAAACTCCAGCCAATAATACTTTGACCAGAGATTTGATTTTGGCGGCAGCGATTGTCATTGTGGCTATTACGGCAATTGCGTTCCTCAGATTTTATCTTGATGATACCGTAAAGGACAGCGATGATGTTGAAAAAACAATTGGTATGCCAATTACTGGGCGTATATTGAAAGGCGATATTAAGGCAAAAAGAGCAGGCAATGAGTTGATTACAGAGCGAGCGCCAAAAGCCATTGTGAGTGAAAATATCAAGAGTCTTAGGACCAATTTGCAGTTTACGGCAATTGATGAAGATCTAAGAACGATTCTTGTAACTAGCACCAATGCAAGCGAGGGCAAGAGTTTTGTTTCGGCAAATCTTGCCGTATCGTTCGCGCAAGCAGACAAAAAAGTACTTCTCGTAGATTGTGATTTAAGAAAAGGTCGTTTACATAAAATTTTTGGCATACCAAACACTAGCGGACTATCTAATCTTTTGACTGGAGACGTAAGAAGCTTCGGCAAATATATTCGTAGGACAAAGACGCCGAATCTAGATTTGATAACTTGTGGGACTTATCCACCGAATCCAAGTGAGCTTTTGGCTTCCAAAAAGAATAAAAGACTAATGAAGGTGCTCGGTGAATTTTATGATATTGTGATATTTGATGGTGCGCCAGTCGGTGGTTTGGCTGACTCGGTGATTTTGTCTAGTCTCGTAGATGAAACTTTGATTGTGGTAAGAGACGGAAATACCACCAAGAGCGATCTCTTGGCTGTAAAGGATTCTCTTGACAAGGTGGGCGCAAAAGTCGCCGGGGTAGTCTTTAATATGGTAAACCGTAAGGCGACTAAATACTACAATAATTATTATTACGGTAGTTAGATAATGATAGATATCCATACTCATATTTTGCCAGGGATAGATGATGGGGCAGAAACATGGGTGGATAGTTTGAATATTATACGTGAAATGGTGCGAAATGGCGTAACCGATATTGTTGCAACGCCACATTATGTGAATGAAACTGTTTATGTATCTCCGCGTAGTGAAAACCTGAAGCTATTAAAAGAGTTGAAAAATTTATTAAAAACAGAAAATATAAAAGCGAACGTATATCTTGGCAATGAAATCTATATTGATAGTAAAATAGTGGATCTTATCAAAGCAAAAAAGATTTCACCAATGGCTAATAGCCGGTATCTCTTGGTGGAATTGCCGCTAGACGAAGAATTCCCAAATTATGAAGAGTATTTTCAGGATTTGATTAATCGTGGTGCTAAAGTAATTTTGGCACATCCAGAGAGATACGTGATTATTCAAAAAGATTATGAAATCGCAAAAAGATTGCACAAGATGGGTGTGCTTTTGCAATGTAATCTTGGAAGTATTGTGGGGAAGTATGGTGGTGGTGCCAAAAAAATATCTCGTAGGCTCGCAAAAGACAAGATGATTTTTACTTTTGGTAGCGACACTCATCATTGTCGTGGCGATAAGTATTGGCAAAAATCATTTAAAAAATTAAAAAAATTTTACAGTAAAAGCGAAATTACAAGTCTTTTGATAATGAATCCTAAAAAGATTATTTCCTCTTGCAAATAAGGGGAAAGTATGATAAAATAGTAAGGATATTAACAATAAGGGAAAAATATGAGTCGTATCGGAAAACAACCCATCGAAATTCCGGCGGGAGTGACAATTACGGTCGGCGAGAGTGAGATTACTGTCGCTGGGCCTAAGGGTCAGCTCATCGTTCCGGTTCAGCCAAATACTACTACGAAGGTAGAAGGCACTCAGGCTGTCGTTACCCGCAAGGATGACGAGCCAAAATCTCGGGCTTGGCACGGTTTGCAACGTGCATTACTCAACAACGCTGTTGTTGGCGTAACTAAGGGCTTTGAGAAAAAACTAGAAATTAACGGTGTAGGCTTTCGTCTATCAGGCGGTGGCCAAGAAATCGAAATGGCACTTGGTTTTTCACACCCAGTGAAATATCGTGCGCCAGAAGGTGTCCAACTTACCACCAATAAAATGGAGATTACGGTCTCTGGCATCGACAAGCAAAAAGTCGGCCAGGTAGCCGCAGAAATCCGCAGCCTCAAGAAACCTGAACCATACAAGGGCAAAGGTATTAAATATGTTGATGAAGTCATCATCCGCAAGGCTGGAAAGGCAGGGAAGAAATAATGAATAAGGTTATGAGAGCAAATCGTACTCGTGCAAAAATTCATGGTACTAGTGAGCGTCCACGTTTGTCCGTTCATTTTAGCAACCTACACATTACTGCACAGATTATTGATGATGACAAAAAGGTCACTTTGGCTTACGCTACAACCGTAGGCGCCAAAATGACTGGTACCAAAACGGAAAAAGCAGCCAAAATTGGTGAAGAGATTGCCAAAAAAGCAAAAACTGCCAAGGTCAAAAAAGTTGTATTCGACCGTGGTTTAAAACTATATGCTGGTCGCATGAGCGCTCTTGCTGATGCAGCTCGCAAGGAAGGATTGGAGTTTTAATATGGCCGAAACCGATAAAAAAGCCAAGGTTATCAACAAGTCTGGCACCCTCAAGATGACAGACGAGACCGCAGCTAAAAAAGATATTAGAGATATTTCTGGCAAAAAGATGGATCGCCGCAATCGTCGCGATCGCGTCAAAGCCGATGTTGCACCAAAAGAATTTGACGAAATCACCATTGCCGTAGACCGTGTGTCTCGTACTGTGGCTGGCGGCCGTCGTATGCGTTTTAAAGCACTCGTTGCAATTGGCAACCACAAAAACAAAGTTGGTGTAGGCGTGGCAAAAGGTAACGACGTCACCACCGCTGTAGCCAAAGCCACTTCCAAAGCTAAAAAATCAATGATTACCTTTAATATGGATGGCGAGACCATCTGTCACGAAGTCCGCACTAAGGTAACTGGCGCTGATGTTTTGATGAAGCCAGCCGCTCCTGGTACTGGTATTATCGCTGGCGGTACTGTCCGTTCCATCATGGGTCTTACCGGAGTAAAGAACCTTATTTCTAAGTCCCTAGGTAGTACCAACAAGGTAAACATTGCTTATGCTGTAATCGAGGGTCTGAAGCAACAAGTTCCACGCAAAGATTGGAATGGCGTAAAAGCTGCTCCAGAAGCAGAAGCTAAAGCTCCTGCCAAGAAGCCAGCCGCCAAAAAGGAGACTAAGTAATGAAATACAATGATTTAACCGTAGAAAAGAATACTCGTCCAAGCCGCAAAGGTCGTGGTATTTCTGCTGGCCAGGGCAAAACCGCTGGTCGTGGCACCAAGGGTCAAAAATCTCGTACTGGTCATAGCAAAATGCCAGCCGGATTCATGGGTGGCCAACGTGCTATCATGCAAGCTATTCCAAAGCTCAAAGGTTTTAAATCTTTCCACGCTAAAGCCGAGGTAGTTTACACTGACCGCTTGAACGACCTCAAAGGCAAAGTTGATAACTACAAACTTGCAGAAGCAAATCTTATCTCGAGCCCATTTGTAAAAGTAAAAATCATCACTCGTGGTGAATTGACTGCCAAAATCGAGCTAGAGACTCAATTTGCTTCAAAGAGTGCGATTGAGGCTATCAAAAAAGCTGGTGGCTCATTTAAGAAAGTTGCTATTTTGCAAAAACCAAAAGCAGAGAAGTAAAAAATAGCCCCATCAGGGGGCTATTTTTTGTGCTATAATGAATAAAGATAGGAGTTAATATGAATGAAAAAGAGCTAAAGACTAGCCCAAAGCAACGGATTTTTATTACGATTATTGCGGTAGTGATGCTGGGTTCGATTATTGCAAGTTATGCGGCGATTGTGATTGGAAATAATTCTAAAAGCACAACTAGTAGCAAAATTAGTGAAGCAAAAATACAAGAATATGAGACTGCTTACAATGAGCAGCTAGAAAAGTTTAAGGCCGCCACAAAAGACGACTATGCGACATTCAGCAAATATCGTTCCGAGATAAAAGCTTACAACGAGACTTCGGTCAATAACGGCCCAGTAGAATCTCGTGATTTGGTAGTGGGCACTGGACGTCAGCTAAGTGAAACCAGCGCAGACTATTTGGCATATTATGTAGGTTGGTGTGCAGATGAATCTATTTTTGATTCTTCTTTTGATAATAATTCTAATCCAACCGCTTTTGCTAAAATTTTGGATACTTCGCTTGGTATGATAGAAGGTTGGAATGCTGGTGTTGCTGGGATGCGGATTGGCGGGATTCGTGAAATTTCGGTGCCATCTACTTTGGCCTATGGTGATAGCATGGAGATTTGTGGTGGTTATAATAAACCCCTGAAGTTTATTGTAATGCCAAAAGAAAACGAAGAGCCGCTCAAATCTCTCGCGGCCGCGCTTGACGAAGCCTACACGAAACTTCAATATGCTTATTATGGCATAGATTACGACGCGGAGTATTCGGCGGGCGAATAATATGAAGAGTTTTTTCTTTTATGATTTAGAAACAAGTGGGCTAAATCCGCGCGTGGACAGAATTATGCAATTTGCGGGGCAGCGGACGGATATGAATCTAAATCCGGTGGGTGAGCCAGTAAATATTTTGGTAAAAATGACGGACGATACTTTGCCGAGTCCGGGCGCCATTATGGTAACCAAAATTACGCCACAGCAAGTAAATGCCGATGGCATTTCGGAAGCGAATTTCGTGCGCCTAGTAACGGACGAGATATTTTTGCCAGAAACCGTAGCAGTGGGATATAATACAGTGCGTTTTGACGATGAATTTATGCGGGCGATTTTTTGGCGGAATTTTTATGATCCGTATGAGTTTGAATGGAAAGATGGGCGGAGCCGCTGGGATATGCTGGACGTGGTGCGGCTAACTCGCGCGCTTCGGCCAGAAGGAATTAATTGGCCTTTTACAGAAGACGGCAAACCGACTAACCGGCTAGAACTTTTGACTAAAGAAAATGGTTTGTCGCACGAGCATGCGCACGATGCGCTTTCGGATGTATTTGCAACGATTGCGGTTGCTAAATTGATAAAAGAAAAACAGCCAGAGCTTTTTAAGTTTTTGTTTAGTATTCGTAATAAAAATGATGTGAAAAAATATGTAAATTTGGATGACAAAAAGCCGTTTGTCTATGCTAGCGGTAGGTATTCGTCTGAACATAACAAAACTACTGTGGCATTCCCACTTACGGCCGGACGGAACGGAAATGTATTAGTATATGACCTTCGGTATAACTTAGAAGAGACCGAATCTCTTTTTCCGGTTGTAAAGGAATTATGTTTTAATAAATGCCCGGCTGTGGCGCCGATTGGTGTGCTAGAAAAAAATAATGGGTGGGAAAAAATTGGTTTGGACAAAGAGACAGTCAAGCATAATTTAGAGATTTTATTAAAACATCCGGATTTTGCGGAAAAAATGCGTGAAGAAAAAGAAAATTTTGAAGATTTTCCGCCAGCCGAAGAGCCAGAAGCGGCGCTCTACGAAGGTTTTCTAGATAATACTGACAAAATCAAAGTGGCAGCAGTGCGTAATGCCGACGAAAATCGCTTGGCAGATTTCCATCCAGATTTTAACGATTCAAGGTTGCCCGAGTTATTGTTACATTATAAAGGTCGCAATTTTCCAAAAACTTTGTCCGAAAAAGAAGCGGAAGAATACGAAAAATACCGCAGAGCAAAATTAGAAAAACAAGCACCGAAGTTTTTGGCGGAATTGGAACGCGTGCGAGAACAAGATGATTTTATCGCCGAAGAATTAAAACTTTATTTTGAATCTTTAATTGACGCAGATTATTAAACTTATGGTAAAATAGAATAAAGAAAGGGTGGTATGGATAATAATAAAGTAATGATTGTGGGGACGGGGAATGTTGGCGCGAGTATTGCTTTTGCGCTAATGAATCAACGTACCGCAGTAAATGAGATTGTTCTTACAGACATTATTGCAAAAGATGCCGAGGGCGAGGCGATGGATCTTCGCGATGCGCTAGCAGTGGCGCCAAGTTACGTAAAAATTAGTAACGGCACTTATAAAGATGCTAGAGATTGTGATGTGGTAGTAATTACGGCCGGGGCGGCACAAAAACCTGGCGAAACGCGGATGGAACTCTTGAAGAAAAATGCCAATATATTAAAAGGCATGATTGAACAAATCATGGATAGCGGGTTTAATGGTATTTTCCTGGTAGTGACTAACCCGATGGATGTTTTGACTTATTATACAATGAAGTTTTCTGGGCTTCCGGCCGAGAGGGTGATTGGTTCTGGCACAGTGTTAGATTCGGCGAGGCTTCGCACAAGGCTTGCAGGGTATCTAAATATCAGTCCAAAATCCGTACACGCTTACCAGGTGGGCGAGCATGGTGACACGGAAATCACTTTGTGGTCGCGCGCAGATGCTGGTGGGCAAAATATTGTTGATCTTTTGTCGCGCGATACTTTGGACGGTATTTCGGATTTTGTCAAAAATGAAGCCTATGACATTATCGAGAAAAAAGGTGCTACCTATTACGGAATCGCAACTTGCGTAGCTTCCATCCTTAACTGCATTTTGAATGATGAGATGCGAATTTTGCCAGTGTCGTCTTACGATAGCTTTAATGATGTATATTATGGATATCCGGCAGTGGTAGGCAGGGCTGGAATTATTCGCCGACTTGATTTACAATTGACAGAAGAAGAAGGTGTAAAATTACAGGAGTCTATCAATGCGCTTAAAGAAGCTATTAAAATTATTAAGTATTAGTATTTGTTTGGTGGCGTCTGGGGCATTTTTTCCCAATGCAGCGCTAGCAAAAGATGTAGATAATTTTTATTTTGATAGTTTTACGGCGGATTATTACTTGTCCAAGAAAGCTGATGGGACTTCTAGCCTCAAAGTAAAAGAGCGCCTCGTGGCAGTTTTTCCGGATTATAATCAAAACAAAGGTATTTGTAGGGATATTCCTTATACAAATCAAGGTGGTTATAACGTGACGATGGATAGACCCTCGTCTTCGTCGCTTAATTTAAAACGAAACGGTGTCTATGAGCCGGTTTACAGCATAAGCAAAAGTGGGGATTATTATGAAATTTGTACTGGCGATGAAACTTATGTAACGGGCAGACAAGTTTATACTTTGGAATATGAATTTTATAATGTAATTACGGATTTTGATAATTACCAGGAATTATATTGGGATACTAATGGTACGGGTTGGAAACAAAAATTTAATTTAGTGACAGCGCGGGTGCATTTTGCAGATGAAACCACAAAGAAAGCTTATGACGGTAAAGAGTGGTGCTATGTAGGAAAATATGGCGTGTCCGATCAAAGCAGATGTAGCATTAGGGAGATTTCGGACGGAATTGAATTTATCACATTAAAACTTGCCGCCTACGAAAATTTAACTTTTGATATTCAATTTAAGCCGGGGACTTTTGTGGTGCCAGAGCCGCCTGTAACTTATGCGCCGATTATTATTATGTGTGTGGCAATTGGGTTTAGTATTTTGATAATAATTTTTGGCATTAGGAAGTATATCAAAAAAGGTGAGAAACGAAGATTCTATAATGGTATTTTTGTAAAACCAGAGTATGCTCCGCCAAAAGGTTTTGATATTGCAGCATTGTCGGAAATTTATATTGGCGAAAAGAAAAATGTGAATGTGGCGATACTTTTGAAATTAATTACCGAGAAAAGAATTAGTTTGATGAAACAAGAAAAAACTGGATTTTTGGGCGGGACAAAGTGGGAGATAAAAGTAGAAAATATAGCTAATATTCCAGAAGAAGAAATGATTACACTAAAATTACTAAATGGCGGCTCGGCGGTGGCTGATGGCGACAAGATTGAAATTAAAAGTAGGACTGCCACTAGTAGTACGATTGCGCTCGGCAAAAAATTTGATAGTACAGTCAAGGCAAAACTAAATAAATACGGGTGGATTGAGAGCAAATACAAGGTGGGTAAATCCGGAACTGGTGGTTTAACGGTTTCTATTATTGCTCTTTTTGCGTTCAGCACGATTTATATAGCTCCGGCTTTGCTTTTTGTAGTGATGATCGGGCGAGAAATGTTTATCGGCACAAAAGCAATTGGTGCGGAATATTTTGCTCCGGTGTCGCTTGCGGCGCTGGTGGTTGCGATTTCTGTGCGGCTGATTTTATCTGGCCAAAATAAAAAGTTTGATAATTATACCGATTCTGGTCTTGAAATGTCTAGATATATGGATGGGCTAAAACTTTACATCAAAATGGCCGAAGCGGAAAGAATTGAATTTTTGCAAAGTGTTAAAAATGTAGATACTTCAAACGAAGGAATTGTAAAATTATATGAAAAATTGCTTCCGTATGCTGCGATTTTTGGTTTGGAAAAAAGTTGGATGAAAGAACTCGAAAAATACTATGAACTTGCAAATATCACGGAGCCAGATTGGTATTCTGCTAATCTTCGTTCTGTTGCCGCTTGGAGCGTGATTAATAATGCGTCGTCGTACGCGGGGCGTGCCAGTATGAGTGCTGGTAGCGGCGGTTCTTCTAGCGGTTTTTCTGGCGGTGGCGGTGGTGGACACTCCGGCGGCGGAGGCGGCGGCGGTCGCTAGCTTGCAATTTTTAGCATAAGTGCTATGATAATAATAAGTTTAATAATGATTTTAATTTAAGGAATAAAAAATGGAGCCAACAAATAATCCAACACCAACGACTAATCCAGCTGCAGCGGCGGCGCCAGTAATGCCACCAGTACAGCCAGCGGCACCAGCGGCTCCAACTATGCCTACACCAGAGCCAGTGGCTCCGGTGGCCCCAGCACCAGCGGCTCCAACTATGCCAGAAGCTCCAGTTGTGCCAGAAGCTCCAGTTGCTCCAGTGTTTACTCCGGGTGCGCCAAATCCGATGGCTTCTAATCCGATGCTTGATGCAACAGCTCCAATCACGATGCCGGAACAAGCGCCGGCACCAGACCCAGTAGAAGAAGAACTTAATGCGCCGTTTAAGGCGGCGGGGCCAGTGCCAGGTTCTATTGGCAGTGCGGTTTCTATGCCAGCTTCTGCTCCTGTGGCAGATCCGATGGTAAATACTTTTGACAACACACAGCCAAACACGCCAAGCGTAGCGTTTACTGACCCGGCTACGGTAGAGAATCCAATGATGAATACCTCCATGGCAAAACCGGCCAAGAAAAAAATGAGCAAATCTACTTTGATTTTGCTTTGTGTGGTGGCCGGCATGGTAGTGATTGCGCTTGCTGCGGTACTATTTACGATGCTACAATAATTCTTGTAATTGATTTTTGGGGGAAGATATTGTAAAATATTTTTATGGCAAAAGTATATATTAATACAGCAATTCCTTATGTAAACGGTACGCCACATATTGGGCATGCGCTAGATTATTGTTTGGCGGATGTTTGTGCGAGATATCACAAATTAATTGGTGATGACGTGCGTTTTTCTGCTGGCACTGATGAACATGGTAACAAGATTCAACAAAAAGCGAACGAACTAGGCGTGCCAGTAAAACAATATGTAGATGAGAACACGGCTAAGTTTAAAGATTTTATCACTAAACTCGGCGTAGAATATACTGATTATGTACGTACTACCGATGCAGACCATGAGCGTCGCGTACAAGAAGTTTGGAAAAAACTTTCCGACCATATTTATAAAGCGACTTATGCTGGGTGGTATTGTATTGGTTGTGAAAGATATATCACCCAAAAAGAATATGATGAAAACAATGGGATTTGTCCGGACCATAATAAGCCATACGAAAAATTTGAAGAAGAGAATTATTATTTAAGAATCTCGGATTTCAAAGACAGAATCCGCGAGGCGATTGAGAGTAAAGAGCTTTTGATTTTGCCGGAATATCGTGCCAAAGAAATGTTGGCACTGCTCGAAGAATCGCCAGATGTTTCGATTTCACGTCCAAAGTCGCAACTTGCGTGGGGCGTACCAGTGCCGGGTGATGAGAGCCAGGTAATGTATGTTTGGATGGATGCGTTGGCAAATTATATTACAGTGCTCGGCTATCCAGAAAAAGATATTAGTGATTGGTGGCCGGCTGTGGCAGAATTTGTCGGCAAAGATATTTTGAGATTCCATGCAATTATTTGGCCAGCGATGTTGATGGGGCTAGGTTTGCCTTTGCCAAAAACATTAGTGTCGCACGGTATGGTACTGGCGGATGGGCAAAAGATGTCTAAGTCTATTGGCAATGTGGTGGATCCGATTGATGTAGTAAATCGCCATGGCGTTGATGCTTTTCGTTATTATTTCTTAAGGCACATTGATACTTTTTCGGATTCGGATTTTACATGGGAAAAATTTGAGAGTGCTTACAATAATGAGCTGGCAAATGACCTTGGTAATTTGGTTCAACGTCTCTCTACTATGTTTTCAAAACACAACATTAAGTTTTTAAAACATAACATTAAGTTTTCTGAAGAATATTGTAAGTTGATGGAACGCTATGAATATTCAAAAGCGATGGATTTTGTGTGGGGGAAAGTGCAAAATCTAAATCGCAAGATTGATGAAGAAAAACCTTGGATGCTAGTGAAGGCTGGCGAGATGGAAAAGCTCGCCACGTGCCTGAATGAACTTGGTAATGGTGTAGTGGAGGTAGCTACCGAGCTCTTGCCATTTATCCCGGAGGCTTCCAAAAAGATTTTGGCAGTGTTTGGTGAGGAAGTTACTCCGCCAGCGGAACCACTTTTTCCGAAGAATTAGTAAAGAAACAAAAAAGCTTTTGTTCGCGTTGTACTCACAAAAGCTTTTTTGTTTCTAAAGAACTGATTATTCTTCGCCAGAAAGTCTGGAAGCGAAGTCGGAGATGTAAGCACCGATAACGCCGCCTACCATTGGGAAGAGAGCGTAGATGGCAAGAGCTTGGCCAATGCCGCCGATGATTTCGCCAAAGTTTTCACCAGCTTGTGGGAAGATGTTGAACATCAAAGCAACTGCTGGGTTGAAGGCAAAGTTAGACGAAGCGCTGAAGAACGCTGCGGAGATAACGTAGCCAACGATGATGGCAAGGATAATACCACCACCGATAGTAGCGCCATAAGTAAAGACGCTCTTTTTGTATTTGAGTGCACGAGCAACGAAGAACGAAATGATGATACCACCAAGAAGTTCAATCATTGCGAAAATCCAGAATTGGCCTTCGCCAACGGCGGACATTTCTGGCAAAGCATAGGCTGCCTCGCCACCAGCTAGGTGGAAAGAGTTGTAGATTAGCCAGCCGAGCCAAGCACCGACAACTTCTGCTACGATATACATCACACCACGAATGATGGACATACGGCGAGTAGCGACGAGACCTGCTACTACGAGTGGGTTAAGACAAGCGCCAGAAAATGCATAGATAGCAATGAAAATTGCGACCAAAGCAAATGCGTAGGTGGCGATGCTATGAATACCCATCAATGATAGTGAAAATAGTAGAAGTGTAAGAAGTGCAGTACCGATGAACTCACCGAACAATGCACCGTAGAATTTGTGATTTTTGAATACAGTGAGAATACTCTCATTTTCTTCGTATTTTTTTGCAAAGAAACCAGCGAAGCAAGATTTGCTTGTGGTTACTGGGGCCTCGGATACTGGTTTTTCGACAGTCTTCGCGGCAGTTTTTGGCTTAGTAGTCTTCGCCTTGGAAGTGGACTTAGCCGTTGTCTTTGGCTTTTTTGTTGCCATTTGTGACCTCCTTTAATAATATTATGTATATTATAACATAACTTTTGTGTGATATAATAAAAAAATAATAACTTATTTAGGAAAAATATGGGTGTAATTGTAAATAAAAATGAAGATACCAATGATGAACTGACGCGCAGGATAAATGCAGACTTGCGGTCTAAAATGTACGAAAATTCTGGCGATGATGACGATTATGATGACGGTAGTGGGCTAAAACGAAATAGTGATCCGGATTTTGTGGAAGATAGCGAATACGCAAAAGATTTTAAGAAGACTAGTAAATTTGGTTGGGTGTGGGTCGTATTAATTGTACTTGCAATTTTGTCGATTATTTCGATTATAATGTTTTAATTTGGCGTGTTTTTAGCATAAGTGTTATATAATATATAGTATGGACAATGGTTCCAAAAGTGGTGGAGCCGCCGGTGGCAAAAGCACGGCGGCTGATAGTGTGAAAGCCGGTTTTCAGAAACCGGGTGGTATTGCTGGTGTTCCTGGCGCCGCGATTGGAGCTTTGACGCAAAAAGAAAACGCCGCGACCGAGGCTTTTGGTGGCGGAGGTGGCGAGGGCGAGCAAAGTGCAACGACTGATGCGCAAAATCTTGAAACGGCCGACTCGGCGGAGGGTGTAAATTATACTGGTGGAGGAAGAGAAGAGGAAGAAGAGGACGGCAAAGGAAATTTCTTTGCCGGCAAGAAAGGCCCGATTGCGACTATCATTGGTGTGTTCTTAGCGCTAGCTGGTTTGGTAGGCGGGTCGCAACTTTTGCAACCATTTAGTTTACTAGAGCAGCTACGTACTTCTTTTAATTCGATGCAAACGTCGGTAAGCTATCGGTCTAACGTGATTTTTAAATATCAACTCGGAAAGGATGTCAAAAACCCAACCAAAAGTAAACTTTTTGGTGGGAAAGTGTTTAAAGTTTCGAATAAACAGAAAAACAAGCTGGAACAGAACGGCATCAAGATGGAAGAAATGGAAGTGGACGGTAAGACTAAAACTGTGATGCGTTTTGATGATGGGTCTGGTACGCCAAAGATAATAGTGGCAGATTCCAATGATGTGGGAAAACTGAGAATAGACGGTGCAGAAGTGATGGATTTTAACGCGGCGTTCAAGACCAACAGCGCATTTTTTGAGGCCTATAAGGCCGGCTCTATGACTTGGCGAGGAGCAATTGCAAACTGGTTTGAGACTGCTACGATGAATTTCTTGGCTAATAATAAATTAACAAGAAATTTGTTTGATAATTTTAGGCAAAAGGTAGAAGAAGATGGTGGCAATGTGAAGGCTACGGCGGTTGACTTGATGGCGAAAGGGACCGAAGAGGTTACTGAACTTGGCGGGACTAAGAAAATGAGTAGTGGAGAAGATGATGGTAAAGGCAACAAAAATCTTAAAACGGAACAGGAAGAGGTGCCGAGCAAAAAGCTATCAACGGATTTTGACGAGGCTAAAGTTAAAAATGTTCTTGATGAAAATGTTGGACAAAAAGTAAAGGGAGATTCCGGCGGTGGCGTGAGTGGTGTCGCCCAGACTGCGTTAAGTACGGTTTGTATGGTTAGCGATACGATCGGCGCTATTAGCCTGCTTGTTACTGGCGTGGAGGCTCTGCAGATTATTCATTTAGTCACGGCTTATATGGAGACTATTGATAAGGTAAAGGCTGGCGATGGTGAAGATTCGCCGATTAATGAACTTTCTACTACATTAAATCAGAGGGTGCAAAATGATCATACTGATTTTGATTTTGACACAGAGAATTTCGTGAATAACACGATAGGTGAAGGCGCCGCGACCGATGATAGTATTAAAAATATGCAGGCAAATGCGGCGAATTTGGAATCGACAAAGACCACTTCTACTGATAAAACTGCTATGGAATCCAGTGGCATCACGGCACTTTATAGTGGTGGCAAAGTAAATCCGAATGATGCAAGTGTAAAAAGTTTTAATTTTTCTGGTAGTATCAAGCGAATTGTGTTTGGGCTTGGCGTGAGTATGGCTTCTTTTAATGTGTGTTCTGTGGGTAAGATTATCGCAAATGCAGCTGGCGTAATTGAGGGGGCAGGAAAAACCGTTTTGTGTGTGATTGGCTTGATTGGCGCGATTTTTTCATATGGTACTACTTCTACTCTTTGCGCTGGGTACGTAGAGCAAATAATTGAAGCCGCAATCAAGGCCGGGTTGATAGCTGCGGCTATTTCTGCAGTTATAAGCGCATTAGTGCCTTTTGTGTCAGGGATGTTGACGCGTAATTTAATTAAAAATTTGGGTGGAGAAGATCTTGGCAATGCTTTGGTGTCTGGAGCTAATATGTATATGGGTAATGTTCATAGGTATAATGGCGGCTCATTGTCTAACACGAGTTCTTTCACGCAATTTGCTCTGGCGCAACAAGAAGTGATAGCGGAAGACGCAAAATATGAGCGAATGACAAAAAGTCCATTTGATGTAAGTTCGCAATATACATTCCTAGGTACTCTTGCTAGGCAATTGATGAATTTTGCAGGAACGAGTTCGGTGATGAGTGCTATAACATCCACTAGTGATGTACTTTCGTCGTCAATTGCTTCGCTTTCACCGACGGCTGCCGCTGCAGAAGTATCCAATAAACTGGTTGATAATTATGATGAAGTATGCCCGTATCTGGATTCGATTGGTGCAGTAGGTGATGCTTATTGTAATCCATATGCAGTTACCGACTTAAATACTATATCTATGGATCCAGGCGAGGTATTGAATGAGGTCGCTGATAATCTTATTATTGTTGAAGAAGATAATAATGGCATTTCTGGATGTGTGGAAGGGTCTGATGACCCCACTGAGGCTTGTCCAGAAAATATGATAAAACAGTCTGATGAAGATAAGAAAGATAACGGAATTAAAATTAATCCAAATTCAGATTTAGCTAAATATATATTATATTGCAATGAACGTACTTCGGCTTTTGGTATTATGGATCTAAATATCGCTAATGAATTATCTAGCTTTGGCCAGATACCATTGAGCGGAACGGCTGGTTCAGCGATTAATGGTGCTATAGGCTCTATTCCAACTGTAGGTGATATTATTGACGTGGTGGATAACGTGCAAAAACTTGAGAACTATGGGTATATCTTTGGACAATCATGCGTAGCTGGTAACGATGTGCCTGACAGTATGGAACTAAGTGACGGCGGTTCGTTTAACAAAACAATCGATATAAAATCTCCAGGTTGGAGTAAGGCGCAATATTATCAAAGATTTATCGAAGACCAATCTTTGATGGAAAGCATGGGTATTATTGATAAATCTGCCGTAACTGCATTTATTGAAGAGTATCGCGAAGAGCATCCACTAGACAATTCGTATGCAGGTGTGCTTGCACGGTATTCTGGTTTGACGAAAGACAATGTGATTGCCCTTCTTGACACCATCGATTATGTGACTTATATTGCGGAATATGACCCAACTACTCGTTATGCTTTTGGACAGGAGTTTAGGCCGGCGGGGGCAGGCGAACTAAAGTTTGACAATGATAATAAAGTTGCTTACATAATTCTATTAAACGATATTGAGTTTGCCGATGTTCGGAATCGGAATTTTGTAGTATAATATATATAATATGCAAGAGTTGGAAAAGCTAAAAAACGAGCTAAAAAATATTAATGCCGAATATGTTGGAATAAAAGATGTGCCAGCAGAAAAACGTGGTGAATTTGGGCGGGCTCTTAATGTGCGCAAAAATGAAATTCTCGCGAAAATCGCAGAAGCCGAGGAAGCCCTAAATGACGCAGCGGTAGAACCGATAGATATTACTGCGCCTTGTGCGCCAAACGAAAAGTTGCCGAATGTGTATTCTACGTTTGAAGGTTCTGCGCATCCACTGATGACCGAACTAGACCGTGTAACTAATATTTACCAAATGATGGGATTTGATGTGGTGGAGTCGCGCCAGCTTGATGATGAATATCATATGTTTGATAGTTTGAATTTTGCCAAAGAACATCCAGCGCGTGATGGTTACGATACTTTTCGTACGGAAGAAGGCTTAATTCCACCTGCACATACTTCTACGATGCAAAATCGTGTGCTCAAAATGTACAAACATAATCTCGATGAGGGCAAAGATATTGCCGTAGTAGTACCAGGCAGAGTTTATCGCAACGAAGACGTGGACGCTACGCACGAACATACTTTTTATCAGTGCGAAGGTGTGTATGTTTCCAAAACTTGTACTATGGGCGATATGCTTGGGATTTTGCGTGAATTTTTTGAAAAATACTATGAACAAAAATTAAATATTCGTACGCAGCCTGGGTATTTTCCATTTACAGAGCCATCGCTCGAGTTTATGATTGAAAAACCAAAATCTTTGGGTGGTAAAAAAGGCGACTTTCTAGAGATGCTAGGTTGCGGCATGATTCATCCAAATGTGCTAAAAATGGCGGGGATTAATCCGGAGGAGTATCACGGTTTTGCGTGGGGTGGTGGAATTGACCGGCTAGTAATGTTGCGTTACGGTCTAAAAGACGTGCGAAATTTTGAAGCAGGTAATCTTAATTTCTTGAAGGAGTTTTAACATGCGGATTTCACTTAATTGGCTTAAAAAATATGTAGATATCAAAATTCCAGATGATGATTTGGTGCGGTTAATTGGCGCAAGACTTGTAGAAGTAGAAGGCGTAATTGACGAAAGCACTAAATATAATAATATATATGTTGTGCGGGTAGAAACCGCGGAAAAAATTCCGGATACACATCTTACGCTCTGCCAAATTAACGATGGTGGCGCAGAGCTCGTCCAAGTTGTGTGTGGTGCGCCAAATGTGCGTGAAGGAATGCTCGCGGCGTGGATTGCGCCGGGTGCAATTGTGCCGGCTTCGGTTCATGAGGACGCACCATTTGTAATTGGCAAGCGCAAAATGCTTGGTAAGTATGAGTCTAATGGTATGCTTGCCGGCGCAGATGAACTTGATTTTGGTGATGACCATAGTGGCATCGTAGAAATTGATCCAGAAATGGCGAAGCCGGGAGATTTGCTTTCTGACGTGTTTGAACTAAACGACAAGATTCTTGAAATCGAAAACAAGTCTCTTACTCATCGTCCAGATACTTTTGGTATTATTGGATTTGCACGAGAAGTTGCAGGAATACTTGGGGAGAAATTTGAATTTGGTTCTCTCGACCTCGTTCTTTCGCGCCCGTCTTCACGGGGCTCATTCGCTTCGAATTTGCAGCAGCAAATTCGGGACACGGTCTCGAGTAATCAAATTCAAATTTTTATCGAGACTCCCGCCATTTGCAGCAGATATTCTGCAATTATTCTACAAAAACATGGAGAAATGAAAAAGAAATATCTTTCGTGGCAGGATACGATTTTGGCGAAGTCCGGTATGCGTTCGGTGGATGCAATTGTGGATGCGACGAATTATTTGATGCTTCTCACGGGCCAGCCGCTTCATGCGTTTGATTTTGATAAATTTGTATCCGTGGGCGGCGGGAAAGAGCCAAAAATCAATGTACGGCTTGCGCGCGCAGGTGAAAAATTAGTTTTGCTGGATGATAAAGAGGTTGAACTTAATGAAAATGACATCGTGATTTGTAGTGGCGATACGCCGGTAGCACTGGCTGGCGCGATGGGTGGTAAATCTACTGCGATTGATGAAAATACACGCAACATTATTATTGAGTCTGCGACATTTAGTCTTTATAATCTTCGTAAAACTCAAATGGCGCACGGGATTTTTTCGGAAGCGATTACAAGATTCACTAAAGGTCAGCCGGCTTATCAAACTTTGGCGGTGGCAGAACAATGCGCCGAAATGCTTAAGGATGGATTTAAAGTTGTTGCCGTAGCGGATAAATATGAAAATCCAGTAAAAGAAAATGTTATTAACATTACGGCGGAAGAAATTAATGGTTTGCTTGGCACGGATTATGATAAAGATTTGATTAAAACTACTTTAGAAAACGTAGGATTCAAAGTAAAAGGTGATTTTGAAATCGTGGCGCCAGAATGGCGGACAGATATTCATATTAAAGAAGACATTATTGAAGAGATTGGACGGCTTAACGGTTATGACAATATTATGCCGACTTTGCCAAAACATGGTACGGCTGAGCCTAACAAGGCGCTGAAGTTAAAATCACAAATTCGTGAGATTATGAAACGTTTTGGCGCGAATGAAGTTCTTACATATAGTTTTGTGAGTGAAAAATTATTAGAAAAAGCGGGGTTAGATAGTAAAGATTCTTACAAAATTATAAATTCGATTAGCCCAGAGTTACAACTGGTACGTCAATCGATTGTGCCGAGTTTACTCGACAAGGCGTTTGTTAACCAAAAAATTCCGTATAACGAATTTGCACTTTATGAAATTAATAAAGTTTATCAAAAAGCATGGGGCATGAATGCCGAGAATGTGCCGGTAGAAAAATCGAGAATGGGCATGGTGCTGGCGGAAAGAAAAACTGTAGGTACGGCATATTACAAAGCAAAATATTTTGTAGAAAAGTTGTTTGACGAATTAAATATAAAACCAGAGTTTAAAACATTAACGGAAGATGCGCCAGAAGCAAAACCATTTGAGAAAAAACGCGCCGCAGAAATTTATGTTGGTGAAGAATTAGTGGGTTTTGTGGGTGAGTTTAAAAATAAAGTGCGGAATAATTTTAAGCTTGCGGAATTTTTGGCGGGATTTGAACTTGATTTTGATAAGTTGGTAGAACTTGCAAGGCCGACGCGCGAAGTAAACATCATAAACGAAAAAGAAAAACGAGATTTGACTGTAGCCACAAATAAAACTTACAAAGAATTGATTGATAAAATTGAAAGTATTTTGGCAGAGAATAATGTAGTGGCCAAAATCAGCCCGATTTCGATTTATCAGCCGGATAATTCGGACGTAAAAAATATTTCGGTACATTTGGAATTTGCCGAAAAAATTGACGACGGCTTGATGACAAAACTCGAAGCAATATAATTTTGCATTTTGATTGCGTTTATGCTAAAATAGGGTTATGATTTTGCTTGACTCTGTCACAAAAAAATACCCAGGGGACAGTGCCCCGGCGCTGGACTCAGTATCTCTACATATAGAGCCAAATGAATTTGCATTTTTGGTCGGTAAATCTGGCGCGGGCAAATCTACTTTTATCAAAATGATTACTAAGGAAGAGATTCCGGATTCTGGTAAGATTATTGTGGGTGGGATTGATCTCGATTATGTGAAGAAACGTCATATTCCGGGTTATCGTAGGCGGCTAGGTGTAGTGTTTCAGGATTTCAAGTTGTTGCCGCGTCGTACTGTGTATGAGAACGTGGCGTTTGCGCTTGAGATTGCCGGTATGAGTGGTAAAGATATTAGAAAAACCGTGCCAAAAGTTTTGGAGCTGGTGGATTTGTTGGACCAAGCTAAAAAATTTCCAGCGCAGCTTTCGGGTGGACAACAGCAACGTGTATCGATTGCGCGTAGCGTGGCGCGTCAACCAAAGATTTTAATCGCAGATGAGCCTACGGCGAATCTCGATAAACTTACCACTGAGGAAATCATCGGGCTCCTGAAAAAGATTAATGATTTTGGTACGACGATTCTGGTGTCTACGCATGATGAGGGTATTGTGAATACTTTGCAAAAGCGCGTAATCACACTAAAAGACGGTAAAATTGTGAGCGACCAAAAGAACAACGGTATCTATAAACTAGATGAGGCGCCAGTGCCAAAAGCGCCAAGTAGAATTGTGCAAACCCCTGGACACGCATTGAGGCCAAGAAGGAGAGTAATTTAGATGGTAGAAAAAGAGATTTCGCAAAAAGAAAAAAACAAATCGCTGAAAAAAGCCGCCAAAAAAGGTCTAAAGACGATGCGAAAGACCAAGGCTAGTCACCCGATGCGCAAGGGTGCTAGGATTTTGAAATACGGCACCAGTGGCTTTACACGTAATATTTGGCTGTCTTCTGCCGCAACGATTGTGATGGCATTTACTTTGATAATTTTGTTTGTGACAGTAGTTGCGAGTGTAATTCTTACAAATACTGCCGATATGATGCGCGAAAAAATTGATATTACGATTTATTTTAAACCAAATACTTCCGAAGAAGCTTTGGAAAATCTTACGGAAATTATATTTACTGACAAGAATGTCAAAAGCGTAGAAACGTCTACGTCGGAAGAGGAATACGAAAAGTTTTTGGCGGAAAATTCTGACAGCGAAGAAATTATCAACGTACTTGATGAAGATATGAAAAAACTTATGGTTGCTAAAATGCAATCAACGATGCGGATAAAAGTTCATAATGTGGACGACCTCGATAGTATTAAAAATTTGGTAGAAACCGATGTAATATTTAAAAAATACATTGATACGGAAAAAGCGCCGACTTATGATGTAAACCAAGTAGAAATCGCAACGATTACGTCTTGGGCGAGAATTGCACGGACTGGCGGCATAATTTTGGCGGTGATTTTCTTAATCGTATCGATTTTGATTATATTTAGTACAATCAGAATGGCGATTTTCTCGCGCCGCGAAGAAATTTATATGATGAAACTTGTTGGTGCGGATAAAGGCTTTATTCGTGGGCCGTTTTTGATTGAAGCGGAAATTTGCGGCGTGGTGGCCGGAATTATTGCAGCGACAGCGAGTTATTTTATGTTTATATTCTTCTCACCAAAATTGTCTAGTTATGGTATCAACGTAGATACAATTACGGATATTTTGGAGTCGAACAAATTGATTTTGGTATATCTAGTATTTATTGGGCTAGGAATTATCGTGGGCAGAGTGTCGTCCTGGCTTGC
>JAZNWC010000030.1:0-24448 GCA_045593145.1 Candidatus Nanosyncoccus sp.
AGCAAAATAAGTATAGATTGGCGTAAGAACCATGGAAAAAAGGAACCCCGCTAGTGCAAGTAGCAGTCCGTAAAATACTTCTTCGTTGATGATGCCCATATTTATAACCTCGGTTTGATTTGTAAATAATCAATTACATAATTCGATAATGTGTCAAAGAGTGCGCCTGCTTCCCCACCGCTCAGAGCTTGCCCTTCGCCCCACATTTTTATCATTATAACATACTTTGGCAATTGTGCTGCGGGCGCAATAAAACCAATATAAGAACCAACCATCTGGCTCATAGTATTATCATAAGAACCATTCACTACGGTTTGAGCAGTACCAGATTTGCCACCGATATCATATCCAGCTCTATCTATACCATAAGTCACTTTATAATTACGATTATAGATAAGCATGCTGCGCATCATGGCGCTGGTGGTGTCACTCAAAATCTGTTCTTCGACTTTCTCTCCACTATTAATTGGCGTAATTTCGCCATTCTCTAGAGTTCCTTTTACAATTGTTGGCGTGCGCCAATATCCACCATTAACTACCGCTGAAAATGCCGTAGCGGTCTGAATCATCGTAATGCCAAGGTTCTGGCCAAAAGTCATATTAGCATAGGTAGAATCTCGGCCATAGCCTTCGTTCGGGTCCTCAATATAGCCTTCGGCTTCTATCAATTCTATGCCAGTAAGACGGCCCAAACGGAACTTATTATAATAATAATCATACAAACGTTCGCGACCAGTTTGATTAATATTATTAGGATCATCGCCAAGTAAACGTAAGGCCTGAATGCTGCCAGTGTTAAGTGACCAGGCTAAAGCCGTCCGCATATCTAGAACTCCGAGGAGCGAAGCGCGTTGTTCGGCATTTTGTATTCTCCACCCATCTACGACAGTATATCCTTCATTAACATAAGTGGTGTCGGCGGTCATTTTGCCCTCGTTAATAGCAGCAGAAAAAGTAAAACTCTTGCAAATAGAAGCCGGCTCGTACGGAACTTCAGTTACGTAATTGATATAAGCAGAGGCGTCTTTGACGTTGCCATAATCCCCTGGGTTATAGGTAGGAACGTTTGCCATAGCGATTACCTCACCAGTATTTGGATCCATAACCAAAGCGGCGGCGTTGGTGGCAGCAGTACTATTGACATTGCTTGCCATTATTTCTTCCATGCCACGTTCTAAACCACGATCTATGGAAAGTACTACATCTTTACCATCTTCGGCTGGAATTTTGACATTATCATTGCCAATGGAAAGCGCCACATTATTGATGTCGGAAACAGTTTTTAAAAGCCCGTCTTTGCCGGCCAGCAAATCATTTAGCGAACCTTCTACGCCATATTGACCAAGACCATCAGCATTAACAAATCCTAGCACGCCAGAAGCAAGTTCTCCCTCTGGATATACACGTTGGTTGCTTTTTTGGAACCACACACCATCTACGCCATCCTCGGCAATTTTGGAGGCGGTGGAATGGGGTACATTTCTTGCAATAATATAGTATCGTAAACCTTCGGTGGCAAAAACCTCATCAATATCTGCAGTGATATATTTTTTAGCATTCTTCTCTAGGCTAGATTTAATTCCCTCTTTGTCAGTAACGGCCGGGTCTATGATGATCGAATAAACGGTCTGGTTTAGTACTACCGGCACTGGCTCGCCATCATCCATCATATAAATTTCGCCGCGACGAGCCACGATATCTTCTAGTAAAGTGTGTTGCTCGTTGGCTTTGGCTATCCAGGCATTATGCTCAATAATTTGAATAAAAAATAGTCGCACCAGAATAATAGCAAGTGCAACCAGAACAACGTTTTTTAAAATTTTAATCCGCGGCATATCCTGTCACCGTCGCGTCTTCCATCGCGGCTGCAACAGTACTGTTTTTGGCAGTAGCAACGGAATTTAGGCGTGCCTTTTCTACCGCAAGATCGTCACGTTTTGCGGTCATTTCGGAAATTTCAGATTCTACGGCAGAAATCTCATAATCAAAACCAGTAACTTTGGCGCCCTCGGCGACATAAATCAAACCACAGACAAGAGTAATCATACTAATAATCACGATTTGCGAAATGGAACCGAGACTCCTTTTGGCATGGCGAATCGTGTTGCGATTGCGGGCAAAACTAGCCACTGGCTCGCGACGCGTTACGTATGTTTGATTACTCATTTATATTAATTCCTCACTCTTTTTATGTTTGTTTTTATTTGGTCCCTAGTCCGGGGGCTTTTATAAGCAGAGCTACAAGTAACTTATAAAAGCTATCCCGGGAAGGTCATACACTTCACACTCTCTGTGAAACTCTAATTTTGGCGGACCGAAAAGGCCCATGTCACTTGCCCTATAATCTGGGCGGGTTTCCCCGCCCAGCTAAAGGACTAGCGGAAGTTTACCTTAACGGTTTGAACGCGAGATTTGTTCGCGACTAAAATTTGCTTTGGCATATTGCCTCCTTTTTGTTTTGTTTTTTTATTTTTATCAATTCCGCTTTGCCACTCGCAGTTTAGCGCTTCTGGCGCGCGGGTTGATAACTAACTCCATACTTTCCGCAGTGATTGGTTTCTTGTTTGTAATAGTCAATTCTGATTCTTCGCCAAAACTTGATGCTTCTTTAAAATATTCTTTGACCAACCGATCTTCTAGACTATGAAAAGTGATAATTCCTACCCTGCCACCGGGATTTAGTAATTTTGGTAAAAGCGGTAGAGTGCGTTCTATCTCGCTAAGCTCATCGTTCACTACGATGCGAATAGCCTGAAAGATACGTGTAGCTGGGTGGACTTTGCTATATTTTGACTTCCCTACTATGATATCTGCTAATTCTTTGGTAGATTTAATCGGGCGGGAGTGAACGATTGCTCGTGCTAGCATTTTTGCGCGACCAGGCTTCTCTTCGCCATAGTTTACAAAAATCTCTGCTAGTTCCCTTTCGTTATGTTTGTTTACCACATCGCTTGCCGTAAGTGACTGTCTTCTATCCATGCGCATATCCAGTGGGCCATCATTTTTGAATGAAAAGCCACGATCTTTCATATCTAGCTGCGGAGAAGAAACTCCAAAATCCGCAAGTATCATATCAAAAGATTTTCCACACTCAACAAGCTGTAGCACCGCACTATAAAAATCTGTATTCATAATGTTGATTTCTGGCGGAAATTCCTTACGGAGATGTTCCACCGCGAAATCATCGCGATCTATTAGAACAGAGTTTTTGTAATTCCGTGTTACATCCAAAATAGCTTTAGCGTGACCGCCGTAGCCAGCAGTGAGGTCCAAATATGATTCTCCACTGCTTGGTGCGAGACCTGCTAAGACTTCTGATAGTAATACAGGGGTATGTAGTTTCTCCATACCTATATTATACAACGTTTGAGATCGTTCAACTAGAAACTTGAGCGGGTTTGTTTTTGTATGATTTTTGTTTGATAACACAATTTATCCACCACGATTTACCAGCGCGAAGCTAATCATATATCGCAGCCGTTGAGAGACTTATTGTGTGTTTGGTCTTACGACCGAATAGAGTTTTATTGGGAGGTGTGTTTTAGGGGAAAGAGCGCACGATTGTTTTTTCGCATCTCGCTAATTTTAATGCGCGCAAAAGCTCCTAGTTGGTCGATCTCAAACTTTTTTAAGGTGCGTTTTTGTGTAGCGTTTTTATTTATTGTTCGCTAATTTCAGTTTAGTATATTTTTTTAGAAAAAGCAAGAGCTTTTTTCAACTTTTTTTAAGATTTCGTTTTCCTCAATGTGTGGAAAACTTCTCTGTAAAATCCCGAACAATTCCCTCTTGCATTTGTTTCCAGTTTATTTTATAAAAACCGAACAATCAGATATAGAATAGCTGCGTTTCTTTCGCGCTTCGCTTCACGTCCGTTTCTTAAAATATTTTCAGTCAGGTCTTCACCTGTATTTCAGTACAGGATTCAGACCTGTGAAAATATTTTTCGAAACGGGTTCGCTCAATGCTCAAGAAATACACCTATTCTTTATCTTAACGTGCTATAATAAAGAAAATAAGTGAGGTAAAAATGGAAAATACTGAGTTTGATGTCTTTCTCTGGGCGAACGAGATTGATGAAATTAAGAATAATGTAAGCGCGGAATTGTTCTTGTTTAATAAAAATTACACGCCATACAAGATAAAATATTCAGATAAGCTTGCTGGTGCGGTAAAGTCGATGTTTATGCAAGAGGCTGTACATTATATTATTGAGGAGGCGGACAAGGGGTTGGAGTGCCGTGAATATGAAAAAGCCGATGGTGAAGATAAAGTGATTTATCGCACTTCCCTTTCTAAAGTTGGGCGCGCCGAAACTTTGATTCATTCGATTGAGAACGAATATAAAGATATTGATTATTTCTCTGAAAATGAGTATGACTTTAAGAAGATTAAAGGTATCATCGTAAAGTTTACTTACCCTGGTGGCGATGAAGGTACCAAAACTTTTTATATCGCAAAACTACTCCCTGCATCTTCCGCCCTAAAGGGCGCTACTTCTTGGGAAATCAACGGTGAAAGTTTTGAACCATTCTCTGCCGAGATTGCGATTAAGATGCCAGAAGATAACCAGGTGGCAATTGTGGACGGTAATATTGTAGTATTTAACCAAGCGAAATTCGAGAATCTTTTCCAATATGATTACAAATCGCAGGTGATTGCCGAGGCGAAGGCCAAGGAGCTAACTGAGAAATATAAACTTTCCTTTGCTGAAGGCCTCACGCTTGATGCCTTACTCCAGGATAAGAAGCCAATCCTTAAAAAAGTCCAGGCGATGGATATTGCCGAAGAAATGCCGCAGGATAAACTGCTTGAATATGCTGACGAAATGCAACTCGAACTCATGACGGACGACGACGGCAGTATTATTATTATGGATGACAAAGATTTAACCATGTTTGTAAATTTGTTGAACGAAGATTATTACGTGTCGCCGGTAAATGGGCGTCGCTACGAAATTAAGTCCAAAAAATTGCTCGGTGAGCCGGAAGGCGAACCGCCGCGTGGATAAAATAAGAATTAGAGCTCGCCGTATGGGAGATCGACGATGTCGGTCTCGCCAAAGGCAGCAAAAGTCTTTTTGAGGTCGGTGAGAGCATCAATAGCGGAATCGCCATCTTTTAGAATGGATTCGATTTTGGCATAGGCGGAGTTTTCTTCTTTTCCATCAATACGGTCTAAGTAGATAAAAGTGTCGTTGCCCATATCAATTTCCTGGCGACGGCGAGAGGTCTCTCCGATAGGTTTAAAACCAAGTTGCAAAATAATATTAACCATGTTTTCGTAATCGGTAATAGTAGATTTTTCTACAACATCAATGCCAGAATCTTCAATGTGACGACGGAGCATCAGATAATAGTGCGCTGGTTCATCAACGGCGCGCATTTCGGTACGCATAGTGAGGCGCGGGAGATTGGCGGCATGTTTAAAGCCGCGTGGCGCATAAACACGATCGTGCTGCCAATAAATTGGTGAAAAATCTAAATCGATATCGGATAATTTTTTTTCAAAATCGTCTGGGTCTTTTAATTTGGTTTTTACGATTACCTGTTTCATAAGGTTATTATATCATATTAGTCGGTAGCAACATAAGCAAAGCGAGAGATGCAACGAATTTTGATGAGCATACCATTGTAGATAAGATTATCACTATAAAAAGATGGGGATAAAGTAAGTGAAGATATATCTGGTAGCCGCCAACCGGACGGGCAAATAGAAGTGGTGTATGTGGCCGCATCATCATAATAGTTAGTAGCAAAAGCGGCGGCTCTGTTATAGTAATTTCCAGAATCGTCGTCTGGGTCCAATGAGAACGGAGCAGCAATATCAGTGTCCCATGTGGCAATTGTATCGGAAAGATGAACAGTAGAGATGGCTGGAGCCCACTCCGTATTTTCTGTTTCCTGAACACCCCAGCCTAGATCTGAGGAGGTGTTAGTGTACACCATGTTGGAGTTTAGATCTAGGCTTAGGTCTTTAGTCATCCATAACTGGCCATCTTCCGATAGCCTAGATATGGTATAGTGTTTGCCATCACGGGAGTCGGACAGGATAAAGGAAATGTCTGATGGCATTGAATTAATCACGGATTGATTGACATCTTGAAGGCAGGCCGCCTCAGTGATAGAAGCAGCCTCGGCGTTACATTCTATATCTGCAACATGCTCCCACATGGCATAAAGGTTGAGCACGTCAGCCATGGTGTCTTCGAGCTCGAGCTCATCGCCGGCTTGATAAACTTTGCCTGGACAAGCATCAGCGACTGCGGTAGAAGTCGTAGTGATATCACACCAGCCGATAAACTTATAATCTGCACGAATCGGAACGAGTGGGGAAAGTGAAATTGTTGGAGCAAAAGTGTTGACCGTGAAACTATTTGGCAAATTAGTGACGATATCTACAGGAGTAGTAGTAACATCCGGCATAGGTTCTTCGTTTTCTTTTTCGAGTTCTTCTGATTCATCTACGTTTTCTGGCTTATCGGCGGTTTCTTCGTTTTGGCTGTTTTCTTCTAAAACGATTTCTTCTTCATTTCCCAAAAGCGGTGCATCTAGTTCTGCGTGAGCTAGTATAGCAAAATCAGCAGGGTCGGCATACAGCATTGCCGTCTCGCCAGTATTTGGTAAATAATTAACCATGAGGTTGCGATTAGCATTGGCAACTGCGGTAATAACAAAAGTGTTTGAATAATCATCTGGTGTAGTAGTATTAGTAATACGAACACCGAGATCAATGGTATACGTAGTGGCAGTGGCATTGGCGGAACTGGTGGTATCTAGTGTGCTACCCGCAAAAGTAGGAGCCGGTAGATAGCTAGTATTGGCGGAGCCATTAAGCATATTTGGCCTATAGCCCCATTGATTGTTGTAATTTGAAGAAGTTTTGAAATCGTATTCGGTAATGGCGCTGCCGATAGAATTGAGACTAGACGAAGTTCCAAGCAACTTAGAATAGTCTGAATCGTCTACTTTGGCTTGAATGGTGAGGTTGTATCCGGTGGCATTAGTGGTAGAAACGGTAAAAGTGGAAGATGATGACGAAAATGTACCAGTGGCAGTGCTAAGGACGGCCGGAGTAACAATATCACTGGAAGCGATGGTAAGAACTGGCGTAGGATCACTATCGGCACTGGCATTTTTTATATCTATAACTGGTGGAAAAATAAGAGAGACCAAGAGAGCAGTAAGTAGCACGAATGTGCCTCGCAAAAGGCAATTCAAAACTTTACAGTTCCCTAGCTCCAACATAGTTTAATTTTAGCATGTGCAATTTGAAAAATCTAGTGTTTTTTTGTGTTTTTTTAAGATGGGAGAATATCCACAATACGCCCTTCAACGGAGCGCACGCCTTGAAAATCATTTTCGTAAATTTTGACAAGAAAATTACAAGATTCTACTGGGCTAAGATTAAACCAATGCACTGGGGCGTTAAAAGCGGTAAATTTAAAAACTCGATGGTTCATATCTATCAACCTAAGTAAGAGGTGCTTTCCATCGACCCCCATTCGTCTCATCTCTATGATGGTGGCGTTTTTGACGCAAAAAATCGGTTCACTGTTTCCTGCTCCAAATGGCTCCAAGGTCTTTAGATTGTCAATAAGCTCTAGATTGAAATTTGAAAAATTGTCTACATAGAGGTCTATCGGCGAACGTAGAAAATGCGACTGATCACCGAGGCGTAGCTTGTTGTAGTACGCATTAATCTTTGAGGCGAAAGCAAAAAAATTTTTTTGTTCAAGGCGAACACCGGCGGCACCAGCGTGACCTCCGCCGCTAATAATGGTATCTTTAGCATACTCCAAAGCATCGGCTAGGCTAAAATCGCCGAAACTGCGACCAGAACCTTTAAGAACACCATTTTCTACCTCTGTAAGAACAAAGGCTGGACGAGCATAAGTCTCAACGAGACGACCAGCCACAATGCCAACAATCCCCTCATGCCATTTGCCCGCCTCTATGATAACTGGGGTATCAGCAACACCCCGTGCGGTAATTTCGGTGACGGCTGCGATTTGTTCGGCACGACGTTTTTGATTGAGCTCTTCTAATTTGGAAGCCAGGGCGGCGGCCTGTACTGCAGACTTCGTACGGAGCAGTTCTAGGGCGAGATTAGCAGTTTCTAACCGGCCAGCAGCATTGAGACGTGGGCCCAAGAAAAAACCGATGCTTTCAGAGGAGATTTCTTTAACACCAGCCCTCTTGATAAGCTCTTTCAAGCCTGGGCGTCGCGTTTTTTTGAGAACTTTGAAGCCAAAAGCACCCAAAATACGATTTTCGCCGGTGAGCGCCATGTTGTCACAAATGGTTCCTAGAGCAACCAGGTCTAATAGCCATTTTTCTTGGCCATCTGGGATAAGTTCGGCATCTCTTAATGCCATCGCTACTTCAAAAGCTACACCTACGCCAGCAAGATTTTTTAGTGAGGTTGGATTTGGAACGTAATCTTTACGCTTTGGGTTAACTACGGCCACAGCTTTAGGCAATTCATCTTCACACTCGTGATGATCTGTAACGATGGTATCTATTTTGAGGGAGTTGAGATCTTCTACGACGGCATGATTGCGAGAACCACAATCCACTGTAATCACTAGCTTGACATTATTCTCTTTAGCGCGTTGGATAAGTTTGATACTCATGCCGTAGCCATCGGCAAAACGGTCTGGAAGCATAATTTTGATCTGATGTGGATTGACGCCAGCTAGGACTAAGGCTTCTTCCATAACTGTACTAGCAGTAACGCCATCAACGTCATAATCGCCGTAAATAAGAATTTTTTCATTATTTTTGATAGCTTTTTTGATACGCTTCACCGCCTTATCCATATCTGGGATCTGATAGGGGCTGGCAAGATTTTCATATTTTGGTGACAAAAAATCTGCGCTGATTTTGCGTGATTCTATGAGCTGTTCAAATAATTTGTTCATTTTTTACAGGGGTTATCCAATGGTTTTGTTTGGCTTGCTGCCCTTTTGACTTTTAATAACAATGCTTTGAAGTTCCTTTAAAATTGGAAATTGTTTGTTAGTTTGGTAGATGCGAGTGTTGCCTTTTTTGGTCATAATGAGAAATTTGCCTTCCACCATATGAGTAAGTTCACGTTGGATGTTACCTGGGTCTTCCTTGATGAGCTTGGCTAGACCGCGGACGTGGGTCTTGAAATCCGGATATTTGGCAAAAACAACGATGATTTTACGACGCACTCTAGATGTGACAAATATATCTAACATATTTCCTCGCTTAGCTTTCTCTATTATAGCACGTATTCGGTATTTTTTACAACAATGTTATAATTACTCTATGTATTATGAGGTGATGCCGGCGAAACGGTATGGGAGAGAAGGGGCTTTGACGTATGAGAGCGACGATTCCCTTTTTGCCGGACAAATCGTGGAAATACCGCTAGGCCGCGGAAAATGTGCGGGCATTGCACTGAAAAAAGTTGCTCAACCGGATTTTGCATGTAAAAAGATTCTGAAAGTTTTTTATTCAAAACCGCTGCCGACGCATTTGGTGAAAGCCGCAAAATTCATTGCGGATTATTACAAAGCGCCGCTCTCTAGCGTGGTGGGGCTAATGTTGCCGAATGGAATTGAAAAACAGAGGCGAAAACGCAAAACCGAACAAACCGAACACGATTTGGCAAAAACCGAACAAACCGAACAAAAGTCGCGCGCGGATAAAATAAGGCTTAATGAGGCTCAAAAAAAGGCCCTTAAACAGCTTCAGGAGGCCCCAGGAGCCACGAAACTACTGCTGGGTGTGACTGGTAGCGGAAAAACCAATATTTATCTCTACGAGGCAAATAAGGCCCTTCTAGCGCAAAAATCCGTGATACTTTTGGTGCCAGAAATCGCTTTAACCGGCCAACTTGTTCGGGTTTTTCGGGAAATTTTTGATGACAAAATCACCTTAATTCACTCTAGACAAACAGAGGCGGAGAGACATTTGATTTTTGAAGAAATTTTGAATAGTGACAGACCGCAGGTGATAATCGGGCCGCGCTCTGCCCTGTTTGCACCAGTAAAAGAACTGGGGCTTATCATTATAGATGAGGAGCACGAAAATAGCTATTACCAAGAGAATACGCCGAAATATTCGGCGATAAGAGTGGCGAGTTATATGGCGCGGGAAGCCAAAGCGGAGTTAATACTGGGGTCTGCCACCCCCACAATTGAGGATTTTTACCTAGCAAAGTCCAATAATTCCCTCATAATGATGTCCGAAAAGGCCAAAATGGGGGCGATGAAGCCAAAAATACAGATAGTGGATTTAAAAAATCGGGATAATTTTAACAAAAATCGATATTTTTCTGATCAACTGCTAAAATCTATTGAAAAAAATCTAGAACAGGGGCGGCAGACTTTGATTTTTCATAACCGCCGAGGTTCGGCACCGCTGACAATCTGTGAAGATTGCGGCGAAGAGATAGTTTGCCCGAATTGTTATCTGCCGCTGACTTTGCATGCTGATACCTACGAACTAGTATGCCATACCTGTGAATACCGAATGAAAGTGCCAAATAATTGCCCAAAATGTGGGGCGGTGGGACTAGTTCATAAGGGGTTTGGAACTAAAATGCTGGAGAGTGAACTTTCTAGATTGTTCCCAAAGGCGCGGATAAAGAGGTTTGATGCCGACAACAAAAAAGGCGAGGGGCTAGAAGCAGTCTACGACGAAGTAAAAGATGGTGAAGTAGATATAATCGTGGGGACGCAAACGATTGCAAAGGGACTGGATTTGCCAAAACTGGCGACCGTGGGGGTGGTACAGGCAGATGCGGGAATGGCCTTGCCAGATTATGTAGCAGAGGAAAGAACCTTCCAGCTGATTACACAGGTGATAGGGCGCGTAGGGCGTGGACATCTAGATGTGGCAGAGGTGATAATCCAGACTTTTCGGCCGGAACATCCGGTGATAAAATACGCAGTGGACGAAAATTATTTGGGATTTTCGGAGTATTTATTGAGGCAAAGACGCCTGTCGAAATTCCCGCCTTTTACGTTTGTGATGAAGTGTGAAATTGCGATGAAAACAGAGGCGATAGTGTTAAAAAAAGTACGCTCGGCGGTGGCGGAGCTACAAAAAGACAAAAGGTTGGTGGTTTCCCCACCGATGCCGGCTTTTCATGAGAGGACGGCGCGAGGATATACTTGGCAAATTATCGTACGAAGTCGCTCTAGAAAAGCGCTTATTGAGGCGTGCGAGAGGTTGAGTCCGAATTTCCACGTATCCCTAGACCCGCCTGGGTTGTTGTAATCCTTATCTGTTTATGGTATAATAGGGGGATGAAAATTATTACTACGCCGGACCCGCGGCTAAGGGAGAAATCGGAAAAAGTTGGCCGGATTACGCCGGAAATTCTTGATGTGATTGAAAATATGCGAAAGCTCTCCCTGAAGTGGGAGAGTGAACACCCGTATGAGCTGTCTGCAGCGATGGCGGCGCCTCAGATGGGCGTAAATAAACGCATTATCATTATTCGCGACGATATGGAAGATAAGAAAAATGCTTCATTTACAGCGCTAATCGACCCAGAGGTGATTCGAACCGAGGGCAAAACCATTACAGATTACGAAGGGTGCCTTTCGGTGCCGGCGATTTACGGCAAGGTGCCACGCGCTTCTAAAGTAAAAGTAAAGGCGAAATTAGAGGACGGCACAGAGGTGCGAATCAAAGCTACAGATGAGCTAGCACGCACACTTCTTCACGAGATAGACCATCTTGACGGTGTATTGTTTATTGACCATATCAGAGATAAAGAAGATGCGTTTTATCGAATGAATGACAAAGGTGATTTGGAGCCGATCAAAAATTACGACAAAGAGATTCGTGGTAATAAGGACCTCTGGGGCAATGAATAAAATCATCTTTTTTGGAAATGGGCCTCTTGCGGATTATGCCTTATCTGTTTTAGAAAAAAACTGTGAGGTGATTTTTCATGCTAGAGAGAAAGCGGATTTAGAAAAAGTAAAGGAATTAAAGGCCGCCCATCCAGAGGCACACGGAGTTTTGGCGTCTTTTGGGGTGATGATAAAAAGTGACGTTTTGGATTTGTTTGAGCCAGAGGGGATTTTGAATATCCACCCTTCTCTTTTGCCTCTGTATAGAGGAGCTTCGCCGATAGAAAGTGCTATCTTAAACGGAGATAAGGATTTTTCTGTATCTATTATGAAGTTGGTGCTGGCGATGGACGCGGGGCCAATTTACTACCAAGAGACTTTGCACGATTTGCCACTTCGTAAAAATGAAATTTATAAAGCATTAGCAGAATGCGGAGCCAAGTGGATTGCAGAGAATATTTCTGCTCTTCCTGAGCCTTCCTTGCAAAATGATAAAAAAGCGATTTTTACAAAAAAGTTTGAAAAAAGTGACGGAATTTTTGATTTTGCGACTACGCCAACAGAGGTGGCATTTCGCAAAATTGTAGCCTTTCAAGGGTTTCCAAAAGTGAAATATACGTTTTTTGGCCTTCCTTGCATCATTTTAGAGGCGCATATATTAAAGCCGGGTGAGACAGCGCTTCTTACGATTCCCTGCCTAGATGGGGCTCTAGGTGTGGACCGCCTACAACCAGAAGGTCGCAAGGCGATGGATGCAAAAAGCTTTTTGAACGGGTATAAAAGATAGTTAGATGTCGGCGCCGACGAGCTTGGCGCGGTTGGCACGGATTTCTTCTTTCATTTCGTTGATGGTACGAGCGACGATTTCGCGATAATCTGGGCGATTTGCCTCTAGCCATTTGGCGGCATCTAGAGGATCTGTGATAGCGTCAAATTCGGCAAGTTGTGTCTCAGTAAGACCCCTTGAGATACGTTGACCAATGCGAACTTCCACTTCTTCTTGAACGTAGGCCAAAAAAGCTTGTTTTTCGCTCTCTGGCATAGCCGAGAGACCCATTTCTTGTAAAAATCTTTCATCAAATTGCATTGGTTTCTCCTTATGCTTATTATAGCACACATTGTGATATTATGAGTTTTTTCTAGACTTATCAAAGGTGAAAAATATAAAAAAATAATTTTTTATATTTTTCAGCCTATATAAGATAAGTTTAGAAAAAACTCACAATACTACAAAGTGCGTTTTTTGGCTTCGCGAGTGAAGAATTTGAGGCGGTCGCCAATTTGGAGGTCAATCTTGGAAGTGGTTTTTAGCGCGAGGCCACCAGTTTCGCCAGAAACGAGCTCTTTTACGTCCATTTTTTCCTTTTGGACAGAGGTGACTTCGGCTTCGCCGATAAACTGCTTATCACGAACTACACGAGCAAGATATTCTGGTTTGACGTCGCCTTTTAAAACTTCGCCACCAGCGATAATAGAGGTTTTTTCGGTGCGGAAGACACCGAGGACTTTCATTTCGCCCTTATCTTCTTCGATAATTTCGGCGTCGAGGAGATTTTCCATCTCGTGTTTAGCATCATCAAGAAGCTCATAAATTACTCTGTAAGTACGGATTGGCACGCCGTCACGGGCAGCCATCTTGGAAATATTAATCGGAACAGATACGTTAAAGCCGTAAATTACAGTGTTTTCACCGGCGGCCATGTAGACGTCGTTTTCATTGATGTCGCCAACACCGGTTGAGACGATGTTGAGTGTGATTTCGCCGTGAGTATCGATGAGTTTAAGGGAGTCTACAACAGAGGTGACGGAGCCAAGCACGTCGCCTTTGACGATAACGTTAAAGACTTTGGAATTGTCCGCCACGTTCATCATACGGAGAAGATCAGAGCCGGTGACGTTGGCAGAGGCCATTTCATTGGCCTGGGCCTGGGCGTTAAGTAGCGCCATCTTGCGGGCAGTCTTTTCGTCTTTTACCTCGATGAAGCGGTCGCCGAAGTTTGGAAGCTCCTTAAATCCAGTCACAGTAACAGGTACGGATGGAGTGGCTTTGCCTTTTGGTTTGCCCTTCCAGTCTAGCATGGTGCGGATTTTACCATAGGTGGAGCCGGCTACGATGAATTCACCAGTTTTGAGCTCGCCACCGGTGACAAGAAGGTTTACTACTGAGCCTTTCCCTGTTTCCATGTGGGACTCAATGACGAGGCCTTCGGCTGGGATATCAATGTCAGCTTTGAGCTCTTCAATATCGGCGGTGAGAAGAATCATATCTAGGAGTTGGTCGAGGTTTTGGTTCATCTTGGCAGAAATCGGCACCATGGTAATATCGCCGCCCCATTCCTCTGGCTGGAGGCCGTGGTTGGATAAATCTGCCTTGGTACGGTCGATATCGGCGCCTTCGCGGTCTATCTTGTTGATAGCAACAATAATCTTGGCGTTAGCGGATTTGGCAAAGTTGATTGCTTCTACGGTCTGGGGCTTGACACCATCATCGGCGGCAACTACGATTACTACGATATCGGTGAGCATAGCACCATGCTGGCGAATGGCCGCAAAAGCTTCGTGCCCAGGGGTATCAAGGAAGGTAATCCAGCGGTCGTCGTGCTTTAATTGGTAAGCAGAAATATGCTGAGTGATGCCACCAGCTTCGCCCTCTACGGTCTTTTTATTGAGAAGAGTGTCTAGGAGAGTGGTTTTACCATGGTCTACGTGACCCATCACTGCTACTACTGGCGGGCGATCTACGGCCTTATCCGATAGTTCTCTACTATGGATATCTGAAGTTTTGGTGGAAGTGTTTTTCTTTTCAAGTTTAACATTCTCAAGACCGAGTTCATCAATAATGATAGAGGCGGTTTCAAAATCTAGGCGCTGATTGATAGTAGCGACAATGCCATTTTTAAAAAGAGTGCCAATTAATTCGGTAACAGAAAGACCTAGAGCGTTGGCTAGCTCGTCTACGGTGATAGAACCAGCGATCTGAATTGTTTTTTCTTCCATAGCTCTCTCCTTTCTTGATACACAAAAAACATGAATTACTCTTTTAATTTTACCACAAAATAGAAAAATATGCTATAATGAGGGTATGCCATTTGGATTTCATGGCTCCAGGGTGATAATCCCCTGTAGCTCAATGGTGGAGCAAGAAGCTGTTAACTTCGAGGTTGCCAGTTCGAGTCTGGCCGGGGGAGCCATGATGAAAATTAGAGAGGCCAGAAGGCCTCTTTTTGTTGGTCGGCTTGAACCTTCGGAACACAATGTCTACTCTTCCCTGAGACTTGCTCTAACGAAATGATCGTAGTATACTCATGACGTAACGTTTGTTGATTCTGTCAAAGGAGGTGGGGTAATGGCTAACAAAAATAAGTCATTTTTAACAGAAACGGAGAGGAGCGTTTTTACACCAAAAGGAATATGGGCTCTACGGGATGCACGAGAGAGATTCTACGAGTGGCATGGCGTCATATCGGAAAATTAAAAATTTTGTAGTTCAAAGCGGTATTTTTGCTTTATGTCTGGGTATTTTTGGTGGTCTACTTCCGAAACAAACATGTCGTATGGGCGAACCCAAAGTTGATTATCGCCATATAATGCGCGATATACGACCATTTTCTCTTCGGTTTCACTGTGGGTGGCAATATCTTCTACGATATACATCTTACCCTTGAAGTGTTTGTAGATGCCGTGAATTGCGATTTTGTTCATGATTTTATTATATAACATGTCAAAAAATTCAGACTTGAAATTATATATATAATTGTGGTATAAAGATACATCAAAAAGGAGCGGATGATGGTACGGCCGCAGATGGAGGGGTTGGTAAAAATTATGTTGAAAATATAGAAAAAGCACGCGCAATGGCAGAGGCGGAAAATGAAGCCGACAAGATAGACGCAAAAATCAAAAAAGCGGCAGAACGAGCCGGTAGAAAATACGACCAACAGAATTAACCGTGTTCCTTATCCGAACAGGACCTTAAATAGCCCAAGCGAAATGGCTAGCATAACAAGACCAGCAACGAGAATACCGGCGATAATGGCGATGGTGGTCTTTTTAAAATCTAAATTTAAGATACTCGCAGCAAGCGTGCCGGTCCAAGCGCCGGTGCCCGGGATCGGAACGGCAACAAACAAGAAAAGTGCCCAGTAAACGCCGCCTTTAGCTTTAGCAAGAAGCTTATCGCCAGCTTTTTGACCTTTTTTGAGGCAAAAATTGCAAAATTTTTTGAAAGTTTTCCATTTGCATTTTTCGGAGCCCCAAATAAGGACTTTTCGCGCGAAAAGATAGATGATTGGCACTGGGATAATATTACCGAGAATGGCTACAACCAAAACCAGCCATTCTGGGAGGCCTAGATCCATGCCGATAGCCACCGGGATAGCGCCTCTAAGTTCCACTAGTGGAATCATAGAAATTAGAAGTACTATCAGTATTTTCCAAAACATGGCTATTTCTTGGTTTTTTCTTCTTCTTCGAGCTTTTTGAAAGCGACTTTACCGACTAAGGTTTTTGGGAGTTTGTCGCGAAATTCGTAGGCGACCGGAAGAGCGTAAACTGGGACGTTGCGCTCCATGAGCTCGCGAATTTCACGTTCGATACGTTTACCTGGTTTGTAGCCCTCTTTTAGTACTACAAAGGCCTTTGGTACCTGGCCTTTATACGAATGATCCACGCCAATCACCGTAGAAGTAAGGACAGCCTCGTGAGAGTTGATGATAGACTCTAGGTGGGTTGGATAGATGTTGTAACCAGAGGAAATAATGATGCGTTTGAGACGTTGGGCAAAATAGATAAGGCCGTCTTGACTAAGATAGCCCATGTCGCCGGTATGAAGCCAGAGTTTGCCGTCGTCATGGACGCGCAAAGTTTGGGCGGTTTCGGCATCGTCACCGAGGTAGCCCATCATCACGAGTGGACCAGAGATACAGATTTCTCCTTCTTCGCCAGCAGGTTGCTCGTTGAAGGTGTCGTTCTTGATGATTTTGAAATCCATACCTGGCATTGGCGCGCCAATAATACCATCCCCGAAGGCACTTTCTGGAGAAAGACAAACTGCGCCAGAACCTTCGGTAAGGCCGTAGCCGACACGGATTTTGGCGCTAGAGCCGTATTCTTTGAGACAAGCGTTGACTTTGTCGCGCAGGGTTTTGTTAAGTGCGTCGCCACCACAGATAGCTGCAGTAACAGATTTGAGGTCGCCTTTTCTGAGTTTGGTACTGACAAGGGCTTCAAACAGAGTAGGTACACCTACGATAAAGTTTGGCTCGTTTTTCTTGATGATTTCGCCGAATTGTTTGTGATTGAAGGCTGGAATCAAAATACAGCCCATACCCTTGATGAGTGGCGTGTGGATACAAACGCCGAGGCCAAAACAGTGAAACAGAGGTAAAATAGAGAGAACGGTAGCGCCTGGCACGCATTGGCGAATCATGGAGACGTCACAGAGAGATTCGGCATTGACGTTAAGATTTGAGAGCATTACAGCCTTTGGTGCGCCAGTGGTACCACCAGAGTACATAATTACAGCCAGATCGTTGCCGCCGCGCTCTTCGTGATAATTCCCCTGGTAAAAGTAAGAATTAGCAATAAAATCTTCCCACAAAACTACGCGGCTATCATTGGCTGGAAGGCGAACTTTCTTGACATGAAGCGCGGTGTAGAGCTTTTTCTTGAGGAAGCCGAGGCCATCGCTTGGGCGGACTACAATGATACGCTCAAGCTGGGCGGTATCACGAAGGCGGTAGATTTTATCAAAGACAGCATCAATCACCATGACATATTTGGAATCGGCGACTTTGATGTAATACTCTAGTTCCTTCTCTGAAGACAATGGGTGAACCATATTACAAACGGCGCCGACCATGTTTACAGCGTAAACCATGGTAATTCCCTCTGGAGTGTTTGGCATACAAATAGTGACACGGTCGCCTTCTTTGACGCCGTAATTTTTGAGGGCGCGAGCGGCTTTTTCGATTTTGCGGACAAAGTTTTTATAAGTAACTTTGTGACCATAATAGGAGTAAGCGACATTGTCTGGCCATTTTTCGGCGGATTGCATCACCAAATCTACCATGGAACAATCTGGAAATTCGATTTCGCTAGGGGTGCCCTGCTCATCATAATATTTAAGCCAAGGGCGGCTCTTTTCAATTTTCTTTTTCATAATATAACCATTATAGCACAAAAAACAGCCCGAATGGGCTGTTTTTTATTGCTTTACTTCGCAATAGATAGGGAGATTTTGCGACCCTCTTTGTCAATATCAAGAACTTTGAAACTCTTGCGTTCGTTTAAGGTAAAGACCTTCTCTGGGTCGACATCACTGCCTTCGCCGAGCTCAGATACGTGGACCAAAGCTTCTACGGCTGGGCTGATTTGAACGAATGCACCAAATGGGGTGATACGAGTAACGGTACCTTCCACTTTGGAACCTTTTTTGAGCCCTTCTACCTCGGAAATCCATGGATCTTCAACGAGTTGTTTCATGGAGAGACTGAGGCGTTCTTTGTCGATAGCGATGATTTTTGCATCAATAGTTTCGCCCACTTTGACATAATCTGATGGGTTGTTCACACGCTCCCAAGAGATTTCAGAGATGTGAACTAGACCTTCGATGCCGTCTACATTTACAAATACGCCGAAATCTACTACACCGGTGACTACACCCTTAACAGTGTCGCCAACTTTGAGTTTTTCAAAGCGTTCGGCAAGGCCGTCTTTGATAGCTTCTTTCTCGGAGAAAATAAGCTTGTTTTCTTTTTTGATGGCGTCAAGAATGCGGACTTTGATAGATTTGCCAACAAGAGAGTTGAGGCGTTGCAAAATCTCGTCTTTGTCTGCACTACCTACGCGTGGGTAATGTTCGGCAGAGAGCTGAGAAACTGGCAAGAAACCACGAATGCCTTCGTATTCTACGAGAAGGCCGCCACGGTTGGCGTCAAACGGAGTAACCTCTACGGTTTCGGCATTGTCTAGTTTGGTTCCAATCTCGTCCCAGCCTTTGTCCTTTACAGCCTTGCGGAGAGATAGCAAAACGTAGCCATCGTCCATTTCGGCCTCGATAACAGAGGCGGTAACTTCGTCACCTGGTTTTAAATTGCGTACATAAGACGCTTCGCGGCGAGGCACCAAGCCTACACCTTGCGCACCGAGATCAATCAAAATCTCATGCTTTTTGACAGAGAGAACAGTACCGTTAACGGTGTCTCCTGCAATAACTTTTTTGAACGAATCTTCGCTTCCGGCTAGGAGTTCGTCCATAGTAACTTTTTTGGCATTAGCCATTATATTATTTTCCTTCCTTTTGCCATCCTTCAGGATGGGACAAAAACTCCTACAATTATACCAAATTTTTATGTTACAATCAAGATATGTATTTAGCTATAGATATCGGAGGTACAAAAACTTTAATCGCGCTGTTTTCTGGGCGTGGGCGGGTGATTAAGCGGGTAAAGTTTAAAACTGCTCAAGGATATAAAAAATTTATAGCAGACCTCACGCATCATTTAGAAGATTACAAAAAGCGCAAAGTAAAAGCCGTGGTTGTCGCAATTCCGGGAGTTGTACAAAAAAATTGTTCAGCTGTTTTGGGCAACCGTAATTGGGGCAAAATCGACCTTTCTGCCTCTATAAAATCTTTGTTCGACTGTCCTGTTTATTTTGAAAATGATGCAAATCTGGCGGCTATTTATGAGTCTTCTCGGCTTCGTGGCAAAACGATTTTTTTGACATTTTCTACTGGCATTGGCGGTGGTATTGCTGAAAAAGGCAAGGTCCTGCCGGAGTCTAACAAGTTTGAACCTGGACATAAATTTTACGAATATAACGGCAAAAAAGCCGAGTGGGAGGATATTGCAGCCTCTTCCGCCCTAGAGAAGTTTTATCATGTAGATGTGGCTACGGATCTTCGCGGCAAAACAATTTGCCAAGATATTGCCAGTAGGGTAGCGTTGGGACTTCCTGATATCGTCAAAAAATATCATCCTGATACGATTGTACTAGGTGGGCCACTGGGAAAAATTTTTAGATTATATGCAAAATACCTACCAAAGTTAGACGTAAAATATGCCCGCCCAAAGCGACCGCTGGAGTCCGTGATCTATGGATGCTACATTTTTGGCAAAAATCAGAAGTGATTTTCCGGAGTTTCGGTTTATTGGCGGAGCTAGATTCTCTTTTCGGCCGCCAAAAACTATTGTAATCGGGCCAGAGGAACCTAGTGACGATTCCCTTTTGCTACACGAATTAGGGCATGCGCTTTCGAAGCACAAGGATTTTGACACCGGCGCCAAACGCCTCAAAATGGAGGTAGAAGCTTGGGAAAAAGCTAGGGAGTTGGCGCCTAAGTATGGGGTGACGATAGATGAGGAGATGGTAGAGAGCGAATTGGATACTTACAGGGATTGGCTACACAAAAAATCGCGTTGTCCAAAGTGTGGACTAACGCGATTTCAGACTCCTGACGGAGAGTATCATTGTCCTAGGTGTGAAAATTTTTAGCACAAAAAAGCACCTCTAGAGACTAGAGGGCTTTTTATCTATTATTTAGGCAGCTTTTTTAGCTGGACCACGACGAGAGATGCGGCCACCCTTAGCGCCAGCTACACGAGCAAGAGCAGGGTTAGCGGCAAAACCGCCGGTGTGGCCATTTTGGCCACCTTTTTTGCCAATACGAGCATAAAATTCTTTGCCGTATTTAGCTTTGTTGGTAGCAGCAGCTTTCATGCCGCCAGCTTTAGTTCCAGACATTTTAAATTGTCTTTCTGCCCACCAAATTCTTAATTGATAACACCACCCAAAAAAGAGTGTATGTCTTAATTATAGCATAGCGCTACCGTTTTGTCAATATGCTTTTTCTTAAAATTATGTTGTAATATCTGTGGAAAAATCCGAACAAAAAACTCATGGTTTTTACACATTTTGTGGAAAAATGGTGTTGACATTATGCACCGCATGATATAAAATGAGGTTAGTTTAAGTAGATTAAACTGCGAGGCTACTTAAACTTGTATGACCTGAAAAACCGCTTCTTCGAAGTGGTTTTTCCTTTTGTTTGGGGCATGAAAAATCCCGGCCTAAAGCCGGGTTTTTAGCATATATCTAACCTAGATGGAGTTAGTCTTGTGCTAACCGAAATGCTATTTAAAAGCTTTTCTCGACATTTTTTACAAAGACGCCCTTCATCGTGATTTTCATTCCTAATAAGGTTTAACATTTCCTCGTTGGAATTGATTTGGTGCATCATGCATTTTGGATCAGGGCAATCTGAATTTAGACCAAACACCATCTGGCCAATTGCAGTACAGACTGAATGTTCTAACAAGTATATCTGATCTTCAAGGTCCAGCGTGCGCATATAGCAAATACTATAAACGAAAGCGTTGTCCGAATCGGCATCAATCACTTCATCTACTACTAGATTAGGGAGTCCAATTTCTGCCATATTGATATACAACTCTTTTGCTACGAAGAAGATAGCATAGCCGCCATCCGCCCCTTTACTAATAGTTCTTAGAATATCTACTGCGTTTATAGCACCTTTTTCGTTTACGCGGGCTTTTTCGATGGCCATATCTGCCAGCGGTAGGTGTTCGTCCGTGCCAGGCCGCATCAAAACTAGGTTCAGATTTGGAAAGAGATGCGCAGCTTCTATCAGCGACAGCTCAATGATTCTTTCCTCTTCTTCCGTGACACAACTGTCATACATTACTAAGAAATCATACATACTCTTTCCCTCCTTTTAATGTACTAAAAAACCGCTTGAAGCGGTGTTTGTCTTTATCTGGTGGGGATATCAGGACTTGAACCTGAGACCTCGTCATTATCAGTGACGCGCTCTAACCAGCTGAGCTATATCCCCAAATTGTAAAAACCTAAAATGGTGGAGTAACAGGGATTCAAACCCTGGACCTCTGCCTTGCAAAGGCAGCGCTCTAATCAGCTGAGCTATTACCCCGTGTAGATGATTTTACCAGAAAAAGGTGTTTTTGGCAAGATTATTTTAGGATGTTTTGGCGAGTCCACTCGTACATGGCGATGCCGGCGGCCACGCCGACGTTGACGGAGCGGGTGGAACCAAAGCTCTCGATATAGCGGACGTCGTCGGCTTTCTCGAGAAGTTCTGGTGTGATACCGTTATTCTCGGAGCCAAAAATCAGAGTAGTATCTTTAACGAATTTTTTGGCGTGAAGTTCTTTAGCGCGAGGGGTGTTATTTTCAATAGCTACTAGTTCCCTGCCTGTTTGGGTTTTTAAAAAATCTTCCGGAGTGGCATGGTGGATAATTTCGAGGTATTTATCCGTACACATGGCACCGCGGCGATTGTATTTTTTCTTGCCGATGATATGGACCTTGGACACGTTAAAAGAATTGGCGTTTCGGACCACCGTACCGATATTAAAATCGTGCTCGACGTTCTCGATCGCGACCTCTAGAGGGCTTCGTTTTTTGTCTAGGGCAGCAAAAACCTCCTCGTTTGATAAGCCTTTGTATTCGTCAATGAGATTTCTGGTATCTTCCATATCTGTTATTATACCATATAGGCAGTAAAAAGCCTCTTGATATTCCAAGAGGCTTTCCTGTGCGGCTATTATTACTCTATTAATAGGCTTGTTTTTCGTAAGGAGCGTCTTTGGCCAAAATGTCGTAAGCAAATGCAAGCACAAGGGTGACGGAGCTGTATGTTATAATGGGAAAAAGGAGGTAGAATGAAATTTGACGATTATCAGGCGAAGGCCCAGACCACAGATCTCGGGATTGAGAATATGGGTGAAGTGATGGCAAAAAAGACGTTAAATGTGCCGGAGTTTATAGATAAGGTGCTGGGGCTCGTAGGCGAATCTGGAGAATTTGCGGATAAAGTGAAGAAAATCATGCGCGATAAGCGTGGGGAGTTTACAGAGGAAGAAAGAGTAGAGCTTTTAAAGGAGCTTGGCGATACTCTCTGGTATGTGGCCGAGGTGGCCTTATATCTAGATATGCCGATGTCTCGGCTCGCAGAGATGAACCTCGAGAAGTTAGCTAGCCGCAAGGCTCGTGACAAACTGGTGGGGGCTGGAGATAATCGGTAATTTTACATAAAATGCCCCCTAGCTTTACTAGGGGGCTTTGCGCTATTGTGGGGACTTTCCCCTTTAAAAGAATGAAGGATTAACCCCTTCCCACACCGTATTGGCGTACTTGGGATTAATAGATGCTTTTCTACAATCACCCCCCCTCAGTTCTCTCTCATATTTTATTGTTGCATTTTCGATTGCATTATCAAAAGTTTTGAAATACTCCGAAAAGGCATTGGGGCTAACCATATTTTGGTCTTTTTCCACCTCCTCGAAAGACGGGGCCCTCCCCAATCTTTTCATTTTTTCTACTAACTGATTTATTAGAAAATCCTGTGGATTCTCTCTTGCTGTTACAGTGCGTCCGTTATTTAATACGTAGAGTTTTTGCATCTTTTTCCCTCCTAAAGAACTGCTGGTACCTACCAGTAAGGTTGCTCGTTATTGAGCATATATTCTTTCATTATATCATACTTCTTTAAAAATGTCAATGTTTAAACTCTTCCTTGGGGTCTTTTTTTTGTAATAAAACCCCGCCCCTTAGGGCTTATTTTCGGTTTAACAACTTAGTTGTGCAATTTTCATCGAAAGTTTGAATAGCTTAATGTTACGTCTGGTAAACCAGAGATGTTATGATTCAAGCTTGTATAATCATAACCGTAACCGACCTAGATACATGCGTCCTTACGGATTCATGCTCATCAAATCCTTCTCAAGAAAGGAGGTAATCCATCGACACGTTCTCGTACCGATGCCTTGTTACGACTTAACCCCAATCATCTCCCCCACCTTAGGCCGCCGAGGCGGACTTCGGGTGTTGGTGACTCTCATGGTTTGACGGGCGGTGTGTACAAGACCCGGGAACGTATTCACCGCAACATGCTGATCTGCGATTACTAGCGATTCCGACTTCAAAGAGGCGAGTTTCAGCCTCTTATCCGAACTGGGACCGGCTTTGGTGCGGTTTGCTCCACATCACTGCTTCGCTTCGCATTGTACCGGCCATTGTAGCGCGATTCTAGCCCAAGGCGTAAGGGAAATACTGACCTGACATCATCCCCACCTTCCTCCCCGTTACCGGGGCAGTCCTACCAGAAAAATACAACTGGTTGCAAGGGTTGCGCTCGTTGATGGACTTAACCAAACATCTCACGACACGAGCTGACGACGGCCATGCATCACCTGTCTCGAGGTTCCCGAAGGCACAGTTCTCTTTCGAGAGCCTTCCTCGGATGTCAAGCCTTGGTAAGGTTTATCGTTTACCATCGAATTAAAGATCACGCTCCACCGCTTGTGCGGGTCCCCGTCAATTCCTTTATGTTTTAATCTTGCGATCGTACTACACAGGTGGGATACTTAACGCGTTAGCTTCGCAACTCCAGGGGTCGATACCCGAAACTGCTAGTATCCATCGTTTACGGCGTGGACTACCGGGGTATCTAATCCCGTTTGCTCCCCACGCTTTCGTGCCTTAGTGTCAGAAACGTCCCAGTAGCCTGCCTACGCTATCGGTGTTCTTTCTAATATCTACGGATTTCACTCCTACACTAGAAATTCCAGC
>JAZNWC010000031.1:0-20723 GCA_045593145.1 Candidatus Nanosyncoccus sp.
TGGTAATGCTTAAAACCAAAATTAAGAAAATTTCTTTAGCATTAGTGGTGGCGTTGTTGGTGGCGACACCGGTTTTTTCTGGTTTTATGATGATAAAAAATGCCAAAGGTATTTCTAGGGCTTGTCAAAACAGCCCGGCATGTAGAGAAGCTGCAGCAAGAGAACAGGAAGCTAGTAGAAACGCGATGGCCGCGAATAATAATGCTAGCCTTTTTCAGTCTAAAGTAAATGAACTCAATTCGCAGATTGCCAGTATGGAACGGATTATCTTGGATACTCAGGCGCAAGTAACTGCTCTAAATAAGCAAATTAAAGTTACCGAAGCGAAATTAAAAAGCGAACAAGAGGCTTTGGCAGAACTTCTTATTAATATGCATTTTGAGGGCGATGCTGAGCCGATTACGATTTTGGCTGGGTCTAATTCGATTTCTGATTTAGCAGAAAAGCAAGCGCGTGCGGAAGTAGTAAAACAACAAATTAGTGCAACAGCAGAGAATATTAAAGCCGCAAAAGAAAAATTGGAAGCCGACAAGGCAGAAGTAGAAACATTGCTTGCTCAGCAACAGGCGGCTAAGTCTGAGTTAGAATCCAAACGCACTGAACAACAAAACTTAGTGGCAAAGTATCAAAATGATGCGGCGGCCTATGCGGCAGTAGCAAAGGAAGCAATGGAAGCTCAGCGTAGAGCCGAACAAGAAGAAAAGGAAGCACATCCAGAGCTCTATGGCGGTAGTACGTACGTCGGTATCAATACTTATCCATGGCAGGGCGATTGCCCGGCACATCAAGACGAGTATCTTACTGTGGGTGGTTATGTTTGCGAATGTGTGAGCTATGTGGGCTGGAAAGTATATGAAGAATACGGATTATCTTTATCTTGGGGTAATGCAAACGATTGGGACTATTGGGCTGGAGTGTATAATTATCGCGTAGATAAGTCACCGTCGGCTGGATCTATTGGCCAAGATGATGGCTGGCCGTATGGGCACGTATTTTGGGTAGAAAGTGTAAATGCCGACGGCTCCATAAATGTAACTGAATATAATAATGCATACGCCACAAGTCTTTATTCTGGAATTTATCGTCCTGGTGACTTCGGTGCCCGTACTATTTCTGCTGGTGAAGTACCATACCATAACTACATACATATTAGATAAAGTTTGTGCTATAATAGAATAATGAAACAAGTAGAGTGGAAAGAAAAAAAGACTAGTCTTGGCAATGCTATTATTATTGGCGCTGCTTTGGCAGTGCTAGGTATAATAATTGGCGCAAATTGGAACAATTGGTTTGGCAAGTTTGCCCCGTATCTTGGGTTTAATGATACGAGCGCAAATATCGACTGGTCGCCACTGAATGAAGTTTACAATAAACTTACTAGCACTTACAATGGCGAAATTTCTAATGCCGAAATTATTGAGGGTGCAAAAAAAGGTTTAGTAGAGGCAGTTGGCGATAAATATACTGTATATATGAACGCGGAGAAAAGTGCTGATTTTTATGATGACTTGCATGGTAATGTAGGATCTGGGATTGGTGTGGAAATGGGGCTTCGTGATGGCTATGTAAGGGTGCTTCGGACTTTGCCGGATAATCCAGCCAGAAAAGCCGGGATTCTCGCGGGCGATATTATTTATAAGGTGAACGGTGAAGAAGTTTGGGCGATGGATTCTGACGAAATCGCCAAACGTGTACGTGGTGAATCTGGTACAGAAGTAACCGTGACGACTGTGCGTGATGGCGAAGAAAAATCTTTTACCATGAAACGTGAGACTATAAATAATGTGTCAGCATACGTAGATTATGATGGTAAAACGGCAATTATCACCGTAACGCGATTTGATAATGATACCGGTACGATGGTACAAGGTTTTGCCAAAGATTTTGCAAGTAAAGGCGTAAATAAAGTAATTTTGGATCTAAGAAATAATGGCGGTGGGTATGTAAGTGCGGCGCAAGATTTGCTTAGTTTGTGGCTGGATAACCAAAAGATTTTGGAGCAAAAATCCAGACACTATGGCAATACGACTACTGCTACTGCTGTTGGAAAAGCGATTTTGAAGGACATGAAAACCATAGTGCTCGTAAATGGCTCTACGGCTTCGGCGAGTGAGATTGTGGCTGGCGCTTTGCAGGATTATGAAAAGGCGACAATCGTAGGAGAACAAACTTACGGTAAGGGTGTAGTGCAAAATTTGTTTGACCTCTCCGGTGGTTCTACACTTAAAGTTACGACGGCAGAGTGGTACACGCCAAATGATAGATCCATCAATGGCGACGGAATTACGCCGGATGTTGAAGTTGAGCAAAGCTATGAAGATGTCAACGCAATGCGCGACCCACAGATGAAAAAAGCAAAGGAATTATAATGAAAATTGTGATTGCTACCGCGGTGTACTACCCAATGATAAATGGAGTAGCAGTGTTTTCACACAATCTTGCGATGGGGCTAGCTAAACGTGGTCACGAAGTAATGGTGATTTGTCCAAGCCAAACTGGCAAAAATTACATCCGTACAGAAGATGGTGTAAAAGTAGCGCATTTAAAGTCTATCAAAATAAAAGTTTATCCGGACCAAATTCATGATGTACCACCAAAAAAGAAATTGTTTGGGCGCGAAATGCCAAGGATATTTTATAAAAATAGTTTTAGAGTGTCGGCATTTCCGGCTAGAGAAATAAAAAAGATTTTGAATAAATTTCAGCCAGATGTAGTGCATGTACAGGTGTCTGATCCGATTGGATTGTCGGTGGTGGCGTATGCGCGGAAGAAAAATATTCCAGTAGTGACTACGGAGCATAATCAGCCAGAAGTTTTGACTGACCCACTCAAAATGCCGGGGATAATAAAAAAACCAGTTAACGCGGCGCTCTCATCGTATTTTCGTGGTCGGCAAAATAAAAGTGATTTTGTGACGATGCCAACGCAACGTGCGATTGATAATTTGATCGTTGGGCATAAATTCGATGCGCCGATTGCGGCGGTTTCTAATGGCGTAGATATTTCTAATTTTAAACCTGGTAAGGCTGCAGCGGAGATTTATAAAAAATATAATTTACCAAATGATAAGCCGATTGTTTTGTATGTGGGTAGAGCAGATCCAGAAAAAAAGTTGGGGTTAGTAATAGAGGCTTTTGGCGATGCTTTGAAAAAGGTGCCAAATGCAATGCTCGTGGTAGTGGGCGATGGTGTAGATAAAAATCGTTTAGAAAAAGAAGCGGAAAAATTAGGGATAAATGAAAGTGTGAAATTTCTCGGCAGGGTATTGCCACCGGATTTGTACGAACTTTATAAAGTTGGTGATATTTTTGCAACGGCAAGTGAAATCGAAACGCAGGGAATTGTGCTGATTGAGGCTGCGGCGACGGGTCTGCCGCTCATCGCAGTAGATAAAGGCGCAGTGGCGGAAGTTTGCCAGAATAATATAAATGGTTTTTTGTGTGAACCAGGAGACACAAAAGCGATCGGTGAAGCGATGGTAAAAATCTTGACCGACGAAAAGTTAAGAAAAAAATTTAGCGAAAATTCTATAAAAATTGCATCAGAACATGATTTCGAAAAGACTTTGGACAGATTTATTAATATATATAATATAGTAATGCGCCCAAAATCTTGAAACTACTAAAGAGGTGTGATATGATAAGTAGTAGTTATAAGAGGTATTATGCATTTTAAGACTATTTTCAAATCCCTAAAAAATAAAGACATGCTCCGGAGAGTCCTGATTATTGTTGGTATTTTGGTGGCCTATAGACTTTTGGCGCAAATTCCAGTACCAATGGGTGATGCTTCTACTTTTAAGGAGGCGGTATCTAATCTTTTGCAAAAGTCTGACTTTTCTAATTTCTTAAATCTTATTTCCGGTGGTGGGCTAGCCTCATTTAGCATTATTTTGGTTGGTCTTTCGCCGTATATTACTGGATCGATTGTAGTGCAACTTCTTACCAAAGCGATTCCGCGGCTAGAAGAACTTTCTAACGATGGCGAGACTGGGCGCCGCAAAATCAACCAGTGGACACGTATACTTACAGTGCCACTAGCGATCGTGCAGTCGATTGCTTACATATTTATATTGTATCAATCTACAATTTCGGCAAACGTAGCTACGGAGTTTACGCCGACTTTCAACGATTGGGCGCTTTCGGTTACGGCAATGACGGCTGGTTCGGTGATACTAATGTGGATGGGCGAATTGATTACGGAGCAAGGGATCGGCAATGGTATTTCTACACTTATCTTCGCTTCGATTGTATCACAGCTTCCTACCACGATGGCTTCGCTCGGCTCGGCTTTGTTTGATACGAGCCAAGGTACACTTAGTATGTTTGGCTGGTTTGAGCTTCCGGTAAATCCAACGGTGTTTTGGATTATAATTGGTTTTGCGATTGCAATGCTAGTGGTGATATATTTCTTGGTAAAATTAAATGAGGCGCAGCGGATTATTACGATTAATTATGCCAAACGTGTGCACGGCAATTCGTCTTACGGTGGGATTAAGTCGATTTTGCCAATTAAATTAATTGCAGCAGGTGTAATCCCGGTGATTTTTGCGACGGCGTTTTTGTCTTTGCCGGCTTTGGTGGGGCAGGTGATTACGTCGGTAGATCCTGGCAATGAGATTGGTTCTACGCTTACTACGGTATTTTCGGCGCCGTCGGCAAGTAATTTTGCTACGATGTATCCAGATGGTATCACTCCACAATGGTTTGTGTATCCAGCGATGTATTTTGTGCTAGTATTTGCGTTTACGTATTTTTATACATCGATTATTTTCAACACCAAGGAGATTGCAGATAATTTGCAAAAACAAGGCGGTTTTATTGAGGGTGTGCGTCCTGGTATCAAGACTGCGGAATACCTTGGCAAAGTAGTCAATCGTCTGGATTTGTTTGGTGCGTTGGCGCTTGGTCTAATTGCGATGCTGCCATTTGCGACGGACTACGTGTTTATTTTGCTAACTGGTGCTCCGCTCGGGCTTTCTATTTCTGGTACCGGGCTTCTTATCGTGGTTACAGTAGCGCTTGAGAACTTGAGGTCGGTGGACTCACGCGCGCTAATGATAACTTATGATGATTTCAACAATGAGTTTGAAGATTAAAGGCTGGAAAAGAATTATACAGTGGGCGATTTGGTCCATTCTGGCTATACTGTTTTTGATTTATTTTGTAAGGGTCGCGACTTTCGAGGATGCCTATTACAAAGAAAAGGAAGGTAGCGAGCGGGCGGAAACGACGGTAGTAGAAGAGGAAGTAGAGCTAATCGAAGAAAAGCCCACCGAAACTGAGGTCCAAGAGTATATCGTGGCGGCAGATTTGCCGAGATATTTGACGATTGACAAACTGGGGGTGGTTAAAGCTAGAATTATTCCCGTAGGGATAAATGCAGGTGGCGAGCTTGGTACGCCAAATAATATTTTTGATGTGGGTTGGTATGATTCTTCGGCTAAGCCTGGCCAAAGTGGCACTATATTAATAGATGGGCATAATGGTGGGCCAACTATGCACGGTGTCTTTAAAGATTTGCCGAATCTTGCTTCGGGAGATATTATTAATATAGAACGTGGTGATGGGAAGATCTTTAAATATTCGGTAGTAGAAAATAAGACGGTATCTTTGGATGATTCAGATTCCTACATGGCTACCGCATTAAAATCTCCGGAAGCCGGCAAACAATCTGTAACGCTGATTTCTTGTACGGGAGAATGGTCTCAAGCAAAAAGAACTTATCTTTCTAGGCAGTTTACAAGAGCAGTTCTTGTTGAAGAATAAAAATATTTTTACTCTTTACAAACTTCTGTTTTTGTGCTACAGTAAAAGGGTAATTTATGGCTAGTCAAAAGGAAGTGATTAAACTCACAGGTACCGTTGTTGAGGCGTTGCCTAATACCCAGTTTCGGGTTGAACTCGAGAATGGTCATGTTATTGTTGCCCATATGAGTGGACGAATGCGAAAAAACTATATTCGCCTTGTCCCGGGTGACAGAGTCGAGGTTGAGCTAACCCCCTACGATCTTACAAAGGGCAGAATCAGCTTTCGTCTCAAAGATTAATATTAAACTTTTTAGGTTTAATGTTATGAATTTTAGCCACTGTGAATAACAGAGGTAAAATTTGTAAAATCTTAATGTTATGATTTCGAAACATAATATTAAGATAGTTGAACCTAAAAAATAACAGGAAAGGATTTTAACACAATGAAAGTACGTGCAAGTGTTAAAAAAATCTCCCCAGATGACATTATCGTTCGCCGCAAAGGTGTGCTTCGTGTCATCAACAAGAAAAAACCTAAAAATAAGCAAAGGCAGGGTTAAAATATATGGCTAGAATAGCTAGCGTTGTGATTCCTTCCGATAAGCAAGTGTGGATTGCGCTTACTTATGTATACGGTATTGGTCGCACAACATCTAAAGCCATCCTTGCGGAGGCTAAAATCGAGCCTACCACTCGGGTGAAAGATCTCACCGAGGCTGACGAACAAAAAATTAACGACATTATTTCCGCGAAATATCATGTTGAAGGTGATTTGCGTCGACTCGTGAGCAACAATATTAAACGCTTAAAGGATATCAATTCTTATAAGGGTATCCGCCACAAGGCTAAATTACCAGTCAACGGCCAACGTACTCGTACGAATGCACGTACTCGTAAGGGTAAGGCGATCGCGGTCGGTGGTGCACAACCAAAAGCAGCAAGTAAAACTTAGGAGTTAATATGGCTGAAGAAGAAATTAAAACTACAACTGAAGCAGCTGTTGAAGCTCCAAAAGCTACCAAAGCTGCCAAAAAAGGTAAACGCATCGCTAATGCGGGCGCGGTTCATATCCAAGCCACCTTTAACAACACTATCGTTAGTGTTACCGATAAAAAAGGTGAAGTGCTTTCTGCATCTTCCGCTGGTGCCAATGGTTTCCGCGGCTCAAAGAAAGGTACAGCATTTGCAGCTGGTGTAGCTGCTGAAAAAGCCTTGGAAATTGCAAAGAAAAATCACGCTCTAAATTCTGTAGACGTGTATGTATCCGGTATCGGACTTGGTCGCGATGCCGCTATCCGCGCAGTTTCTACCGTAGGTATCAAGATTGATAGTATTACTGATGTAACCCCGGTTGCACATGGTGGTGTGCGTCCGAAGGGAGAAAGGAAACCGTAATGGCACGTGATCATTCTCCAATTGTAAAACAGAGCCGTCGTGAAGGTTACGCTCTCGCACCAAAAGCACACAAAGTAATGGCCAAAAAATCTGGTATTCCAGGTGAACACGGCGATATGCGTGTGCGTGGTGGTAGCTTGTACCTAACACAGCTCCGCGAAAAGCAAAAAGTTCGCCGCACTTACGGCTTGCTTGAAAAACAATTCGCAAAATTAATGAAAGAAGCTCAGAAGGCCGATGGTCTTACTGGCGAAAAACTTCTAGAATTTCTAGAAAGAAGGGCAGACAACGTGATTTTCCGCGCTGGCTTTGCACTTACTCGCCGCCAGGCTCGCCAATTAGTTTCTCACGGACATTTTCTATTGAACGGTCGCAGAATTGATATTCCTTCAATTCGTTTGAACCCGGGTGATGTTCTAGAGGTTCGTCCAAAATCAGGTAAAACTGAATATTTCAAGAATCTTCCAAATATCATCGGTGCGTCAAGTGTTACGCCACTTTCATGGATGAAGGTCGACGCGAAGAAAATGAAAATTGAAGTTACCGCCTTGCCAAAGCGCGAAGAAGCTGAGGCTGGTATTAATGAACAACTAATCGTTGAGTATTACTCACGCTAAGGAGAACATAAATGACTACAAAAAATATTCACGAAGCAAATCTAGCTGAAGTCAAAGAACTAAGCAAGACTAGTGCTGAATTTGTGATTCGCCCGCTATATTATGGCTACGGCAACACTCTTGGCAACTCTCTTCGTCGTGTTCTTCTTTCTAGCGTAAAAGGCGCAGCTATTACTGCCTTCTCGATTGAAGGTTCCTCTCACGAATATGCAGCTATTCCTGGTATTCGCGAAGACGTAGTAGACATTATGCTAAATCTTAAAAATATTCGTTTTAAGATGCATACTGACGCTCCGGTAGAGCTAGACCTTGAGATTAAAGGCGACAAACAGTCCGAAAAAGATGGCGACAAACGTGTAGTGGCTGGCGATATTAAACTTCCTTCTGAAGTAGAAATCGCAAATCCAAACCAAGTAATTTGTCACATCGATGATCCAAAGTTTGTTCTAAAAATGCACTTTGTAGTAGAGTCTGGTCGTGGTTATCTTACTATCGAGCGCTCTTCTGAAGAACGTGTCCACTCTGATATGATTGCAATTGACGCAGTCTTTACCCCAGTTCTACGCGTTCGCTACAAAGTAGAGAATACTCGTGTTGGCCAAGATACTAACCTTCAGCAACTTACCCTCACTATCGATACCGATGGCACTATTACGCCAAAGGAAGCCTTTGAGGAAGCTGCCGCTATCCTTGTAAACCAATACACTGCGCTTGCAGGTAGCACTAGAGTTGAATCTACCCCAGCACCTGGCACGAGCGAAGAAGATGATGAATCTGGTTTGATGCTTCCGATTGAAGAATTAGACCTTTCTGCTCGTACGGCTAACGCTCTTCTTAATAATGACATTAAGACCGTACGCGACCTTGTAATGCTCTCTGAGACTGATCTCAAAGACCTTAAAGGTTTTGGTACTAAAGCGTTAGACGAAGTTAAAGAAAAATTAACGGAGTTAAATATTTAATATGCATCGTCACGGATATAAAGGCCGTAAATTCGGCCGCGAAACCGATCAGAGGTTGGCGCTCATCCGGGGCTTAGAGTGCTCTCTGATTAAATATCAAAGTATTACCACGACTCTCGCGCGTGCAAAAGAAATCCGTCGTTCTACCGAAAAGTTGATTACGATGGCGAAAAAAGGTGGCCTTGCTAATCGTCGCCTTATCATTGCACGTCTTAACGATCTTGAAACCGCAACCCTTCTTATTGATGTGATTGCCCCTCAAATCAAAAGAGATTCTGGTTACCTCAAAATTGAACACGTAGGCTATCGCCGCGGTGATAATTCTGAAATGGGAACTATTAGCTTTGTAGATGAAATTTCTATCGAGGCTCCTAAGGAAGAAAAACCAGCCGCTAAAAAGCCAGCCGCCAAGAAACCGGCTAGCAAGAAGGAGGCTAAATAATGAAAACTTATAGTCAAAAAGCTTCAGAAATTAGCCGCGAATGGTGGATTATCGACGCTTCTACTTTGCCACTAGGCAAATTGGCCGTTGTAATTGCCGACAAACTAATGGGCAAATCAAAAGTTACTTACACCCCACACATTGATAATGGCGACTATGTTGTAGTAATCAATGCTAAAAATCTCAAAGTAACTGGTGAAAAAATGGCCCAGAAAAAATACTATCGCCATAGTGGGTTCCCAGGTGGCCTCACCGAGCTGAAACTCGAGGAAGTAATCGAGAAAAATCCTGCTGTTGCGATAAATGAAGCAGTAAAGGGAATGCTCCCAAAGAATAAATTATCTGCTGATAGAATGAGTCGCCTTCGCGTCTTTGATGGCGCCGAGCACGCTCATACTGCACAGAATCCAAAGGAGATTAAGTAATGGCAACGAAGAAATACACTTACGGTCTTGGTCGCCGCAAATCTGCTACTGCTACCGCTCGTCTTTATAAGGGCAAAGGTGAAATTACCATCAATGATAAGCCAGCGCTAGATTATCTATCTGGCAACAAGACTTATCTTGCGGAAATCACCGACCCTTTGGCACTGGCTGGTAAGCAAAAAGAATACGATATCACTATCCTTGTAAAAGGTGGTGGCCTTGCAGGCCAAGTAGATGCTATTAAGCTCGCAATTTCTAAAGCTCTCGTAACTGAGGCTCCAGATCTTCGCGCAGTTTTGAAGAAAGCTGGCTTTACTTCACGCGATCCAAGAGAGAAAGAACGCAAGAAATACGGTCTTCGCTCTGCTCGTAAGAAAGAACAGTTCTCTAAGCGTTAATCTTACAAAAAATAAGCCCTCCGGGGCTTATTTTTTTGTGCTATAATTACAGGGAAGAGGGGGAGTACGTTAGGAGGTGATTTATGTGGAAAATGTATATCAGCAATGTGCGGAAAAAGTTTGGAATTCATATAAAATATTCGTAGACACGGCATATGTTTCAAGGTCTGGGTTTGGACTTTATGGTTTGACCGAGATTCATGATACTGACATCAATCAGAATCGTCACGTTGCCAAGAGCTTTTATCGGCGAGGAGAAAGTGCACTTGAACATCAAGCCAAAATGGCGATGCTTTGCAACTTGTTTGCTAGCAATTTTCCTTGTTATTTTGGTCGGATTTCTTATTCGGCGCAAGAATGTCCTTTTATCTGGTTTCTTACTATGGTTTCCCTTTCTCATGATATTGGCGAGACGGAAATTGGTGATATCCCGGACGATGGCAATCCTGCACATGCATTAAAAGACGAGGCGGAATTTGAGGTTTTTAAAAAATTCGCTAACCTTGGTTTTAACAAAAAGGATGCCGAGCTGATGATAGCCAGATTCAGAGATTTTCAGGGCCATCAAGGTACTATTGGTAAGGCGATTTATGCCCTTGATAAACTTGATGCGGTACTTACTTTGATTTATCTTGAAAAACACGGCATTAGAAGTCGCAACAAAACTGGTGCGGAGGCCACCCCGCTTGACCGTCATTATATGAAGATTGCGGGTTCTACTTCGGCAACGGATTGTTGGGCCGTGCATCTCAAGGCGCACATTGGCGACTTTCCGTTGTCGATTGTTGAACCGGTGTTTACCGTACTTGAAGTGGCGATTACTGATGCACGAGGCAAAATGTTTGATTGGTGGGAAAAAGATATCCCCGATCTTGTAGAATGATCCCCTCTTTTTTTAAATCCCCCTCACGGTAGGGGGATTTTTGTGATATAATATATGTATGGGGCGTTAGCTCAGCTGATAGAGCGCGGCATTCGCATTGCCGAGGTCAGGAGTTTGATTCTCCTACGCTCCACCATAAAAAATAACCCCTTGCGGGGTCATTTTTGTTTTAGATGCCGGGAACGGGGAATTTGAGGGCGAGAGCTTTGACTTCAGCGTGGATTTTCTCTAGTTCGGCGGAGTACCTGTCTAAGTTTTCTTCGGTTTTGGCTTTTTTGCAAATATCGGCGACTTGTTTCATCCAACCAGCTAGGGTGATCATTTCTTTCTTGCCGAGACCACGAGTAGTGATAGCTGGGGTACCGAGGCGTACGCCAGACGGACGGAAGGCGCCGCCTTTGTCGGTGGCGATAGCGTTAGCGTTCAACGTTAGACCAACCATATCAAGGGCACGTTCGTAGATTTTACCATCGAAGCCAAAACTCTCTACCATGTTGGTAAGAATAAGGTGATTTTCGGTGCCGCCGCCCATGAGGACGAAACCGTGTTTTTGTAGCTCTGCCGCCAAAGTTTTGGCGTTTTCGACAATGTTTTTAGCATATTCTTTGAATTCTGGCTTTAAATCTTCTCCAAAAGCTACAGCTTTGGCCGCGATGATGTGCTCCAAAGGACCGCCTTGGGTGCCAGGGAAGACGGCGCGGTCAATCAAGATTGGGATATTTTCGAGTTTTTTCTCTGGTTTTTTGAGTGGGGAAGCGATGTTGCCTTTAGAGAGGATGACGCCACCACGAGGGCCGCGAAGGGTTTTGTGGGTGGTGGTAGTCATAACATCAAAACCGTGGTCTAGCGGATTTGGATGTACGCCACCAGCGATAAGGCCAGCAACGTGAGCCATGTCGGCCATGAGGAGGATTTCGTGTCCGAACTTTTTCTCGGCGGTTTCTCTTATCTTAGCGACACGGTCGAAATCTGGGATTTTCATAAAGGCAGAGTAACCAACGAGCATGATTTTTGGATCGGACTCAAGAGCCTTTTTCTCAAAATCGTCGTAGTCAATATCGCCATCTTCGGTGACGCCATAACCGACAAAATTGTAGATGTGGGCTGATAAAGTAACAGGGGCGCCGTGGGTAAGGTGACCGCCAGCCGGAAGCGACATACCAAGCACGGTATCGCCTGGCTCGAGCCAAGCGTAGTAAACGGCGTTGTTGGCCTGGGCGCCAGAGTGTGGTTGAACATTGGCGTGGTCGGCATGGAAAAGACGGCAAGCGCGATCAATAGCGATACGCTCGATGCGGTCGATATTGGCCTGGCCGCCGTAATAGCGGTAATTTGGCAAAATTTCTTTGGCGATTTTTTCTTCGCTCCAGCCTGGGATGCCGTCAAAATGCGGGTAGCCTTCGGAGTATTTGTTGGTTAGAATAGAGCCCATTGCTTTTAAGACTTCGGCGGAAACACAGTTTTCGCTTGGGATTAGCTCCAAACCTTCGCTTTGGCGCTTTTTTTCGCTCTCAATTAAGTCAAATATTACGTCCTTCATGATTTTCTCCTCTTATTTAGTATATTTTACGAAGGTATAGTCTATACCATTTTCGCTACCTTTCTTTATTATTTCTTTCTGATATTTGGTTTTGTCGAAATTTGGGAAAAAGACGTCGGCGTTAGCCTCGGCATCTACCTCTGTCAAATAAATGTTTTTGGTATAAGGCAGGGCTTCTTTATAGATAGAGGCGCCGCCGATGACAAAAATCTCGGTTTCAGAATCGCTGTTTTTCTCTAAAAATTGGCGAAGTTCGCGTACTGGCTCGACTAAATCTGGTAAATCTTCTGGGTGGTGAGTGACTACGAGGTTTTGGCGGTTTGGCAGGGGGCGGCCGATACTCTTAAAAGTAGTTTTTCCCATAAGAACAGGGTGGCCGGTGGTGGTTTCGCGGAAATATTTCATATCTTCTTTGAGGTGAAAAACCAAGTCGCCGTTTAGACCAAGCTCGCCCCTTTTTCCGACTGCTGCAATAATACTAATCATTTTACTCCGTAACTGGCATCTTGATGGTGCCGAGATTTTCGTAATTTTCGAGTTTGATATCTTTGAGTTCGCGAGAACTGTCAAAATCGTAAAAGCCCTTAATATCCGGGTTGAGCCAGAGAGTAGGAGCTTTTGGCAGAGTACCATTTTTGACGGCCTCGTCATAGCGAGCAATTTGCTCTCTGATGCCGTCGACTTGGTTTTCGTAGATGTGGGCGTCGTTTGTGATAAAGGTCATTTGGCCTGGTTTGGCACCGACAGAGTGCGCAAGCAGGTGGCACAAAACAGCGTATTGAACGACATTGAATGGCAAACCAAGTGGCACATCAGAGGAACGGGAAGTCACGAGGACATTGAGCTTGCCGTCGATGAGATTCCACTGGGAGTTCCAAACGCAAGAAGGGAGCGCGGCGGTCTCGAGCCATTCGTTTTGCCAGAGAGAGAGGACCATGCGGCGGTTGCCGGGGTTGGATTTCAAAGTTTCGATCAAATTACGGATAAGGCCATAGCGGTTGACAATCCAGCCATAGGCGGTGCCGATGGTGTGAGCAAAATCGGTTTTCGGCTCATCTGGGTGTTTTTCGGCAAAAATCTTATTGATGTTTCGCCCCTGGTACTCGCCAGATTCGGAGATTTCCCATTCGTTCCAGATTTTGACATTTCGCTCTTGTAGCCAGCGGACATCGTTAGAGGCTTGTTGGTAAATCCAGAGTATCTCAAGAACGGCGGTTTTGAAGGCGACTTTTTTCGAGACCAAAATTGGGAATTCTTCGGATAAGTCAAATTGTAAAACTTGATGAGGTAGACGAATGGTGCGGGCCTCAGATGAGCCTTGTGCGGTATGGTCTGGGATAGCCGAGGCTACCTCTTTGCTACGATTGTCGGTCTTTTTGTAATTGGTGATTTTTTCACCGTGTTCCAAGATGCGCCGGCATAGGTCAATATATTGGTCGTCGAATTTGCTCATTTTACCTCCACTTTTCTTCATTATAGCATAGAGAAAATGGATTTTAGACTGGATTTATTGGGAAAAATATGAGATGTATATTGACTTTTTGGCTAAAGTATGCTATAATTAAAGCATAAGGAGTTATTTGGGAGAAAAAACTCTATGTTTAGGAAGATTTTGGCTATCTTTTTATCTAGCTTTATAGGGATAATGGCAGGTCCAGAGCTTTTGTCGGCATCTAACTCTATATCTGTAACTGGCATCAATAATGCCGGGATTGTGGAAACTGTGATTCCGGAACCAGAGCCAGAGCCGGTAGTTTATACTACCGCCACGGTGTCTATCCCTGTTTACACGGCCGCTTATGTGCCACGGGCGGCGAATTATACTGTCACTAGCTATGAGGATAATTTTGTAGCTTCACCAAGTTACTATGATATTTATAAGACCAAAAAATTGATTTATGGTCATAATACTGCTGGTTTGCTCGGTAATTTAACGAGCCGTTATGTGGGCGAAGTTTTCACGATTACCGAGGGTGGCATAACTCGTAATTATCAGGTAACGGATATTAGAGTTTATACTTTGATCAACCGTGAAATTTTGAACTTGAATGGTCAAAATTATACTATGAAAGCCAATGCCATCTCTGGTGCTGATGGTTTTGATGTGGCGCTTATGACTTGTTATGGCTCCTACAATGCTGCACTTGGCACTAATAGCCAAAGGCTCATTGTTTATGCTAATGCGATATAAAATTGTGTTATAATCGTAAGCAGATATGAAAAAACTATTCTCCACACTTATTATTTCGGCGATTTTAGTTGGGGTAGGAGTGTGGGGATTTTTTGCGGTGAAAAATCGCGAAATCAATATCAACAAGTGGTTTGTAGGGAATTATCAAAAAGGGGTGGATGTTTCGTCTTATCAAGAAAATGTGGATTTTTCTAGACTAAAAGAACAACATATTGAATTTGCGTATATCAAGGCGACGGAGGGGAGCTCGCATGTGGACGAGAGTTTTAAACAAAAATGGGCTGATGCTTTGGGGGCTGGGATGCCGGCAGGTGCCTACCATTATTTTTCTTATCAGGATAGTGGTGCTAAGCAGGCCGAGAATTTTATTAAGACGGTGGGGAATTTAGAAAAAGGGCGGCTGATTCCGGCGGTAGATATGGAATTGACGCCAGAAGAAGTAGATAATCCACCAGCAAAAGACGAGGTAGTGCGGGGGCTTAAAGCGTTTCTCGCGGTGGTGGAAGAAAAATATCAGGTAAAGCCTTTGATTTATGCGCAAAAAGATTATTGGGATAAATACTTGGCGGAGGATTTCTCGAGCTATCCAAGGTGGATTCGCAACGTGTTCTACCCAGTATTTACAGAGGTGGGTGATGATTGGACGGTGTGGCAATATTGGGATAGAGGGGTGCTAGAGGGGTATGCTGGCGAGAAATATATTGATATGGATGTGGTAAATTCAGGAAAACTAGACGAATTAAAAATTAGGTGATATAATGAATTTATGGGGCATTAGCTCATTTGGTAGAGCGCTTCCATGGCATGGAAGAGGTGAGGAGTTCGAATCTCCTATGCTCCACCAATAGATATAAAAGGCACAAGCCCCGAAAGGAGCTTGTTTTTGTGAAAACGATTTTAACTGGTATTAGAGCAAATTCGGAGCCAACTCTTGGCAACTATTTTGGGGCGCTTCTTTCAATGGTGCGGCTTGCCAATGAGTATTCAAAAGATTATCAAATCAATATTTTTGTGCCAGATTTACACTCTATTATTTCCGAAGTGGATGGCAATTTACAAGAAAATATCATTCGTGGGCTAAAGTATTATCTTGCTTCGGGGCTTATCATCAACGAGAACGTACATATTTATCGCCAGAGCCATGTGCCGGCACATTCAGAGCTTTGTTGGATTTTGGACTGTGTAGCGACGATGGGCGAGACTTCGCGGATGATTCAATACAAGGAAAAGTCTAAAGGCCAAGAATCTTGCAACGTGGGGATTTTTAACTATCCGATTTTGATGGCGGCTGATATTTTGCTCTATGACGCAGAGTATGTGCCGATTGGGGAGGATCAGTTCCAGCATATTGAACTTACGCGTAATCTTGCGCTTAGGTTTAATCACAAATACGGCGATATTTTTACCGTTCCAGTTTCTACGGCCGAGCAGGTGAAATTTATGAATCTTGACAACGGTCTTAGGATTAGAGATTTGCTGAACCCAGAAAAGAAGATGAGCAAATCTACGCAGGCTGAAAATTCAAAAATTATGATGTATGATGCTCCGGAGGTGGCAGCGAAAAAGATTATGTCGGCGACCACTGATTCGATGGGGAAGATTAAGTTTGATATGTGGAGCCAGCCTGGTATTTCTAATCTGCTTCAGATTGAATCTTGCGCAACGAATGTGCCGCTCCAGGATGTAATTTCTACTTGGGCGGGCGAGACGCACTACGGCGATCTTAAGAAAAAGGTGGGCGAAAGTGTTTCTGGGTTGCTACGCGATTTTCAGACAAAATTGGCGGAGATTAGCGATGAAGAAATTTATGCGTTACTAGAAGAGGGTGAGGCCTACGCTAATAGGGTGGCAAATGCCAAATTATTAGAGGTGCAAAAAGCGGTAGGATTGAGGTAGATTTGACTTTTAAGCATAAGTGTGGTATAATAAGAAGATATGATTATCACCGGTAAAAAATTTAGTAAGCCAGAGATGTCGCGCGTGATAAACGGCGACACCATTTTGCCGGAAGAAGATAAAAAACCAGAAAAAACTCGTCTTGATGTGATGATGGTGGGGATTTATAAAAGTTATAATCGCTCTACCATCCAGAAATTTATTGAAAAAGGCTATGTGAAGGTGGATGGCGAAGTAGTGTTGAAGCCAAATGCCAAGTTTGAAGACGGCGTAAAAATTGAACTAAACGTGCCGGAAGATTTGAAAAATGCTGACGTGAAGCCAGAGGTGATTTACGAGGACGATGATGTGCTCGTAGTAAACAAGCCGGCCGGGCTCTTAAGTGAGGCGAAGGGTGAGTACTGTCCGGAGCGGACTTTGGCGGATTTTGGCTATGTGGCACACCGACTGGATCGCGATACTAGCGGCGTGATGATTCTTGCCAAAAGTGAGGAAGTGCAGAAATTTTTGAAAAAGCAGTTCCAAGACCGCAAAGTTCATAAAACTTACTATGCGATAGTGCAAGGGCGGCCAAAATTAGATGCGGCGAGGATTGACTTGCCTTTGATGCGAGATTTGAAACGCCCAACGACTTTTCGGGTGGACGCTGGCGGTAAGGCAAGCGAGACTTTTTATAAGGTTTTGAAATCTGACGATAAATATTCGCTCGTGGAGTTAAAACCGACGACTGGCCGGACCCATCAACTGAGGGTGCATATGAAATATTTGGGGCATCCGATTTTGGGCGATTCGGTATATGGTGAGGAAAAAGCGGATAGATTGTATCTTCATGCTGGTTCTTTGGAGATTACTTTGCCTGGGGGAGAACGTCGGGTGTTTGATGCAAAGTTGCCCCAGGAGTTTTCTGATGTTCTTTGAGAGTGCGGCGGAGATTTCTAGAATTGCCGAAAAGGTAGGGACATCGCTTTTTGTGATGCCAAGAGACGAAAAAGTCGAGATAAAAAATGCGTTTGTCTTGGAGCCAGATGGCAAAACGGTGATTTCGATCGAGCAAGTGCGTGAAATAATTTCGCGTCTGGGTGTAAAACAGACTAGCGAACAATTTGTGATAATTCGTCCGGTGGAGGCGATGAGCGAAGAAGCGGCGAATGCGTTTCTTAAAAATCTGGAAGAACCGGGCGACAAAGTGCATTTTGTGCTAATTACTAGCAGCCCATCTTTGGTTTTACCGACGATTCTTAGCCGGGCGATGGTGTATTTTTTGAGAAATCACGAGCCGATTGACGGCGATATCAAGGTGGATGTCAAAATCCGCGACATAGCGAAGCGTTTGATTGTGGCGAAACCGAGCGATTTGCCAGCTCTGGCGGAGGAAATTACCAAGAAAAAAGATGGCGTGCGTGAATATACTTTGACGGTGCTTGCGACGACGATTGAGATGCTATATAAATCTTATTTCAAAACGAATAAAGATGTTTTTGTAAAAAAAATTCCGAAATTTTTGACCGCTTATGACAATATCGACAAAAATGGTCATATAAAATTACATTTGGTGGCGGATTTGTGTTAAAATAAGGTTATGATTGCAGTTTTTGTGATTTTGATTTTTTCGGCCTATCTGGTGTTTTTGTTTCCATTTGAGGCAAAAGAGAAGAAGGTGGAGGAAAAATCGCCAAAATATACTGCGCAAATGAAAAAGTTATGGCAAATCGCACAGACTTCGATGAAAGAGCGTAAACCTTTTCGTGCAGAAAAAGCACTTCTTACGATTTTGAAATTTGACGAAAAAAATGCAGCGGCGTATAACCGCTTGGGAATTTTGTATGCCAAAGGGCAAAAGTATGACGAGGCGGTGGAATGTTTTGAGATTGCGCAGTCGCTAGATAATAATCCAGCATCTATTCATAATGCCGGCTTGATTTATCTAGAAACTGGCGCGTACGAAAAGGCCGAGATGGCGTTTTTGCAGGCGATAGAGCTAGAGGGTGATGTGCCGGCGAGGTTTATTGCGCTAGCTAAGGCTGAAGAAAAGTTAGGCAAAACCAAAAAAGCCGTAGAGGCACTGGAAAATGCCTACGAGCTAGATCCAAATGTAAATACGCTCCGGCAGATTTTGGCGATTTATGAAAATGCGGACGACGTAGAAGCAACGCTAGCGACGGCGGCGAGGATTGAAGAGCAAATCATGAAGGACAATGCCGCCAAGGCGAAAAAAGCCAAAAAAATTGTGAAGAAGGCGACCAAAACTGTGCGGAATGTTACCAGGACTGCTTCGCGCCCGGTGCGAAAAATCGTGAAGCCACATGCTGGACAAAAACGGATTTAGGGTTTATAATAGTTTTAGTGCTGGAATCGTCTAGTGGCAATGACAAGAGACTGTAAATCTCTCGCCTTCGGGCTTCGTAGGTTCGAGTCCTACTTCCAGCACCAACTGCCGCTATAGCTCAGTTGGTAGAGCGCATCCATGGTAAGGATGAGGTCGCCGGTTCAAACCCGGCTGGCGGCTCCATTTTTTTGTGTTATAATCAAAGTATGAACAAATTAGTCACAAGTGGATTTAGCATTTGGAAAATTTTTGTCAAAAATAAAATTGCTTCTTCTATTATGATGTTTGTGGGTGGCGTGATGATGCTGATTGGCGCCATCAATGGCAATGGTAACGACACCAAATCTTTGCCGATGCTAATTACGACTATCGGCATCTTACTTAGTTTTTGGGCGTTTTATCGGGTCGGCTATATCAAATCTAATTACGATAGTGAAAAAAATCGCGAGGCCAAGCAAATTGAGCGTCATGTGTTTTTCTCGCAAATATTTGAAACGGCGATTTATGTAATTGTGGCGGCGGTCGGATTTTTCTTGATTTTGAACGAAGAATTTACCAACAAAGCTCTAAATTTGATGTCTGGCGGTTTTACGATTTTGAACGGTATTTTTGGCGCAATCTATGTGTTTAGGAATATGGGTGACAAGACTTTGTGGTGGAAATTTAAAATCCTTCTGACCATCATTGAATTTACAGTGGGTATTTATTTTATACTTGCTTCAGATGCGATTGAAATTGGCTGGTATATTGTAATGGGGTCGCTAACGGCTGTGGCTGGTGCGATTGAGGTGGTTTCGTCGTTTACCGAAGAGAATATTCGTGGCACTCTGCAAGATGGCAAAGATATTGTAAAAACCTTGAAAGAAACTAGTCAAAGAGAAACCGATCAAAAGGGAATCGACGAATAGTTTATTGTGGTATAATTAAAATAGTAAAAAGGAGGAGTTTTTATATGTTTAATCTAAAAGGTAGAGTGGCTGTAGTGTCTGGTGCTTCGTCTGGACTGGGTCAGCAGATGGCACTTGCACTTGCGCGCCAGGGCGCATCACTTGTAATTTTGGCTCGTCGAATGGAGAGGCTCGAAGAGTTTAAGCCAAAACTAGAAAAAGCTGGAGCTCCAAAAGTTTTGCCAATCAAATGCGATATCACCAAGACAGAAGATATTGATGCGGCTGCTGAAAAAGCCGAAAAAGAATTTGGCAAAGTAGATATTTTGTTAAACTGCGCTGGTTCATCAAAAGACAAAGGCGTAATTGATATGAGCGATGAAGAATGGGATTTTACTATCGCTACGGATGAAACATCTGTGTTCAAGATGACACGCGCTTTTGCAAAAATTATGCAGAAAAATAAATACGGGCGGATTATTAATATTGCTTCGATGTATGGCTTGGTGGGAAACACCGAAATCCCGACTATTGCTTATCATACTTCAAAAGGCGCAGTGGTGAACTTTACGCGCGCTGTGGCGGCTGAGCTTGCAACTGATGGCATTACCTGCAACGCAATTTGCCCAGGGTATTTTTATACCGAGCTGACAACGGCCGTGCTCGATACTGAACGTTTCCAGGATTTCGCAAAAACTATGGTGCCAATGAAGCGTTACGGCAAGCCAGGCGAGCTAGATGCGGCGATTGTATTCTTGGCTTCGGAAGAAGCATCTTATGTAACTGGTTTAATTATGCCAGTAGATGGCGGATATACTTGTATCTAAGGAGAAAAAATGAAAATGAAATATGACGGAACTAAAACTTATGAAAATTTGAAGAAGGCTTTTGCGGGTGAAAGCGAAGCGCGCAACAAGTATGATTTTTTCGCGTCAAAAGCCAAAAAAGATGGATATGAACAAATTGCGGCGATTTTTGCTGAAACTGCACTCAATGAAAAAGAGCACGCCA
>JAZNWC010000032.1:0-5461 GCA_045593145.1 Candidatus Nanosyncoccus sp.
CTTCTCAAAATCCTTTTTGAAAATAACAATTTCACCACGCACTTCAACTTCCCCCTCATTAGGAAGTCGAAGTGGTACGTTCTGAATTGTTTTTACATTAAGCGTTACGTCTTCGCCGACAAGTCCATCTCCGCGCGTTACTGCCTGGTAAAAAACTCCGTCGCGATATTTGAGCGAACAAGCTAAACCATCCATTTTTATATCAGTAAAAAATTCTTCTATTTTTCCGCCCGGCACCAACTTCTCGTTTCTAGAAATCCAATCCAAAACTTCCTCGCGCGAAAACACATCCGCAAGACTAATCATTCTTTTTTCGTGCGCAACTTTTGTAAATTTATCCAGTGGCTTCCCCGCTACGCGTTGCGTTGGCGAATCCGGCGTGATGAGTTCTGGATATTCTGCCTCGAGTGTCGCAAGTTCATGTTTCAACGAATCTGCCGCCGCCTCACTCATAATTGACTCATCAAGCACATGATAATGATACCGATAATCATTTATCAATTCGCGAAGTTTAATAATTCTTTTCTCGGCTTCACTTTTCGTCATAATTCAACATCCATCTATAATATAAATACAAATACGCACTAATATAAATAACGGTAAAGCACGTCATCGTAAGTAAACAAACTGGCACGAATGGCACATTTGTCGTCCACTCAAAGTTTCGCATTAGTAGATCAAACAAAATCAATGGCAACATCACAATCACCCACACAATCGCAAGCGCAAATATTAGTGCTACTAATCGCAAAATAAATTTTACTCTTCTTCCCATCATCAAATCAGACGCCGCTCGCAAAGCTTTAATTGGATATAGCCCCGGTGCCGTCACCGCCACAAGCGCCATCAAAGAGCTAGAAAGTAAATACCCTGAAATCACAATCATCACCATCGCAAAAATAAAGAACACCAGCGCATAAAACGGCGTATTAAGAAACCCAGTCTGCGCCGCCGCCGAATACACAATAATTAACAAGAAAATCGGAATACATTGAACCACTGCAATCGCAAACACCACAAAAGTAGACAAAAGTGGCGTCATCGCATTATAAAGCCCGTCGCGAAGTTTTACTTTGTGTCCAGCCAAACGATGACGAATCAAGAAAATCGTCGTGAGCCACAAAATCAAGAATATAATCACCGCAAAAACCGTCGCCGACTCGCTCGACTCACCAGACAATCCACCAGTCGTGATCGTAGAAATAAGAAGCAACCCAGACTTTGCGAAGTTACCAATATCTCCCATGCCCATGCTCTCCGTAGTTTGATCCAAAATATCCTGAAATTGCCGATAGTTACTTTCGCTCATTAGCCCCACAAATAACACCGCCAATATCACAGATATTATCAAAAGTGGCAAAAACAATTTCCAGTTTTTGAAAATCACCCGAAAAGTTGCAAAAATATGATACATGATTCCCGGCACTTCTAGTTCGCGTTTGTAATCTTCACGATAAGAACGCCGGAACGACTTATGCAATTTCACCCGTGGTGATTTTTTATACTTTTTCCAAAAACGAGGCTTTTTTATATTTTTTTTAGAACGTGTTTTTGCCATTTTCAAGCCTCTCAATCCGTTTTTCAATCGGCGGGTGCGTGCTAAACAAATCGCTAAAGAATCCTTTACGCAAAGGATTATTAATATATAGTGCCGCCGCTGCCGAATTTTGACGTTTCATCGGTTGAGAGTGAGCCTGTAATTTTTTAAGCGCCGAAATCATACCCTCTGGATAACGCGTAATATTTACCGCCGAAGCATCCGCTAAATACTCGCGCTGACGCGATACTGCCATTTGTGCAATCGCCGCACAAATTGGCGACAAAATTGCTGCGATTATAACTAGCACATACCCCACTGGGCTACCTTCATCATTGCGGCGCCGATTGCCATAAAACATCATCCGGAACGCAATATCAGACACCAGCCCCATCATACAGACCAAACCAAACACAATCATACTCACCCGAATATCATAATTTTTTACGTGCGACATTTCATGCGCCATCACTGCGGTTAGTTCTTTATCGTTCATAATGTCAATCAGCCCAGTTGTAGCCGCCACAATCGCATGCTTTGGATCGCGCCCTGTCGCAAACGCATTTGGCGCCGGATCGTCAATAATATAAACTTTTGGCATCGGCAAACCCGTAGTAATAGACAAATTTTCTACAATATTATAAAACCTCGGGTTGTCCTTTTTTTGTATTTCTTTCGCGCCGGTCATTGTCGTAGCGATAGATGCCGACATAAAATATTGAAATACAGCATACGCTATCGCCGCGACAGTAACCCACACTGCAAGCCACACATCTTTATAAAACCAAGCAAAAAGCCCAGCAATCGCAGCTATCATTATGACAAAAACTATCATAATATAAATAGTTCTACGTTTATTCTGGGCTATTTGCTTATACATTTTTACTTATCAAATTTTACTTCTGGAGCTTTTTCGATACGATCGTATTCTTTTTCATCTACATTATAGAATTCACGCTTCTTGAAGCTATGGAACAAAATATTGTATGGGAAAATGCTAATCTTGGTATTAAGCTCTTTAACGCCGGCATTGTAAAAGCGGCGAGATGCTTGTACCTTATCTTCGGTGTCGGTGAGTTCAGAAGACAACTGTTGGAAGTTTTTATCAGCTTTGAGATCTGGGTAAGACTCAGACACAGCCATAATGCGAGAAAGTGCACCAAGCATAGAACGATCTGCTTCTGCGGTGCTCGCAACGCTTCTTGCGCCCATCATTTTGGCACGAGCGTCAGAAACTTGTTTGATAGCTTCGCTCTCGTGTTTTGCGTAGCCTTTTACGGTCTCTACCAAGTTTGGAATGAGATCTGCACGGCGCTTGAGTTGCACAGTGATATCAGACCATGCCTCATCTACACGAGTATTAAGTTTTACTAATGAGTTATACATACTCGCGATAATCGCGACAATCAAAATAATGACGCCCACAACTATCAGGATAATCGCCCATACTGGCATTTTAATCTCCTTTTTAATTATTAATATGGAGGTGCCTACCGGAATTGAACCGGTGTACGCGGTTTTGCAGACCGCTGCGTAACCACTCCGCCAAAGCACCTTATATGTTTATTATAACATAAATTTTATATTTGCAGGATTATGATACCAGTCACTACTAAAACCGTAGCAACAAGGTGCACCATTACCGTCTTACGCGTAAGTTTTTCGCGCCCGAATTTTGGCCAAATCAACGTGAGGAGAATTCCCATAAAGAAGATCACGATTGGCTCTACCGAATCAGACGCCGCCGATGCCAATGCTACTGCTGGCGCAGTGGCCAAGGCCCCACGATAGGCAAACTCTTTTACCATTCCTACACAATGGTTAATAACTAGTGGTCTTAATACTTTGTAATGGCTAGATCTTAACACGTCTAGGAAACGCCGTCGCCACTTTGGCCGGCAATATACTATCAAAACATTTGTTATACCTTTACCACAAATCACAAAGGCAATTTCTGGTACAAAATTCATCGCATTTACATGTGCATTGGCTTTTACAAAAATAATATTTCCTATTACTGCAATCAAAACATAAATGAATGCATAAAACACGGCTTTGATTTTAATTTTTCGGCTGCGTTTTCTAGTAGTAAGGACAATGAGAATTGGTGCCGCCAGAATAATTGCAAAAGCCACAAATTGTAGTGGAGAAAAAGTCTCTCCAAGTAAAAACCATCCTAATATCAAATACAAAACCGGAGCAAGTTGAATAAAAATCCCAAGGTTAGTAGAGTCGTCTAGTTCTAAGGCCCTAAAGTATGGAATACCAGAAATTGCGCTCAAGGCCCCAGCCACTAACATCATGCCAATTACACCATAGTTTGCACTGTAAAAATCAAAATTTACGGCAATCAATATGATAATTGCAGTGAAAATATACGCGTAGCCATAAAAAAGTTTCTGCGAAACCGCTTCGCGCTTTTTGAAATAAACATCTGAAGCATAATTATCAATAAAAATTCTAAGGGCGTCAAAAATTACCGTAATCGCAACCAGCACTAGCCAGTTCACACTAATGCTCCATACACAACATAACTATAGTACAAAGCAAACACTAGAAGCATCAATAAACCCTCACGCCTAGAAATTAATTTATCTCGATAAGTAACTAACACCAACAAAACTGCCGACAACACCATCATCACTAAATCTACTATCTGGAAACTATCTGGCGTAATCGTCCCAAAAATTGTTACCGGAATCCCCATTACAATACAAATATTAAAAATATTACTACCAATAATATTCCCCACGATTAAATCAGTTTCTTTGTGTTTTGCTGCTACAATCGTAGTTGCAAGCTCCGGCAATGAAGTCCCTAGCGCCACAATTGTTAACGCGATAATCCGGTCAGACACACCAATCACATGTGCAATTTCCGTAGCACTATTTACTACAAGCTGGCTACCAACCACTAAGCCGACTAAGCCCAAAATCGCAAAGACAAACGCTTTGCCTAATTTATATTTTGGCTTCTCACGCTTATTTGTTTTAGCTTCACGGTTTCTAAACGCCATCACAATAAGGTAATAAAGAAAAACCCCAAAGAACAAAAGACAAATAATCGCGTCGCTGCGAGTGATAGAATTTACATCCGCACTATTTAGTGTAGTGTCTAAAAACAAAACTGCCAAAGCCGTAGAAACCAAAAGTAAAATCGGCAACTCTTTGCGGACAGTTTCCTTATGAACCTTGATCGGACAAATCACAGCGCCCACACCAACTAGCAAAAGTACATTTATAATATTACTCCCAATAATATTCCCCAGCAACATATCTGTCGAACCATTCGCAAGCGACGTGATAGACACTGCAAGCTCCGGCGCACTCGTACCAAATGCCACAATCGTCAGGCCAATCAAAGTTTTTGATACTTTAAAATTCGTCGCAATAGAAGAAGAACCATCCACTAGCCAATCCGCGCCCTTAATAAGCACAACGAAACCCACAATCAGTAGCACTATTTGCAAAAGTATTTCCATATTATGTTTTCAAATCTTAATGTTATGTTTTTATTTTTTATTGTTATGTTTTTATATTATAAAATTTTTGCAAAAAAATCAAGATATGTGATATAATACTAGTACGACGTGCGAATGTAGCTCAGTTGTTTAGAGCGCTTCCTTGCCAAGGAAGAGGTCGAGAGTTAGAGTCTCTTCATTCGCACCATTTTTTGTTCATCTATATCTTTGACTTTTAGAAGTGGTTTTTTAACTTTAGAAAGCTCGGCGCCTTTTTTAATCAGCGCTTTGATTTTTTCTGCGTCGCGTTCGGCATCAGCAGGAGTGTATTTTTCTTTTGCGCGCACCAAATCACCATAAAACCCAGTTCCCTTTGCCGCATTCCAAAATTCCTCGCCACAGTTTACGTCATCATGGTACCATGGCTTTTTTGATAAATTAAAATGCAGCAATTTTGCACCTTT